>CAZHIU010000011.1:0-44482 GCA_964532555.1 uncultured Microbacterium sp.
CGCGACCTTCTTCACGCAGTTGTCGGCGAGAGGGTGGCGGTGCGGGCGAGCGCATACCCCATCATGCGGCATCCGGGGCTCGGCGCGAAAGCGCGGGCAGGGGACCGCGTGGATATCACGGCACGAGCACTCGGCTCGCCTCGGGTAGCCTGGAAGGTGCCGCGGTGCCCGTGGCGTGCGACAGAGATTGGTTCTCATCCCCCGTGACCACATCCGAGACCCCGAGCGGTCCCGCCGATACCGTGCGGCCGCTGACCGTGCTCATCGGCACGGACACCTTCTCGCCCGACATCAACGGGGCGGCTCGTTTCACCGAGCGTCTGGCCGCGGGTCTGGTTCAGCGGGGCCTCGATGTTCACGTCGCTGCGCCGCATACGGCGTATCGCCGTATCCCCGCGCGCACCGAGGTGATCGAGGGGGAGCCGATGACTGTGCATCGCTTGCCCTCGGTGCGGTGGCTGCCACATGACTGGCTGCGGTTCGTGTGGCCGTTTCGCGCCAAGTATTGGGCACGACGAGTTCTCACAAGAGTGCAGCCGGATGTCGTGCACATCCAGTCACACATCGTCATCGGGCGGGGGCTCACCCGGATCGCGCGGCAGCGCGGCATCCCCGTTGTTGCGACGAACCACGTGATGGCAGAGAACATTCTCGATCACACGACTCTGCCGGAGTTCCTCAACCGCCTCGGGTTGAAGCTCGCCTGGGCCGACGCGAAGCGCACTTTTGGCATGGCACGCGCGGTGACGACGCCGACCCGACGTGCGGCGGACTTTCTTGAGCGCACGATCGAGATAGACGGTGTCATCCCGATCAGTTGCGGCATCGATCGCTCGCGCTATGTCCCCATCATCGGAGCGCGCGCGCACAACCGGATGCTGGTGGTCGGCCGACTCACCGCCGAGAAGCACGTCGACGTGGTGCTGAACGCTCTGACCAAACTCGACCCCGCGCTGGGTGTCACACTTGATGTCGTCGGGGGCGGCGATCAGCGCAATGCCCTAGAGAACCTCACCCGCAAGCTGGGCGTGAGCGATCGGGTGACCTTCCACGGGCGCGTCGCTGACGAGGCGCTTCGTGAACTGTACTCGCAGGCGACCGTCTTCGTGATGGCCTCGATCGCAGAGCTCCAGTCGATCGCGACGATGGAGGCGATGGCATCCGCACTGCCGGTCGTCGCGGCCAATGCGATGGCGTTGCCGCACCTCGTTCACGACGGTGAGAACGGCTACCTTTTCGAAGCCGGCAACGTCGAAGACTTCGCCGAGAAGGTGACGCGGGTGCTGACCGCGCCCGAAGAGGAGTATCTGCGCATGCAGCGGGCATCCCTGGAGGGCGTCGAGATTCACGACATCGAAAAGACGCTCGACACCTTTGAGAAGCTCTATCGCGGTGAGCCGGTAGAGAGCTGACGCCCGATGCGGCTCTTCTTCGACGCGCGCTACATCCGCACCGACTATCACGACGGCATCAGCAGGTACTCCGCCGAGCTCGCCGCCGCCGTCTTCGCAGCGGCACCGGAACGCGGCATCGAGGTGACGTTCTTGGTGTGGGATGCCGCACAGATCCCTCTTCTTCCCCCCGGTGCCTCCACCCTTCTGATCCATTCACCGACCTCTCTGCGCGAGCCCTTCGCGGCGCGTGCCTTGAATGCGCATCACCCCGATGCGGTGTTCTCGCCGATGCAGACGATCGGCTCGCTCGGCCGGCGGTTCGGGCTGATCCTGACCTTGCACGACATGATCTACTACCGACATCGCACACCGCCTCGAGATCTGCCCTGGTACATCCGATTCGGGTGGCGGCTCTTTCACCTGGGCTTCGCGCCGCAACGGTGGACGCTCAATCGCGCTGACATCGTGGCGACCGTGAGCGAGACCTCGGCCGCGCAGTTCGCGGCGGTGCGTCTGACGAGGAGGCCGGTCGTCATCATTCCGAATGCGCCGCAACAGCTCGCCGAGCACCTGAAGAGCCCGGTCACGGGGGGCGCGCAGAACCTTGTCTACATCGGCTCCTTCATGCCCTATAAGAACGTCGAGAACCTTGTTCGGGCGATGCGGATGCTCCCCGGGCGCACTCTTCATCTGCTCTCGCGTATCTCTGACGACCGCCGCACGCAGCTTGAGGCGTTGATCGACCCCTCCGGCGGTGAGATCGTCTTCCACGGCGGCGTCACCGACGCCGAGTACGCAGCGGCGCTCGCCGAGCGCGCCGTGCTTGTGACGAGCTCACGGGACGAGGGCTATGGGCTGCCGGTAGCCGAAGCACTCGCGCTCGGGGTTCCGGCGGTCGTCACCGATATGCCGATCTTTCACGAGGTCGCAGGACCGGGTGCCCTTTACGTCGACCCGGATGACCCGGCCGCGCTCGCGGCGGCCGTGACCTCGCTCGACGACCCGCTCGTTCGGGAACGACTGGTGGCAGCGGGCGCGGCGCATATCGCGCGCTCATCCTGGGCCGATTCTGCGGCGCGCCTGCTCGATGCGGTCCAGTCGCTCTGAGACGCCTTTCCGCTTCGGCGATGAGCGGAGCGCGTCTCTTCTGCTAAAGTTGAGTCTAGATAACTCAACTTTGAGATAGCAGCAAGGAGACGTCAGGAGGAACGATGACCAACCCCGCACAGCAGGATGATCAGCGAAGCGCACTCGAACAGTTCGGCATCAACCTGACCGACCGTGCGCGTCAAGGCAAGCTCGACCCCGTGATCGGTCGCGACAGCGAAATCCGTCGGGTCAGCCAGGTGCTCACCCGCCGCACGAAGAACAACCCCGTGCTGATCGGCGAACCCGGAGTGGGAAAGACGGCGGTGGCCGAAGGGCTCGCGCAGCGCATCGTGGCAGGAGATGTCGCCGAATCCCTCAAAGACAAAGAACTCATCACGCTCGACATCTCGGCCCTCGTCGCGGGAGCCATGTACCGCGGCCAGTTCGAAGAGCGCCTCAAGAGCGTGCTCAAAGAGATCACGGAGTCCGAGGGCCGCATCATCACTTTCATCGACGAGTTGCATGTGCTCATGGGCGCGGGCGGTGGCGAGGGTTCGGTTGCGGCATCCAACATGCTCAAGCCCATGCTCGCGCGCGGCGAGTTGCGACTGATCGGCGCGACCACCCTCAACGAGTATCGCGAGTTCATCGAGAAGGATGCCGCGCTCGAACGTCGCTTCCAACAGGTCTATGTCGGCGAACCGAGCGTCGAAGACACGATCGCGATCCTTCGTGGGCTGAAGGGGCGCTACGAAGCCCACCACGGCGTCACCATCAGTGACAGTGCGCTGGTGGCGGCTGCATCGCTGTCGAACCGCTACATTCCGAGTCGGCAACTGCCCGATAAGGCGATCGACCTCATCGACGAGGCGATGAGTCGCCTGAAGATGGAGATCGACTCAAGCCCGGTCGAGATCGACCAGTTGCGTCGCACGCTTGACCGCATGCGCCTCGAGGAGCTCGCGCTCAAGAAAGAGAAGGATGCCGCCTCGAAGGAGCGCCTCACGAAGCTCCGCGAGCAGATGGCAGACTCCGACCGAGAACTCGCAACGCTCGAGGCCCGATGGGAGCATGAGCGCGCCGGCCTGAACCGTGTGGGTGATCTGAAGAAGCAGCTCGATGCGGCCATCACCGAACGCGATCTGGCCTTGCGCGAGGCCGACTACGCGAAGGCATCGCGGCTCGAGTACGAAACCATCAAGCAGTTGCAGGAAGCGCTCACCGAGGCAGAGCGCGCCGAAGCCGACCCCGGCGAAGAGCGCATGGTGAACGAGCAGGTCACCGACGAAGACATCGCCAGCGTGATCGCCGCGTGGACCGGCATCCCCGTCGGGCGTCTGCTGCAAGGCGAGAGCGAGAAGCTTGTGCACCTGGAAGCCGAGCTCGGCAAACGTCTGATCGGTCAGAAGGATGCGGTGAAGGCGGTGGCCGACGCGGTGCGCCGCAGCCGCGCGGGCATCAATGATCCGAACCGCCCGACCGGCTCCTTCCTCTTTCTCGGCCCGACGGGTGTCGGCAAGACGGAGCTCGCCAAGTCGCTCGCCGACTTCCTCTTCGACGATGAGCACGCGATGGTGCGCATCGACATGAGCGAGTACGGCGAGAAGCACTCGGTCTCGCGGCTCGTGGGCGCCCCACCCGGATACATCGGTTATGAACAGGGCGGGCAGCTCACCGAGGCCGTGCGTCGGCGCCCTTACTCGGTGGTGCTGCTCGACGAGGTCGAGAAGGCGCATCCCGAGGTCTTCGATGTGCTTCTGCAGGTCATGGATGACGGCCGGCTCACCGACGGCCAGGGTCGCACGGTCGATTTCAAGAACGTCATCCTGATTCTCACCTCGAACCTCGGCTCGCAGATTCTGATCGATCCGGGGCCGAGTGCAGAAGAAAAGCGGGATGCCGTGCAGCAACTCGTGCGCCAGGCTTTCAAGCCCGAGTTCATCAACCGTCTCGACGACATCGTGATTTTCCAGGCGCTCAGCCACGACGACCTCGCTCAGATCGTCGAACTCGCCGTCGATCAGCTGCACGAGCGGCTGCGTGAGCGCCGACTCACCCTCGCGGTGACACCCGGCGCGCGAGCCTGGCTGGCCGAACGCGGTTACGACCCGGTGTTCGGTGCGCGCCCGCTTCGGCGACTTATGCAATCGGAGATTCAGGATCGCCTCGCGATGGCGCTGCTCTCGGGCGAGGTGCACGACGGCGACATGGTCAGGGTCGACGTGGCACAGGATGGCGCGCAGCTCGCACTCACGAAAGACCACGCGCCCCTTTGATGCGCTAGCGTCAGAGCATGGAAATCACACGCTTCGGTCGGCTCGTTTTCATCGCACAGTGGGTCATGGTTCTGGCCCTTCCGCTGTGGGTCGTGGCGGGGCGCGCAGCGCTCGGCGTCGAGCTCGGATGGATGGGTGTCATCGGCATCGTCTACTCGCCGGTGATGATCGTCGCGCTCCTGCTCCCGCCCCTTGTGTCACTCTTTGATGCCGAGGTGCGCCGGGCGAAGGCCGAGCGTTCGGGGTACTCCAGGGCGATGGTGCTCGCGTGGGCAGCGACGTTCTTCGCCGCTTTCGCGCTGCCGGATGCCGACGACGACGGCGCTTTGGATTCGGCGTTGACGGCATGGACCGGGATGTCGGAGCTCGTCTCCAGCACGATCGCCCTCGCCCTGTTCGCCGTCGCCGGAGTGGCGCTCGTCGTCGCGCTGGTTCTCGCGATCAGGGGGATCGCGCGCTCGCGCTCGGCAGCGAACGGCACGGCCCCGAGCTAGTCGGCCTTCAGCCCTCGGGCGTTTCGCCAGGATGCTGCGCGGCCGCGGCATCCCCTTCGGCGTGCATATCGGGCAGCTCGCGCAGCGTCCAGAAGGGGCCGAAGACGACGAAGGCTGCCGAGAGCAGGCCGCCGAGCGCACCGATCCACATCGTTGGCACAACGCCGAGCCAGGTGCCCAAACCGCCCGCGAGAAGCGCGGAGATCGGCATGATGCCCCAGACGCAGAAGCGGATCGAGGCGTTCATGCGCCCGAGCAGCCGTGCCGGGGTGATGCGCTGACGGAAGGTGACCTGGGTGATGTTGTAGACGAGCACCGTGAACGACATCAAAAAGCCCTGAGCGACGAGCAGGGGGAAGGCCACCTCGGGCACGAGTGCCGCCGCCGGCAGGAGGAGACCGGCGACGGAAAAAGCGATGGAACTCACGGGTATTGCACGCGCCTCGCCGATCCAGCGAGTCAGATGCGGGGTGGCGATCGCTCCGAGAAGCCCGCCGACCGCCCCCAGGGCGAAGATGATGCCCATCGCCTCGACGCTGAACCCGAGGTGGCGAAGCAGAAAGATCGGGAGCATCGTGAACGAGAGCGTGCCGAAGAAGTTCGACACTGCGGTGGTGGCGACGATCCGGCGCAACAGCGGGTGCCCGAACACCCAGCGCAGACCCTCGCCGATCGAGCGGATGAGGGGGTCGTGCGAGCCCTTTTCTGCCACGATCTCGCGGTCGCGGGTGAACAGCAGCGCGAAGAAGGATGCGATATAACTGCCGACGGTCGCGAGGATCGCAATGGGTGCGGTCAGGATGCCGATGAGCCACCCGGCGATCGCCGGACCGGCGATACCGGCAATCTGGTGGGTCGATTCGAGCTTTCCGTTGGCCTCGGCGATCTGTGTCGAAGGCACGAGCGAGGGAACGATGCTCTGGTAGGAGACATCGAAGAAGACCGTGGCGATGCCCATGACGAGGGCGACGGCGAACAGGTGCCACATCTGCAGCATCCCGAGCCACCACAGCAGCGGCAGCATGGCCAGGGCTATCGCGCGCACGAGGTCGGCGACGATCATCACATGACGCTTGCGCATGCGGTCGATCCACGCCCCGGCGGGCAAGCCCACGACGAGGAAGGCGGCGAGCGCGGCGGCGTTGAGGAGCCCGAGCTCGAACTCGGTGGCGCCGAGGATGATGACGGCCAGCACCGGAATTGCGAGTTCGGTGATCTGCGCGCCGAACTGGCTGAACGCCTGTCCGCTCCACATGCGCAAGAAGTTGCCGTCGCGCCAGAGGGAGCCCTTGTGTGGGGGCGCGGTCACGTTTTCGCCAACTGATTGAGACACGTCGATCAGTCTGCGCTACTGATTGAGAAATGTCAATTAGATGCTTAGAGTGGAGTCGTGACCGAAGAAGCGCCGGATGCCGAGAGCCAGGCGATGGCGCGCGCGCTCAGTTCGCCCGTGCGTCTGCGGGTACTGCGCCTCTGCGCCTTCGAATCGCGCACCAACAAAGAGCTCGCAGAGCTTCTCGATGTCAACCCCGGCACGATGCTGCACCATGTGCGCACGCTCGTGCACACGGGATTCCTCGTCGCCGATGCCGTGCGCACGGGCGCTCAGGGTGCCCGCGAGATCCCCTATCGTGCCACCGGGCTCTCGTGGAAGGCGAGGATGCCGAACCAATCGGCGGTGCTGCTGGAGACGATGCGGCAACAGATGGAGGGCGTCGACCCGGAGTCGGTGCAGATGAGCTGGCTCGGTCTTCGCCTCAACCAGGAGCATCTGGAGGAACTCTCGCGGCGGCTGTTCGAACTCGTCAGCGAGTTCAAAGAGCGCGGCCCCGATCCTCACGGCGACGCCTATTCGCTGGTCACGGTGCTGCATCCCGATCTGAATCCGCCCTCAGGATAGGAGAGGCGAGACCCGGTCGCGGGCAACGCTCACGAGTGGCGGTGATGCGCGGGGCGGTGCGGTAGCCGTAGGGTGGTCATGCCCGCAAACATGCCCGCACAAAGGAGTTTTCGATGACGCGCATCGGCATCGTGGCAGAACAAGACGGCGAAACCCGTGTGGCCGCGACCCCGCAGACCGTGGGAGTCATGATCAAGCTCGGCTACGAGGTCGCGGTCGAGAAAGGTGCGGGCAGCGCGTCTGCCTATCCCGATGAGGCCTACGCGGCGGCGGGTGCTGCGGTTGTCAGCGGCGCCGAGGCGTGGGCAAGCCCCATCATCCTCAAGGTCAATGCCCCCACAGACGCCGAGATCGGCCGCCTTGCCGATGGCGCGACGATCATCGGGCTACTGAGCCCGGCTCTCCGCCCCGAACTGCGCGCGGCGTTGGCCACGCGCGGCATCACGGCCCTGGCGATGGATGCCGTGCCGCGCATCTCTCGCGCCCAGTCGATGGATGTGCTGAGCTCGATGGCGAACATCGCCGGCTACCGTGCGGTCGTCGAAGCCGCGCACGAGTTCGGTCGATTCTTCACGGGGCAGGTGACGGCCGCGGGCAAGGTGCCGCCCGCGAAGGTGCTGGTCGCCGGTGTGGGTGTGGCGGGGCTTGCCGCTATCGGCGCGGCATCCAGCATGGGCGCGATCGTGCGCGCGACCGATCCGCGCCCGGAGGTCGCCGATCAGGTCAAGTCCATCGGTGGCGAGTATCTGCCGGTGGATGTCGCGGTCGAGCAATCCACCGACGGCTACGCCAAAGCGACGAGCGAGGCCTACGACAAGCGCGCCGCAGAGATCTACACCGAACAGTCCGCCGATGTCGACATCATCATCACCACGGCGCAGATTCCGGGGCGGGCCGCGCCGCGCTTGATCACCGCATCCGATGTCGCACTCATGAAGCCCGGCAGTGTCATCGTCGACATGGCGGCGGGCACCGGCGGCAATGTCGAAGGGTCGGTCGCCGGAGAGAAGATCGTGACCGATGGCGGGGTCATCATCCTCGGCTACACAGACCTGGCCGGGCGTCTGCCCACACAGGCCTCGCAGCTCTATGGCACGAACCTCGTCAATCTGCTGAAGCTGCTCACCCCAGAAAAAGACGGGCAGCTCACCCTCGACTTCGACGACATCGTGCAGCGCTCTGTGACGATCGTGCGAGACGGCGAAGAGACCTGGCCGCCTCCTCCCGTGCAAGTCTCGGCCGCGCCGCCCGTCGCTGCGGCGAGCGCCGAAGCACCGCTCAAGAAGAAGCGCGTCATGAGCACCCGCCGCAAGCTCATGCTCTTCGGTGCCGGAATCCTCGCGCTCTTTCTCGTCAACGCCTTCGCGCCCGCGCCCCTCCCGCAGCACTTCACCGTGCTCATGCTCTCGGTCGTCGTCGGCTTCTACGTCATCAGCAATGTCGCACACGCCCTGCATACCCCGCTCATGAGCGTGACGAACGCGATCTCGGGCATCATCATCGTCGGTGCCCTCGTGCAGATCACGACCGACAATCTGACCGTGCAGATTCTCTCGGCGGTTGCGGTGCTCGTGGCATCCATCAACGTCTTCGGCGGCTTCGCCGTCACGCGCCGGATGCTGCGCATGTTCTCCAAAGCCCCCGTCAAACAGGGCGCTGAGCAGAAGGGGGCGGGCGCATGAACCTCGTCGAACTCTCGGCCAACGTCGCCGGTGCGGCCTACATCGTCGCCGCTCTGCTGTTCATCATGAGCCTTTCGGGGCTCAGCCGTCATGAGTCCTCGCGTGCGGGGGTCAGCTACGGCATCCTGGGCATGGCCATCGCGCTCGCCGCCACCATCTGGGTGACCGTGCAAGGCGCCTGGGGGCAGCCGCAGGCGGCCCTGGGCCTCACCCTCTTGGTCGTCGCGATGATCGTCGGTGCGGCGATCGGGCTCTGGCGCGCACGCAGGGTCGAGATGACCGGGATGCCGGAGCTCATCGCGCTATTGCACAGCTTCGTCGGGCTCGCCGCCGTGCTGGTCGGCTGGAACGGATATCTCTCGCACCCCGAGATGGCCGAAGAACTCGTCGGCATCCACAACGCCGAGATCTTCATCGGCATCTTCATCGGTGGAGTGACCTTCACCGGCTCGATCGTCGCCTTCCTCAAGCTTTCGGGCCGGATGTCGTCGAAGCCGCTCATGCTGCCGGGCAAGAACTTCCTCAACATCTTCGCGCTCGCGGCGTTCATCGCGCTGACCGTCTGGTTCGTGATCGACCAGCAGAACCATCAGGGTCAAGGGCTGTGGTTGCTGATCGCGGTCACCGTGCTCTCGCTCGCGCTCGGCTGGCACCTCGTCGCCTCCATCGGTGGTGGCGACATGCCGGTGGTCGTCTCGATGCTCAACAGCTACTCGGGATGGGCGGCGGCTGCTGCCGGGTTCCTGCTCAACAACGACCTTCTCATCGTCACGGGTGCCCTCGTCGGTTCTTCGGGTGCGTACCTCTCGTACATCATGTGCAAGGCGATGAACCGTTCCTTCCTCTCGGTGATCGCCGGTGGTTTCGGCATCGAGGCACCCAAGGGGGATGACGAAGACCACGGTGAGCACCGAGAGATCGACGCCGAGTCAGCCGCTGACATGCTGGCGAACGCCTCCAGCGTCGTGATCACCCCCGGTTATGGCATGGCCGTCGCCCAGGCGCAGTATCCGGTCGCCGAGCTCACGCAGAAGCTGCGCGACCGGGGCGTCGAGGTGCGCTTCGGCATCCACCCGGTCGCCGGGCGTCTTCCCGGCCATATGAACGTGCTGCTGGCCGAGGCGAAGGTGCCTTACGACATCGTGCTCGAGATGGACGAGGTCAACGACGATCTGGCCGACACCGATGTCGTGCTCGTCATCGGGGCCAACGACACGGTCAACCCCGCCGCCGCAGAAGACCCGGGTTCGCCCATCGCGGGGATGCCGGTGCTGCGTGTGTGGGAGGGGCGCAACGTCATCGTCTTCAAGCGCTCGATGGCATCCGGCTACGCCGGTGTGCAGAACCCGCTGTTCTACCGCGAGAACGCGCAGATGCTCTTCGGCGACGCCAAGGAACGCGTGGATGACATCCTGCGCTATCTCGCAGTGAACTCCCCGGTTTAGCGCGTACGCTCGCCTCATGAGCGGAGGTGCTTGGATGAAGAAGCGCAGATCGATCGTTGCCGTGCTTGCCTCGGCCATTGTGATGACGCTCACGGGGTGCGGCGGGCTGTCGACGATTGAGATGCACGGGGACTATCTCGTGTACGACACCCCGGCGGCGATGGCCGCTCAGGCGACGATCGTTATCGAGGCTACGGTCGTCGGCAAAGAGCCGATGGTTCTGACACCGCGTTATGACCCTGACAATCCAGACGATCCTTACCACTATGTGCCTGACGAGGTGCGTGACGAAGATATTGCGCGGGATGCGGGGATTCCCGCGGAGGCGGTGTCGTTGCGAGTCGACGCGGTTTACTTCGGCGATGCCACAGTGGGTGACACCGTGGTGTTTGTTCAGACCGGCGGGGTTGTTGGCGACGTCAGATATCGTGTCGATGGCGAACCGGATTTGATGCAGGGTCAGAAGTACCTGCTGTTCGGAACCGATAGCTTCGATGGGCGCTTCGCTGTTCTCGGCGGTGCCTCAGGGGCGTTCCAGGCTTCCGGCGAGGTCTTCCTCGCAAGCTCCGAGCACGCACCGGCAGAAAGGCTCACTCGAGCGCAGGTGCGTGAGCTTTTCCGCGGGTGATGAGCACGGCGCGGCGGCCATAGTCCGCTAGAGCAGGCCGTCGCCGTCGCGCAGCTCGAAAACCAACTGGGTCTCGGTGGCGCGCACGGAGGGGTGCACGGTGATGTGCCCCAGCACGATGTCGCGCAGCGCCTCGGCGCTGCTGACCGCGACGTGCACGAGAAAGTCGTCGACACCGGCGACGTGGAAGACCTGCAGCACATGCGGGATGCGCGAAAGCGCGTCGAAGACATCACGCACGTTCTCGGGGGTGTGATTGCGCATCCGTACTTTGATCATGCCCTGCATTGGAAAGCCCAGAGCGGCGCCATCGAGGCGGGCGCGCACATCACGGATGACTCCGCGCTGCTTGAGTACGCGCACGCGGTGCGCGCAGGTGGACTCGGCGAGACCCATGCGCTCGGCCAGAGCCTTGTTCGTGATGTCGGCGGATTCTGACAGCGCGCGCAGGATCGCCCGATCTATGTCGTCGAGTTCGCTCGCGACTTGGGGAATCATCGGCATCCTCGCCTCTCATCGGCGCATGGGGAGCACAAAACCCAAGCGCCTGTACCTTTCACCGAAGATTACACGAGTCTCTGTCGAGATCGTCGTGCCGGGCGCAAGATAGAGGCATGGCCACTGATTCGATGCATCCCGATACCCGCGCCGTTCACGCCGGTCGAGAAGAGCTCGCCGAGCTCGGCGTGCACGCCCTTCCCATCGACCTGTCGACGACCAACCCGCTGCCCGATATCGACCGGGGTGGAGACTCCTACGAGGCGATGGCCCTGGGCGGCAACCCCATTGAGGGCGGCAGTTTCGTCTATGCGCGTCTCTGGAACCCCACCGTCGCACGCTTCGAGCGGGCGCTCGCCGAGATGGAGCACGCCGAGACGGCGGTGGCCTTCGCCTCGGGAATGGCCGCGATGACCGCCGTCATCCTCGCGCACACCGGCAACACCGGAAAGCGCCATGTCGTTGCGGTGCGCCCGCTGTACGGCGGCACGGACCACCTGCTCGGAACAGGCCTTCTCGGCGTGGAAACCACCTTCTGCAAGGAGGACGATGTCGCCGCGGCGTTGCGCGATGACACCGCGCTCGTCATCATCGAAACCCCCGCGAACCCCACGCTGGAGCTCGTCGACATCGCGGCCGTCGTCGCGGTCGCCGGCGCGGTTCCCGTCGTCGTCGACAACACTTTCGCGACCCCCATCCTGCAGAACCCCATCGACCTCGGCGCGCGTATGTCGCTGCACTCGGCGACCAAGTACATCGGCGGGCACGGCGATGTGATCGCCGGCATCGTGGCATGCGACGAGACGACCGCCGAAGCGATCCGACGGGTGCGTACGGTCACGGGCGGGCTGCTGCATCCCCTCGGCGCCTATCTGCTGCACCGCGGGCTCGCCACACTTCCGATCCGGATGCGGCAGCAGCAAGAAAACGCCGCCGCGGTGGCGGCGTTCCTCGGCGCGCATCCGGCTGTCGCGGAGGTGTTCTATCCGAGCGCTGCCAATGACCCCCGCGGGCTGATGGGGCGGCAGATGCGCGGAACGGGCGCGATGGTCTCGATCCGGCTGAAGGGCGGCTACGAGGCGGCGAGTGTGCTGACCTCGGCGGTGAAGCTCTTCACGCACGCTGTGTCGCTCGGGGGCATCGACTCGCTCATTCAGCACCCGGCGGCGCTCACGCACCGCCCGGTTCCGCAGGACGCGCGGCCCGGTGCCGACATCGTGCGCATCTCGATCGGTCTCGAGCACGCCGATGACCTCATCGCCGACCTCGACGCGGCCCTGGCCACCCGCTGAGCACCTTAACTCGAGACGCACGCTGCCGCACGAAACGGTAAGGGGTCTCGCGCGGCAGCGTGCGTCTCGATGGGAGGGGGCGCGCGAACGGTGGTCAGCCGCGTAGGGCCTCGCGGAACTTCACTCGGGCGCCCATCTTGAGCAGCGAGTTCTCATAGATCTTGCCCCCGAGGGCGACGACGGCGACACAACTGAGCAGCATGATCGCCAGTGCCAGCAGCGGCTCCCACCAGAGAGCCTCGTCGAAGAAGAGGCGAATGGGCATCGCCACCGGTGCCGAGAACGGAACATAAGAGAGAATCTTCATCGCCAGCGCGTTCTCGCCGAGGAAGATGACCAGAAAATACGGGATCATCGTCAGATAGATCACCGGCGTCAGAGTCGCCCCGACATCCTCTTGACGTGAGACGAGGGCACCCGCGGCAGCGAACATCGCGGCGAGCAGAACGAAACCGAACAAGAAGAACATCACGAACCACAGGATCGGCCCGCCGAGGCCCGCGAGAACGTCGACTTGCCCCGACACCCTAAGCCCGATCGTCACGACGGCAACGAGCAGCGCGATCTGCGCCATCGCGAGGATGGTGTTGCCGATGACCTTTCCGGCCAGCAGCGTGCGCGCCGGGATCGTCGAAAGCAGAATCTCGATCACTCGGGTCTGTTTCTCTTCGACCACGCTCGTGGTGATGGGTGAGCCGAAGGTGATCGCGGCCATCATGAAGATCAAGCCGAAGGCGAGGCCCAGCAGGTATCGCATGCCCCAGGTGGCTCCGCCCGGATTCAGTAACTCGACCGCCGGAGGGGCAGAGAGCATCAGCAACAGAGTCTGCGGTGGCTCGCTTGCGGCGAGAATGCGAAAGCCCGTGGGGTTCGTGGCATCCGCCAGCACCGCGGCGTCGACCTCACCGGCGAGCACGAGTTCCTCGGCGGCGGCGCGGTCGGCCACGAGGGTGACCTCGAGCCCCTCGACGGCCTGCAGAACGTTCGCCGTATCGCTCGTCGCTGCAACGGAGGTGTTCGATGAAGGGCCGCCCGAGAAGCCCATCCACAGCACACCCGCCAGAGCGATGAGCAAGAGGATCACGGTCGAGACGATGAAGGCCTTGCTGCGCAGCTTCGTGTTCATCTCGCGCTGGGCGACGAGCCACACGGCCTGGGCCGTCGAGGCGGCCGGGCGCGGCCGATCGGCGGTGCTCACTGGATGACCTCCTTGAAGATCTGCGAGAGGGTCGGATGCTGGGGCGTGAATCGTGCGACCGTGCCGTCTTCGAGCGCGCGACGCAGCACTCGCTGCGCGATCTCGGGTGAGTCGGCGTCGAAGACCGTGGTTGCTCCCTCGACGCTCACGATGGTGACCCCGTGCTCGGTCGTGAGCCATCCGATGTCGGCGGCGCTCTCGATCTCCCAGCGCGGGGCGGAGAACTGTTCGCGCAGGCTTTCGCGGGGACCCGCCGCGCGGATGCCGCCGTCGGCGATGATGACGAGATCGTCACACAGGCGCTCCACCAATTCGAGTTGGTGTGAGGAGAAGAGCACCGCGACACCCCGCGCCGCGCGCTCTTGCAGCACCGCCGCGACCGTCTCCACAGCGATGGGGTCAAGGCCCGAGAAGGGCTCATCGAGGATCAACACCTCGGGGTCGTGCACGAGGGATGCCGCGATCTGCGCGCGCTGCTGGTTGCCCAGCGAGAGCGCCTCGATGTTGTCGTCGAGGCGCTCGCCGAGTCCGAGCTCGGTGAGCAGCGCCGTGGCGGTGAGCGTGGCATCCGCCTTGCTCATGCCGTGCAGGCGCGCGAAATAGACGATCTGCTCCCGCACCTTCATCTTCGGATACAGCCCGCGCTCTTCGGGCATGTAGCCGAAGGTGTGGCGCGCGGTCGCGGTCAGGGGCACGCCGCCACGGGTCACGGTGCCCTCGTCAGCGGCGAGCAGGCCGAGGATGATCCGCATGGTCGTGGTCTTTCCGGCGCCGTTGCCGCCGACGAAACCGGTGAGCGTGCCGGGGGTGACGGCGAAGGTGACGTCATCGAGCACGCGCCGCTCGCCGTAGCTCTTCGCGATGCCACTCAACTGCAGGGTTGTCATACTTCCACCCTAAAGGCGGAATGGATGGCGCGCGGGGGCGTTGACATCCATGTACCTCCCCTTTTCGTTCTTCCGCACAGAAGGAATATCGTGACTCGCACCATCGGATACATCGTCGGCAGCATCTCTTCGACCTCGATCAATCGTCGTCTCGCGCGGGCGCTGGAGCGCCTGGCTCCCGAGGGCACCCGGCTCGTCGAGATCCCGCTCGCCGAGTTGCCGTTCTACTCGGTCGACTACGACGGGGACTTCCCGCAGGTGGCGCGTGACTTCAAGAAGGCGATTGAGGATGCTGATGGCATCCTGATCGTCACACCCGAGTACAGCCGCTCGATTCCCGGCGTGCTCAAGAACGCGCTGGACTGGGCGTGTCGCCCCGGTGGCAAGAACTCCTTCAGCGGCAAGCCGGTCGCGATCGCGGGGACCTCGGGCGGCCCGATCGGCACGGCGGCTGCTCAGCAGCATCTGCGTGCGATTCTCGGGCACCTGAACGCGGTGACTCTCGGTCAGCCCGAGGT
Organism: uncultured Microbacterium sp.; assembly: GCA_964532555.1. GTDB lineage: Bacteria > Actinomycetota > Actinomycetes > Actinomycetales > Microbacteriaceae > Microbacterium. The sequence continues at coordinate 15,302 of CAZHIU010000011.1, forward strand.
CTTCTTGCAGATGACGCCGGGGCTCGTGCTCGACGACGAGGTCACGAACGAGGGCACAAAGGCCTTTCTCGCGGGCTTTCTCGCGACCTTCGACGCGTTCATCGCGCGCTGGCAGGGCGCCTGAGCGCACGGCGGCGCTCTTCGCGTCGGCTCAGCCGAAGATCATCGGCACATCGCTGTCAACCGCGCCGCCCTGTGCGAGTTCCACCACGACGGGAACGTGGTCGCTCGGCTGCTCGCCTTTGCGCTCCTCGCGGTGGATCTCTGCCGCCGTCACGGCCTCGGCGAAGGCGGGCGAGCCCAGGATGAAGTCGATGCGGATGCCCTCGTCGCGGGGGAACTTCAGGCGCTGGTAGTCCCAATAGGTGTAGCCCGAGGGAAGGAAGGGGCGCACGACATCGCTCATCCCGGCATCCCCCAGCGCAAAGAAGGCTGCGCGCTCGAGCGGTGAGACATGCGTCGAGACCCCCTCGACGATGTCGGGGTCGCCGTTGTCGGAGTCGAAGGGGATGATGTTGAAGTCGCCGACGAAAGCGAGCGATCTGTTCGGGTCGGCGGCGAGCTCGGATGCGGCGTGCTGCTTCAGTGCCTCGAGCCATTGCAGTTTGTAGCGATAGTGCGGGTCATCGAGGGCACGACCGTTGGGAACGTAGAGGCTCCACACCTTCACCCCGTCGATCAGGGCGCCGAGGGCACGGGCTTCGAGGGGGGCATCGAGACCGACGAGAGCGTCGTCGGGTGTCGAACCCTTGGCAAAGCCGGGCATCCCGGGGAAGCTGGTCTCCACCTCGGTGATCGGCAGACGGCTGGCCAGAGCGACGCCGTTCCACTGGTTGAGGCCGTGCACCTCGACGTGGTAGCCCGCCTGCTCGAAGGGCTCGTAGGGAAACTGCTCAGCTTTGCACTTGACCTCTTGCATCGCGAGCACGTCGATATCGGCGCGCACGGCGAACTCGACGGTGCGGGCGACACGGGTGCGAATGGAGTTGACGTTCCAGGTGGCCAGGCGCATGGCACCAGCCTAGGGCTGCGGCGACGCCCCGAGTAGTCGCTCGGCGAGGCTGGGTGAAGCCCGCACGCAACGATAGTCTTAGCACGTGCTCTCGCCCGCCGATCCCTATGCCGCTGCCGGTGTTGACACCGCCGCGGGAGACCTCGCGGTCGAGTTGATGACCTCGGCGGTGCGGCGCACTCACGGGCCAGAGGTCGTGGGCGGATTCGGCGGTTTTGCGGGGCTCTTCGACGCCTCTGCTCTGCGTGGATACGAGCGACCGCTGCTGGCCACCTCGACCGATGGCGTGGGCACCAAGGTGGCTATCGCACAGGCGATCGACAAGCACGACACCATTGGGCACGATCTTGTCGGGATGGTCGTCGACGACATTGTTGTGGTGGGCGCCAGACCGCTCTTCATGACGGATTACATCGCCTGTGGCAGGGTCGTGCCCGAACGCATCGCGGAGATCGTGCGAGGTGTCGCAGAAGCCTGCACGCTGAGCGGTACAGCGCTCGTCGGTGGCGAGACGGCGGAGCATCCCGGACTCCTGGGGCCAGAGGACTACGACCTCGCGGGTGCGGCGACCGGTGTCGTCGAGGCTGCCAGGATGCTGGGTCCCGAGCGCGTGAGCGAGGGCGACGCGGTGCTCGCCCTCGCGTCGAGCGGCCTTCACTCGAACGGCTATTCACTTGTGCGCCACATCGTCGCGGATGCCGGAATCTCCTATCGCGCCGCCGCCGCCGACTTCGGGATGACGTGGGGCGAGGCCCTGCTCACACCCACGCGCTTGTATACCCAGCCGCTGCTTGCGCTGATCGAGAGCCATAGGGACGCCGTTCACGCCCTCAGCCACGTCACCGGCGGTGGCATCGCCGCCAACCTCGCTCGCGTACTCCCCCGCGGCGCCTGGGCCGAAATCGATCGCTTCACCTGGTCGCCGCCACCGGTCTTTCGTGTGCTCAGCGAGCTTGCGAAGACGGGGCTTGAAGCAAGCGAGGGCACCTGGAATCTCGGCGTGGGCTTTCTCGCCGTTGTCGCGGCGGATGCCGCATCCGCCATCGCCGCCGAACTCACCGCCGCAGGAATCGACACATGGCAGGTGGCGACCGTGCGCACCGACACACGCCCAGAGGGCGACTTCGTTCAGGGTGCGAAGGGTGTCGATGGCGGCGCCGTGCGCCTTGTGGGCACCTATCACAGCGGCCTGGCGTAGGGGGGCGGCGCGAGCAATGTGTGGCATCGTCGGCATGGTCGGGCAGGGAGCGGTCAACCAGGAGATCTATGACTCCCTGGGGCTCTTGCAGCATCGCGGCCAGGACTCCACCGGGATTTCGACCGCAGAGCCGAACGGGGTCTTCCATCTGAAGAAGTCCGAAGGTCAGGTGCGCGAGGCATTTCGCACTCGTGACATGCGCGCGCTTCTGGGCAACATCGGGCTCGGGCATGTGCGTTACGCGACGCGGGGCACGGCATCCAGCGAAGAGGAAGCCCAACCCTTCTACGTCAACGCGCCATACGGCATCGTGCTCGTGCACAACGGCAACCTCACCAACACGCGTGAGCTGACGCAAGAGCTTTTCCACAAGGATCGCCGACACCTCAACACGAGCTCTGACACCGAACTTCTCGTGAATGTTCTCGCCAACGAGTTGCAGGCTTCGATCTCTGGCCTCGAGCTTGACCCCGAGCAGATCTTCCAGGCGGTCGCCCGGGTGCATGAACGCGTCGAGGGCTCGTATGCCGCCATTGCGCTGATCGCGGGTTATGGTCTGCTCGCCTTCCGCGACCCCTTCGGCATCCGGCCCCTGATTCTCGGCACACGTCGAACCCACACGGCAGAGGGCGTGAGCGCCTTCGAGTGGATCGTCGCCTCGGAGTCTCTCGTGCTGGAGAACGCCGGCTTCGAGGTGGTGCGCGATGTCGAACCCGGTGAGGCGATCTTCGTCGATCTCGAAGGGCATCTGCACACGCGTCAATGCGCCCAGAACCCGCAGCTTCTGCCCTGCTCTTTCGAGTACGTCTATCTTGCCCGCCCCGACTCGGTGATGAACGGCATCTCGGTGTACGAGGCGCGATTGCGCCTGGGTGAGCGTCTTGCCCACACGATCGCGCAGCACACGCCGCAGGGCATGATCGATGTGGTCATGCCGATTCCAGAGTCCTCGCGACCTGCGGCCATGCAGGTCGCCCGCAAACTCGGGATCGAGTACCGAGAGGGCTTCTACAAGAACCGCTACGTCGGGCGCACCTTCATCATGCCGGGGCAAGCGGTGCGCAAGAAGAGCGTGCGCCAGAAGCTCAACGCGATGCACAGCGAGTTCAAGGGCAAGAACGTGTTGTTGATCGACGACTCGATCGTGCGCGGCACGACCTCGAAAGAGATCATTCAGATGGCGCGGGATGCCGGCGCCGCATCCGTCATCTTCGCCTCGGCGGCACCCCCGATCCGCTACCCGCACGTCTACGGCATCAACATGCCCTCGCGCCAGGAACTTGTCGCCTATGGGCGCACGATCCCTGAGATCGCGGCCGAGATCGGATGCGACTACCTCGTCTATCAGGAGGTCGAAGACCTGAAAGCCGCGATCCTTGACGGCTCACCCGATGTCGAAGACCTCGATATGAGCTGCTTCGATGGGCGCTATGTGACCGGGACGGTCACCGATGAGTACCTCGCTTGGGTCGAGGGAAGCCAGTCTTCATGAGTTCGCGGAACTCTCTGTGGCGTGGCCGGGTTCTCACTCTTCTGGGGATCGTGCTGCTTGCTTTCTCGCTGCGCACGGCCGTCGCTTCGCTCTCACCGCTTCTTGAGCACATTGCACGGGACTTTCCCCTGCCGGCCGTCACGATCGGGCTCATCGCCGCGGCTCCCCCGGTGTGCTTTGCCCTCTTCGGCGTGCTGACCCCGGCACTCACCGCCAGATTCGGGATCGAGCGTGTCACAGCCCTTGCTCTCGTCGTGATCGCTGCGGGGCTGTTTGTGCGCGGCGTCGTGCCGAACGCGCTCACGCTTCTTCTGGTCACGACCGTGATCTTCGCGGGTGTCGCGATCGGCAACGTCGTGCTGCCGCCCTTGGTGAACAAGTACTTTCCCGATCGCCTGGGCACCATGATGACGCTGTACACGACGATGTTGGCGCTGTCGACCTTCTTGCCACCGCTTTTCGCCGTGCCGCTGGCGGATGCCACGAGCTGGCGCGTCTCGGTGTCGTTCTGGGGCGTCTTCGCCGTGATGGCGCTCGTGCCGTGGATCCTGCTGATTGTGCGCGAGCGGATGCCGTTACCGCCCGCGCAGGCGAGCCACGACACCTCAGCCGCGCCGCGGTATTACCGAAGGCTGTGGACGCTGCCGCTCGCCTGGGCGATCACCGTCGTGTTCGGCGCATCCGGGATCATCGCCTACGTGGGTTTCGCATGGCTGCCGACGGTGTTCATCGAGCACGCGGGCGCGACCCCCGCGCAGGCCGGCGCGCTGCTGTCGCTCTTCGCGATGCTGGGCCTGCCGTCGTCGCTTCTCGTGCCCGTGCTCGTGGTCAGGTTCGGGATGACCCGATCGCTCTTCCTCTTCTCGACGGTCGCCACCATCGTCGGCCTTATCGGTCTCATCTCCTTCCCGAACGCCGCCCTGGTGCTCTGGACGATCCTCTTCGGTCTCTTCGGCATCCTCTTTCCGCTCTCGCTTGTGCTCATCAGCATCCGGGCCCGCGATCACGAGTCAGCGGTGGCCCTCTCGGGCTTCGTGCAGAGCATCGGATACGCGGTGTCGGCGGCGTTCCCTTTCCTGTTCGGGGTTCTCGGCGAAGCGACGGGCGGATGGACGGTGCCGCTTCTCGTGCTCGTGGCGGTCATGGTCGTTACGATTCCGGCAGGATTCGTCAGTGCGAGGTCACGCACGGTCGAAGACGAGTGGGAGCACAGGCATGGGCGCTGGTGAAGCGGGCGAGAAGACGCTCAGCGAAAATACGGCTCGGGCCACGAGGATACCGCTATGACCGACGATCTGGGAGCGCCTGAACCCACCGCGCTCGAACGTGAGATCAACCGGGATATCGCTGAGGGGGAGAACCCGAAGCATCCGCTGCGAGTCTGGTTGAGCGGCCTTCGGGCGCGAGTCGATCAGAACTCGCACCTCAACCTCGCCTACCGGATCTTCATCGCGTTGATCGGCGCGGTGATTATTCTCGCGGGCATCATTATGCTCGTCACGCCCGGCCCTGGCTGGCTGACCATCTTTTTGGGCCTTGCTGTCTTGAGCACAGAGTTCCACTGGGCGAGGCGTCTTTCGCACTACACGAAGGTGCAGCTCGCGAAGTTCTGGGCATGGTGGCTCGCTCTCCGCGAGCGGCGCAAGTGGCGTCGTGCGAGGCGTGTGGCAACTCGAAGGATGCGACGCGCGACGAGGCCCTAGTCACAGCCGCTTACGCCTCGCTGGGCGCCCAGCATCCGGATGCTGCGGGATCGAACGCTCAGGCGCGCTCGTACTCGCCTTCATCTTCATCGGCGTATTGATCCGCCCATTTGTCGATGTAGGCATCGTCTTCGTCGATCGGGTGCGCGAGTTCACGCTCCAAGGCGGCGTAGTTCACCTCAGGGCTATACGCCTTGAGTTCACGCGCGATCTTGGTGTGCTTCGCCTTCTGACGGCCACGCCCCATGCGCGAGACCCCCTCACCAGTTGAGCCGCGGTCTATTCAAGACCGCGGCGTTCACGACACCGGCTCAGGGGCCGGTAAGAGTAGCATTCACAATATCATGTAAGCACTCGACACCGGCCGCCTTGCGGCCTTGGAAGGGAGTGATTCAGATGAGCAATCGGGCCGATTCCGCCGATGACATCGCCACCCAGAACGAGCGCCTTCAAGGTGCAGTCATCGTTGCGATGCAACCGACACAATCGCCACGCGTCATGGACGAGGCGATCCGCTTCGCGCAGTTGATGACGGCACCCCTCGTCGTCGTGCACGTCGATGTCACGAGGTTTGTGACCTACGAAGACCCCGACGGCTATCTGCACACCGCCCCGATCGACATAAATCTCGAGGTCGGCGAAGCAGAGTTCAACGAGGTGCAGATCGCCGCCGAGGCCGCGCTCGCAGACTCGGGGCTCGTGTGGACCGCGCGCCAGCTCGTGGGCGATCCGGCTCTGGCGATCAAACAGCTCGCCAACCGCTTGGATGCCCGCCTCATCGTCATCGGCACGCGCAAGCCCGGTCTGGGCGAGACGATCCGGCAGTTCTTCACCGGATCGGTGGCGGCGCGCCTCGCGCAGCGTCAGCACCGTCCTCTGCTCGTCGTGCCGCCCGAAGAACCGCTCGACGACAACCAGGAACTCTGGCCGGAGTGATCACCGCAGGGCGACGATCTCAGCGAAGCGCTCGCTCTACCCCGGTGACGGCGTCATCCAGCGCACGCTCCAGTTCGTCGACGAGGGATGCGGCGACCGCCCCACCGCGTGCGATGTGCGTGCGAAGGGCCCCGCGCACCTTGCCACGGAACGCATTGATGCTGGCCTCGGCCCGATGCAATTGTTCCCGGGCGAGAACGGTATGCGCATTCGGTTGAGCCCCCGGATGGGGTGCGCGCGTCTGGGTTCGGCGCGACTCCTGCGCAGCCGAGGCGAGGTCTGCGCGCAGGCTTTTCATGGCATCCTGCACACTCTGACGAACCGAGTCGGCGATGAGACGAACCGAGTCGGCGAGGTCTGATTGGATGTCGGCGAGGTCGTTTTCGCGAGAGTCGACTTCGGCTCGGCCGGCATCGGTGATCGCGTAGACGGTTTTGCGCCCCTCGGCGGCCTTGGTCACCAGACCTTCTTCTTCGAGCTTGGCCAGGCGCGGGTAGATCGTGCCGGCACTGGGCGTATAGGTTCCGCCGGTGCGATCGGCGAGCGCCTGGATGATGTCGTAGCCGTGGCGGGGGCCTTCGGCCAGCAGCGACAGCAGGTAGATGCGCAGATCGCCGTGAGAGAAGACAGCCGGGCTCACGAGACCGACTCCACGGGCGCGGTGCTCTGACGCAGCACGGTCAAATCGCCCGAGACCGAGTTGAAGCGCACATCGGCGAAGGTGCCGGCCAGTTCGCCGGTGGAGCCGGTGTAGCTCGACGGGCCGGAAGACCCGCGCTCCACACCATCGACGGTGAGCCGACCGTTCATCGTGCGCACCACGTACTTGACGGCGAGATCCTCGGGAAGGCGCACGGTGGCACCGCCCGCGACGGTGTTGAGGGTGAGCGTGTCGACGACGCCTGCGCTGTCGACGAGCATCGAACCCGATACCGTGTCGATCGTCACCTTGCGGGGGGTGCCGGTGACGGCCACCTCGCCCGAGACGCTGTTCGCCGAGAAGGCACCATCGAGCCCCTGCACCTGCACATCACCTGAGACGGCGTTGACGGTGAGGTCGCCATTGTGGGTGTCGACGATGATGTCTCCCGATACCGTGTTGAGGCGGGCATCGGTGCGGAGTCCGGTCACCAGCGCACTGGCGCTCACGACGCCGAGGGTGAGGGCGACATCCCGCGGAACGGCGACGCTGACCTCTGCGCGCGGGCCACCCGAGCCGAAGTTGCGGAAGACCTCGAGGAAGTTGTCCCAACCGAGTTGCGGGTGGTCGATCTCGAGCTGGTTGCCATTGTGTTCGATGCGCAGGTCTTTTACGGTCACGCCCTGCACTTCGATGCGGATGCCGGGTTCGTCGTGCGCGATGACATCGACCTGCCCGCCGATCAGCCCGATCTTGAGCTTCGCGGCGCGATCGACGTCGATGACACGGTTCTCGCCAGGGGCGATGAGCCACTTCTCGGTCATGGTTTCTCCTGTGTTCATGGGAACGCGATATATCGCGTGTATCCACGATAACACGATATATCGCGAGTTTGTCAAGTCTTCGCCTTGACATTGACGCAACGTCAACTTCTAGCCTGGGATTCACGAAGGAAAGGAGGATGCCATGAGCACAAGAGATTGGTCGATCCAGGAGATCGCAAGGCTCGCCGGCACGACGAGCAGAACGCTGCGCCACTACGACGACATCGGGCTGCTCGCCCCCTCGCGCATTGCCAACAACGGCTACCGTCACTACGACCAGCGCTCCCTCGTGCGGCTGCAGAGGATTCTGCTGCTGCGCCAGTTGGGGCTCGGGCTCCCGCAGATCGCAGAGGTGCTAGGCACTTCGGGTGCGGGACGCGAGCACGAGGCATCCGCCCTGAAGACCCACCTCGCCTATCTGCGCGAGGAACAAGAACGGCTCACCCGGCAGATCGCCGCGGTAGAGCACACCATCGTCGCGATGGAGAAAGGAGAAGAGATCATGGCAGAGAACATGCTGGACGGCTTCGATCACACAAAGTACCGCGAAGAGGTCGAGAAGCGCTGGGGTCATGACGCCTACGCGAAAAGCGACCAGTGGTATCGAGGCATGTCAGACGCCGAGCGCGCCGCGTGGCAGCAGAAGGTCGTCGATCTCGGGCGTGAGTGGATCGCCGCCGCCGAGAGCGGAGTCGACCCGGCATCCGAGCGGGCGCAGCAGATCGCCCGACGCCACGTCGAGTGGCTGGTCGGCATCCCGGGCACGCCTGCGGCGCGCGGGATCGACGTGCGCGAGTACGTCGTGGGGCTGGGCGAGATGTATGTCGCCGACCCGCGCTTCGGGGCGAACTACGCCACGGCGGCGGGTGGCACCCAGGGCGCTGAGTTCGTGCGCGACGCGCTGCGGCTCTATGCCGAGACGGCGCTGTGAGCGCAGACTGACACAAACCGGGGCGCGGAGTAGGGTGACTGAGGTGATCCTGCTTCGCGCTCGGCGTTGTCGGTGAGGGGTGCCTCTCTCAGCCGACTCACATGCAGAAGTTGTACAAACGTACATGTACAACGGTCCACAGGGAGGGTCATGGTCGAGCAGATTCGCCGCCGCCGCGACCCCGAGGCGCGACGCACCGCAATCGTGACCGCGACCGCCGAACTCATCACCGAAGTAGGCCTTGAGGCGATCACGCACCGCATGGTCGCGGCCCGCGCCGAAGTGCCGCTCGGGGCCACGACGCAATACTTCGCCACGCTCGACGACCTGCGTGAGGCTGCTCTGCACCTGCTCGTGGCTCGCGTCGACGTGCAGATGCAGCGCACGCGCGAGGTTCTCGCCGAGCGTGGCGCCAGTTCCTCGGTTCTCGCCGAGCTCATGGTGCGCGCGCTCGCCGACGTACGCGCCGTGCACGCTGACCGCGCCGTTGTCACCGCTGCCGTGCACGACCCGAAGCTGCGCGCCCTCGCCAGCGGGTGGACGCAGCAGCTCATCGGCATCCTGGAACCCATTCACGGCCGCGACCGAGCGATCGCCGTATCCGTCTTTCTCGACGGCATACTCTGGCGCTCGATGATCACCGACGATCCGCTTCCGCACAGCATCATCGAATCCGCCCTCGCCGGGATCCTCGGCGAGACAACCGTCTGACCGGGAGAGAACGTGTCCAACCTTGCCGTCTTGAGCCTGCGCAACCGTGCTCTCATCGCGCTCATCACGATCGTGGCCGCCGTCTTCGGTGGGCTTGCGCTCAACGGGCTCAAGCAGGAACTCATCCCCTCTCTGGAACTGCCCGCGCTCGTGGTGATGACCAGTTATCCCGGCGCCTCGCCCGAGGTGGTGGAGAACGACGTCTCGACCCCGATTGAATCGGCCATCCAGGGCGTTCCTGGCCTGGAGTCGACGAGCGCCACCAGCACGACCAATGCTTCGGTGATCCAGGCGATGTTCCGCTACGGCACGAATCTGGCCACCGCCGAACAGAAGATGCAGCAGGCGATCAACCGCATTTCCACGATGCTTCCGGCCGAGGTCACACCTCAGATTCTGTCGATCAGCCTGGACGATCTGCCGGTCATCCAGATCGCCGCGACCGGTTTCAGTGACGCCGAAAGCGCTCAGGCAGCGCTCGAACGACTGGCCATCCCCGTGCTCGAAGACGTCGAGGGCGTCAACGCCGCGGTGATCGTCGGCGGCATCGGGCAGCGCGTGACCATCGTTCCGGATGCCGCCCGGCTTGCCCTGGCAGGTGTCGACGCCCGCGCGATCTCTGCTGCTCTGCAACAGAGCGGCATCCTGTTTCCCGGCGGTGCGATCACCGAGGGCGACCGCACGCTCACCGTTCAGACGGGCCAGAAGCTGGGCTCCGTCGCGGACATCTCGAGCCTGCCGCTCATCGGAGGCATGACACCCGGGCTCACCATCGCCGATGTCGCCACCGTGACCCAGGTGGCTGACCCGGTCACCTCGCTCTCGCGGGTCAACGGCGAGAACGCGATCACCATCTCGATCACCAAGCTCCCCGCGGCGAACACGGTCGAGGTGTCGCAGGGTGTGGTGGCGGCGCTCGATGAGATCAGCTCCTCCTTTGCCGGGGCCGAGTTCACGGTCGTCTTCGACCAGGCGCCCTTCATCATCGCCTCGATCGAGACGCTCGCGGTCGAGGGTGTGCTCGGTCTCGTCTTCGCCGTGCTCATCATCCTGGTGTTCCTCATGTCGGTGCGTTCGACGCTCGTGACGGCAATCTCGATTCCGACGAGCGTGCTGGTCACTCTCATCGGCATGCAGGCCTTCGGCTACAGCTTGAACATTCTGACCCTCGGCGCCCTCACTATCTCGGTCGGGCGCGTGGTCGATGACTCGATCGTGGTGATCGAGAACATCAAGCGACACTTCGTCGGCGACGCCGATCGGAGTGGCGCGATACGTCTTGCGGTGCGGGAGGTGGCGGGAGCGATCACTGCCTCGACGGTGACCACGGTTGCGGTGTTCCTTCCGCTCGTCTTCGTGGGCGACATGGTCGGTGAGCTCTTCCGCCCCTTCGCGATGACCGTGACGATCGCGATGAGCGCGTCACTGCTCGTGTCGCTGACCATCGTGCCGGTGCTGGCCTATTGGTTCTTGCGCCCGGGTAAGCCCCTGCGTGACGCAGCGGGCAACGCGATCGATCCGGAGCATCCGGATGCTCCCCCCACCCGTCTGCAGCGCGCCTACCGGCCGATTCTCTCGTGGACGCTGAAGCACTCTTTTGTCACCCTGCTGCTCGCCGTGCTCGTCATGGGCGGAACGGTCGCGCTCGCACCGCTGATGAAGATCAACTTCCTTAGCGATACCGGGCAGAACACCATGTCGGTGACTCAGAACCTCGGGCCGGGCGCGAGCCTGGACGCTAAAGATGCCGCAGCCCGCATCGTCGAGGATGCCCTGCGCGAGATCGACGGGATCGACATCGTGCAGGTCTCCATTGGCGCGAGCGGTTCGCTTATGCGTGATGCCTTCTCTGGCGGCGCGGGCGCGACCTTCTCGATCATGACCGACGATCACGTCGATCAAGAAGAGCTGCGCGCCGAGGTACAGAGGGTTCTGGACGAACTCGACGGTGTCGGTGAGGTGTCGGTCGGGGCATCGGCCGGTTTCGGATCGAGCAACATCTCGGTGACCGTGACCGCGCCCACCCCCGCCGCCCTTGAGACGGCAACCCTCGCACTCGTCGAGGAGCTGCGCGGGCGAGAGGGTGTCGGCAATGTGACTCACAATCTCGCTGCCGCCCTTCCCTATATCGCCGTGGTCGTTGACCGCGAAGAAGCCGCCCGTCACGGCCTGTCTGAGGCGGCCGTCGGTCAGATCGTTTCGAGCACGATGCGCCCACAGCAGATCGGCTCGGTCGAGATCAGCGGCACCGCGGTGTCGATCTTCCAGGTCACCGCCGAGCCACCGCTTACGATCGAGGAATTGCGCGAACTTGTCGTGATGACGATTCTCGGCCCGGTCGAACTGCAGCAGATCGCTCGTATCGAGGAGCGGCAGAGCGCGACATCCATCACCACGGTGGGCGGAGTGCGCACCGCCACGATCACGGTTCCTCCGGCGTCCGACAACCTCGCCGTGGGCACCGCATCGGTCTCCGCAGCGATCGATGCCGTGGACATGCCGGATGGCGTACGCGCCTCGATCGGCGGCGTCGCCTCGCAGCAGCAGGAGTCGTTCGCGCAACTCGGTCTCGCGATGCTTGCGGCAATCCTCATCGTCTACGTCGTGATGGTCGCCACTTTCAAGTCACTGCGCCAGCCGCTGCTGCTTCTGATCTCCGTGCCCTTCGCGGCGACGGGAGCGATCCTCTTGCAGATCGTCACCGGCATCCCGCTGGGTGTCGCTTCGCTCGTCGGTGTGCTCATGCTCATCGGCATCGTGGTGACAAACGCCATCGTGCTGGTCGACCTCGTCAACCAGTATCGCGAGAAGGGCTTGAGCGCTCACGATGCGACCCTCGCCGGTGGTGAGAAGCGTCTGCGTCCGATCCTTATGACGGCGCTGGCGACGATCTTTGCGCTCACGCCGATGGCTCTGGGCATCACGGGCCACGGGGGCTTCATCTCGCAGCCACTGGCTATCGTCGTGATCGGCGGACTGATCTCGTCGACAGTGTTGACCTTGATCGTGCTGCCAACCCTGTACAACCTGGTCGAGGGTGCGCGTGAGCGTCGACGGGCGCGGAGAGACGGGCCGACTGACGCGGAGGCCGTTGTGACGCCTGAGCTCGTCGTTGCGACGGTGGATGCCGACCGTCCTCTCAGCGGTCGTGAGCTGCGCACGCGCGGTGAGAGTCAAGACTAGGACGCTCTCGAAAAAATTTCGCCTACAGCGGATAGCCGCGCCGAACGTCGGTGGGGCATGAAACGCTATCAGGTGGCCGTTCGGCCGCTCACCCTTTAGGACAACCCGTGCTCGGAAAACTCCTCGTTCACTACCTTGCTCGCTACCGCTGGTTGCTGCTTGGCGTGCTCGTCTTTCAATTCGCCTCGGCGCTGGCCTCGCTCTATCTGCCACGCCTGAACGCCGACATCATCGACAAGGGCGTCACCCTTGCCGACACCGGCTACATCTGGCGCACCGGTGCGCTCATGCTGGTGATCTCGTTCGGCCAGATCGTGGCATCCATCATCGCGACCTATCTGGCCGCACGTGCAGCCATGGGCGCGGGCCGCGACATCCGTGCCGATGTCTTCGCCAAGGTGAGCGGGTTCTCTGAGCGCGAAGTGTCGCATTTCGGAGCGGGTTCGCTCATCACGCGTAACACCAACGATGTGCAGCAGGTGCAGATGCTCGCAATGATGGGCGCCACCATGCTCGTCACGGCCCCCATGCTCGCCATCGGCGGCATCATCATGGCCGTGCGTCAGGATGTGGGCCTGAGCTGGATTATCGCCGTATCGGTTCCGGTGCTGCTGTTGGTGGCAGTGCTCATCATCTCTCGTATGGTGCCGCTCTTTCGCAGTTACCAGCGCAAGCTCGACGCGGTAAACCGTGTGATGCGTGAGCAGCTCACGGGTGTGCGCGTCATCCGTGCCTTCGTTCGAGAGGCCATCGAAGCCGAGCGATTCCGGGTCGCCAACACCGACATCATGGTGGTCGGGCGCAAGGTCGGCTCCCTGTTCGTGCTGCTGTTCCCGATGGCGATGCTCGTGCTCAATATCACCGTCGTCGGAGTGATCTGGTTCGGGGGGATCGAAGTAGAGCAGGGCCGGGTTGAGATCGGCACGCTCTTCGCCTTCATGCAGTACGTCGGACAGATCATGTTCGGTGTTCTCATGGCGAGCTTCATGGCGATCATGATTCCGCGTGCCGCGGTCTCGGCCGAGCGCGTGAGCGAGGTGTTGCGCACCGAAGCCAGCATCGAGCGCGTCGAGAACGGCGTGACCGAGTTCGATGAGCCTGGTGCCGTCGCCTTTGACCGGGTCGAGTTTACCTATCCCGGTGCCGAGGCTCCCGTATTGCGCGAGATCACCTTCCACGCGGCCCCGGGTGAGACCGTTGCCATCGTGGGTTCGACCGGCGCAGGCAAGACGACGCTGATCTCGCTCATCCCGCGTCTCTTCGATGTCACCGGCGGATCCGTTCGGGTCGGCGGGGTTGATGTGCGCGAGGCGGACGCCGAGAGCCTGTGGGCGCAGATCGGGCTCGTGCCGCAGCGTCCCTTCCTGTTCTCCGGCACGGTCGCATCCAACCTTCGCTTCGGCAAAGAGGATGCCAGCGACGAAGAGCTCTGGCGGGCTCTCGAGATCGCACAGGCGCGGGCGTTCGTCGAGCAGATGCCCGATGGCCTTGACTCGCACATCGCTCAGGGAGGTACGAATGTCTCCGGCGGGCAGCGGCAGCGGCTCGCGATCGCCCGCGCCATCGTGCACGAGCCGCGCGTGCTGGTCTTCGATGACTCCTTCTCTGCCCTCGACCTCACGACCGACGCGCGGTTGAGACAGGCGCTCTGGCGCGAGTTGCCGACGGTGTCGAAGATCGTGGTCGCGCAGCGCATCTCGACCATCACCGATGCCGATCGCATCCTCGTGCTCGAGGGCGGAACGATGGTCGCATCGGGCACTCACGAAGAGCTTCTCGCGCACAGCGACACCTACCGAGAGATCGTCGAGTCGCAGTTGGGGGTGGACGCATGAGCCCCGACAAGCAGAAGCGCGGCGCAAAGGGGTTGAAGGACGCCGTCGTCGAGGTCGAGATGACCGACGCCGAGAAGCGTGAGGCGGAACTGGCAGAGCTGGCACGCCAGAACTCCGGCGATTGGGACAGCGTTGCCCCCGGCAAGGCCGACCACTTCGGCAAGAGCTTCGTGCGGATGATCGGCTTGCTGCGCCCCTACGCCTTCGTCTTCGCCCTCGTGACGATTCTCGGCGCCATCGGCGTCGTGCTCGCCGTTGCTGCCCCCAGAGTGCTGGGCGAGGCGACGAACATCGTCTTCGAAGGCTTCGTGTCGATTCAACTCGGTGGACAGTTCCCCGCGGGCATGAGCCAGGCGGATGTCGTCGCGGCTCTCATGGCGGCGGGGCAGACCGATTTCGCGAACATGGTCGCCGCGATGTCGCACTTCGAGATCGGTGCGGGCATCGACTTCGCTCGGCTGCGTTGGGTGATCACGGCGGTGCTCGCGATCTATATAGGCGCCGCCGTGCTCAGTTGGTTGCAGGGCTTTGTGATCAACATCGTCATGGTCCGCACGATGTGGCGCTTGCGTGAACAGGTCGAGGCGAAGATCAACCGTCTTCCGCTGTCGCATTTCGACCGCGTGCAACGCGGCGAACTCATCTCGCGCGTGACGAACGACATCGACAACATCACCCAGACGATGCAGCAGTCGCTCTCGGGAGCACTCACCGCTATCCTCACCGTCGTCGGCGTGATGTTCATGATGTTCTCGATCTCGTGGCAGCTCGCGCTGGTGGCGCTCGTTGCCCTGCCGCTCATGGGCGTGATCTTCGGCGTCATCGGCCCGCACTCGCAGAAGGCCTTCGGCATACAGTGGCGAAAGGTCGGGCGCCTGAACGCCCGTGTCGAAGAGTCGTTCTCGGGCCATGCGCTGGTGAAGGTCTTCGGGCGCGAACGGGATGCGCACGAGAGATTCCAGGAAGAGAACGAAGAGCTCTACCAGGCCGCCTTCAAGGCGCAGTTCCTCTCGGGAATGATCATGCCGGCGATGACCTTTGTCGGCAGCCTCAGCTACGTCGGTATCGCCGTGCTCGGTGGTCTGATGGTCGCTAGCGGGCAGATCCGCCTCGGCGACGTGCAGGCCTTCATCCAGTATTCGCAGCAGTTCACCCAACCGCTTTCGGAGCTGGGTGGAATGGCCGCGGTCGTGCAGTCGGGCACCGCATCGGCTGAGCGCGTCTTCAACCTGCTCGACGCCGAAGAGCAGACCCCGGATGCCGACGATGCCCCACCTCTCGCCGAAGGCAGCGGCGTGATCGAGTTCGAGAACGTCACCTTCTCGTACAGCGCTGATCGACCGCTGATTTCGGATCTTTCGTTCCGGGTAGAGCCCGGGCAGACCGTCGCGATCGTGGGGCCGACGGGTGCGGGCAAGACCACGCTCGTGAACCTCATCATGCGCTTCTACGAGCTAGACGCTGGGCGCATCCTCCTCGATGGTCAGGACATCGCCGATGTTACTCGCGCGGAGCTTCGCTCGCGAATGGGCATGGTGCTGCAAGACCCGTGGCTGTTCGCGGGCAGCATTCGGGAGAACATCCGATACGGGCGCGAGAGCGCAAGCGACGAAGAAGTGCTGGAGGCGGCGAAGGCCACCTATGTCGATCGCTTCGTTCACGCGCTCCCCGACGGCTACGACACCGTTCTCGATGAGGAGGCCTCGAATGTGTCGGCGGGCGAGCGGCAGCTCATCACGATCGCGCGCGCTTTCGTCTCACAGCCCTCGGTGCTGATTCTCGACGAGGCCACCTCTGCGGTCGACACGCGAACCGAGGTGCTGCTGCAGCACGCGATGGCCGCGCTTCGCCAAGGGCGCACCTCTTTCGTCATCGCGCATCGACTCTCGACGATTCGGGATGCCGACCTCATCCTCGTGATGGAGCACGGCGACATCGTCGAAAAAGGCACCCACGAAGAGCTCATCGCCGCCGAGGGCGCGTACTGGCGGTTGTACCAGTCGCAGTTCGAGGATGCGGTCAGCGAACTGGATATCACCGAGACGCCGGGCGGTGAGGAACCCCCGGCGGGTTCCGAGCCCGAAGGCCCTTAGTCGCTCAGCCCCAGAAGCTGCAAGGGGTGCGTCAACCGCCACCAGATTCCCGGGCCGGACAGAGGCTCTTCCAGCACCACCTCGCTCCCGTTCGCCCCGAGCGGCCCGATGGCGGTATGGGTTCCGACGCTGTGCACATTCGCGAGATCCCAGGAGATCGAAAGGTCTGTCTGGATGCGCGCGACCGCGGTGTTCCACAGCACGGTACGGATGTCGGATGCGGTGATCGCCTGGCTTGTCTCGCCCCACTCGGTCGTGACAGTGCCGACGACCGTGCCCGCGCGGATCGTGGAAATCTGTGCCCGAACCTCTTCTTCAAGCTGGGCGAAGAGCTCGCGAATGACGGCGTCGCGCTGTTCCCGGGAGGCTTGTTGCAGTGTCGCGGCGAAGAGTTGCACCCGGGTGCCAGCAATCTCGACGTCTTTGGATGCGACGAGGTGAAAGTTGCTCCTGAGCGTGCCGGTCTTGACACCGGTGATACCCCCCTCGCCGAGAAGGAGGTTCGTGTTCTCGACGAGCCCCGCACCGGGGAGCACCACCGCCGGGGTGCCCACGATCTCGCGAATGACCGGGTTCGCCATGGCGATTTCGCCGAGTCGGATGACAGCGGCCGGGTTTGCGACGTTGTTCGCGCTCACGCTGTCGTAGTCGACAAGCGTGATGCCGTCGAGGCCGCGGTCGTTGAGCCACTCTGCGGCTGCCGCGCGGTATACCTCCGCTGATCCCCAGATCTCCCGGACGAGACGATCGGCGTAGTTGTTCGCGGAGCCGATCAGGCTTCCCTGCAGCACCTGGTACTGACTGAGGGTGCCGCCCACGGGAACATCAAGAGCCGATTCGCTGCGCCAGAGATATTGGTGATAGTCGTTACGGTCTCGCTGAGTGAAGTGGAAGTCCGGACCGCTTTCGCCGAGCGAAAGCGGCATCCGGTCGAGAACCAAGAGAGCGGAGAGAAGTTTGCCGATGCTCGCGATCGGCACCATGGTGGTGTCCGAAGCGGCCACCTCTCCCACGTGCCCGACGCCGACGGCACCTGACCCTTGCTCCGGCCAGCTCATCGCGGATGCCGGAGCAGTGATCGAGCGGGACTCGACCGCGGTGATTCGCGGCGCGACCTCATGCAGCGGCCAGATCGTCATCGCGACGACATAGACGACCACGAGAGCGAGCACCGCGAGGATCGGGGTGAGGATCGGCCCAGACAGGCGTCGTGGTGGCGGGGCGGAGGCGAGGATGTCGCCGGAGGATGCTTCGGCCGGCACCGTGCCGATGTGCACCGCACTCATCCACTCCAACGCCGAGTCGAAGGAGGCGGGTGTCTTTTCGCTGGGCGTGCGCGGGTGCGAACTCTGCGCATCGCTCACCTCACCGCCTGCGGAACCCTCGTGCTCTCGGCGGGAACGAACCTCGCGACGAGATTGGGGGAGTTCCGGCGGTTGCGCGTCAGAAGTGGTCATCGATCAAGCGTACCGAACACGCTATGCTGAAACCCGAAACCACGGGAGTCCGGCATCCGGGCTGAGAGGGAGCGAAAAGCGCTTCGACCGTCGAACCTGATCTGGGTAATGCCAGCGCAGGGAGGAGTATTCATGGCTACGCGTGCGCGCACGTCTTTCATTCATCTCGCCCTCATCGCCACGGCGGGGCTTGTTCTTGCGGGGTGCTCTCCCGCCGGCTCCACCGGGAGTCCGACGGACGCACCCAACCCCAGCGATCCGCCCGGCACGGTCACGTTGATCGTGCACGATTCTTTCCCGGCGGATGACTTCGCCGCCGCGGCGAGCGCGGCCACCGGCTTCGAGGTGAGGGTCGTTCTGGCCGGCGAGGGCGAGCTCTCCACGCAGCTTGTGCTCACCAAGGGTGCCCCGCTCGCCGACGCCTTCTACGGGGTGAACGATGTCTATGCGGGTCGCCTGATCGCCAACGATGTGGTCGAGCCTTTCACCCCGAGGCAGCTTCCCCCCCGTGCTCAGGCCTTCGCCGAGGCCTTCGGCCCCGCCCCATATCCCATGATGCCGATCGATATGGGGGCGGCCTGCCTGAACATCGACCCCGCCTGGTTCGCCGAGCGCGGCATTCCTGAGCCGAGAGGCTATGAAGACCTCCTGCGCGCGGAGTACCGCGGGCTCACCGTACTCACCGACCCGAGCACCTCGTCGACGGGAGCCTCTTTCCTCATCGGCACTGTCGCCGCCTTCGGCGAGGGCGGCTTCGGTGACTACTGGAGTGGCTTGGTGGCGAACGGCGCTCGGCTGGAGAGTTCATGGAGCGACGCCTACTACGGTCAGTTCACGCAGGGCGGTGATGGCACTTTCCCGATCGTGCTCTCGTACAGCTCCTCGCCCGCCTGGACTCTCAACGAAGACGGCTCGGCGAGCACCACCAAGGCGCTGCTCGAAAGCTGCACCTCGCAGATCGAGTACGCCGGTGTGCTCAAAGGGGCGGCAAACCCCGAGGGTGCGAAGGCGGTGGTGGACTATCTGCTCTCTCGTGAGTTCCAGGACACGATCGCCGACACCATGTACGTGTATCCGATCGATGCGGATGCCTTCGTTCCCGAGAGCTGGCAGCGCTTCGCACCGCTGCCGAGCTCTCCGAACGACCTGAGCCCCACCCAGATCGCTGAGGGCTTGGAGAGTTGGTTGCGGGCGTGGAGCAACGCGACAGGCTGGTGACGCCTTTGCCGCGGTGGCCGGGGCGGCTTGCCTGGGCCACCGCGGCCGTCGTGCCCCTGGGCTTTCTCGGGGTGTTCTTTCTGTGGCCGGTGCTCACGCTGATCGCGGTGGGCACCGGTTTCCCCCGGCTCACTCTCGAGCCTTTCATCGAGGTGTTCTCGCACGCGCGCAGTTGGCGGGTCGTGGGGCAGACGATCGCCCAGGCGAGTGCGGGAACCCTGCTCTCGCTCCTGCTGGGAGTGCCGTTCGCCTTCGTGCTCTATCGCTTGGAGTTTCGGGGGCGGATGCTGCTGCGAGGCCTTGCCACGGTCCCCTTCGTGCTGCCCTCGATCGTCGTCGGCGTCGCCTTCACCGCCCTCTACGGCCCCGCTGGCCCCCTGCACTGGCTGGGGCTGGATCGCAGTTTCATGATCATCGTGCTCGCTTTCGCCTTCTTCAATGTCACAGTGGTGCTGCGCACGGTCGGGGGGTTCTGGGCGCAATTGGATTCGCGGGCAGAAGAGGCCGCACGGATGCTGGGAGCACCCCCCGCGCGAGTCTTTCTCACGGTGACGCTGCCGCGGCTGACACCCGCTCTGACCTCGGCGGCGGCCCTCGTCTTCCTCTTCTGCGCCACGAGCTTTGCCGTCGTGCTCGTGCTCGGCGGGCCCGCCTTCGCGAATGTCGAGACCGAGATCTATCGTCTCGCGGTGGGCTATCTCGACCTTTCGGGGGCGGCGGTGCTCGGGATCGTGCAGTTCGCGATCGTCGCCGCGGTGCTCGTGGTCTCGGCGCGGCTGCGACGCCGGCGCGAGCAGGCGGTGCCGATGCGTTTTGATGCGCGCGGCGGCATCCGCCCGACACGGGTGCATCTTCCGGTGATCGTTCTCGTCGCGCTGACCGGGCTGCTGCTGCACGCGCTGCCCCTGGTGACGCTCGTGCTGCGCTCACTGCGCGACGGGCAGGGCAGGTTCTCTCTGATCAACTATGTGCATCTAGTTGCTCCCCCCGAGAGCGTGCGGATGAGTGGCACCGTGCTGGATGCCATTGGTCTTTCGCTGGGGTTCGCCCTGATCGCCACAGCCTTGGCGATGCTGCTCGGCCTGCTGGTGGCCTTTGTCGGCTCGCGGCGACCGCGCTCTGGCGCGCTCCGGCGCGGGATCGAGCTTTTCGACGGCGTCATGATGTTGCCGATCGGTGTCTCGGCGGTGACCCTCGGCTTTGGTCTGCTGCTCACGATGCACCGCCCGCTGGGGCTCGGCTTCGATTTGCGCACCTCCGTTGTGCTGATCCCGATCGCGCAGGCGCTGATCGCCCTCCCTCTGGTCGTGCGTTCGCTTATGCCGGTGCTGCGGGGGCTCGACCCTAGGCAACGCGAGGCGGCGCTGCTGCTGGGGGCGACGCCCGCTCGCGTGCTGCGCACGATCGACCTCCGGGTGCTCGCGCGACCCTTGGGACTCGCGCTCGGCTTCGCCTTTGCAACGTCTCTCGGTGAGTTCGGGGCGAGCTCCTTTCTGGTCAGACCCGAAGCGCAGACCCTGCCGGTGCTGATCGGGCGGCTGATCGGGCGGCAAGGCGTGGAGAATTACGGGATGGCGCTCGCGGCATCCGTCGTTCTCGCCGCCATGACGGCGACGGTGATGCTGCTGGCCGAGCGTGCGCGCACCGATGTGGCGGGGGAGATATGACAGGGCTGAACGTCGATCGGATCACGGTGCGCTATGCACCCGCGCTGCCGCCGGCCGTGCGCGAGGTGAGCTTCGAGGTGGCTCGCGGCGAAGTCGTGGCCCTGACCGGCCCGAGCGGATGCGGCAAGTCGACCGTGCTGCGTGCCATCGCCGCGCTCGAGCCGCTAGAATCGGGAACGGTCAGTTGGGCGGGCGTCGACCTCCACGGGGTGCCGTCGCACCGCCGCGGCTTCGGGCTGCTCTTTCAGGATGGGCAGCTCTTCGCGCATATGACCGTGGCGCAGAACATCGCCTATGGGCTCGCCGCTCAGCCGAAGGCGCTGCGGGCGGCCCGCGTTGCCGAGCTGCTCGAGCTCGTCGGCCTTCCTGAGGATGCGAAGCGCGCCGTCACCGAGCTCTCGGGCGGCGAACGTCAGCGCGTCGCCCTCGCGCGCTCCCTGGCCCCTGCTCCTCGTCTGCTGATGCTCGACGAGCCGCTCTCTGCCCTCGACCGCGATTTGCGTGAGCGCCTCGCCGTGGATCTTGCTCGGCTGCTGCGCGAGACCGCAACGACCGCGATTCTCGTCACTCACGACCATGGCGAGGCCGCCACGATCGCTGATCGCACCCTGCGCATGCGGGCCGGCGAACTGCTCGAGTGAGTCTCAGCGGGCACCCAAGGGTTTGCCTCGGCGAAGCATCTAGACTGGCATCCAGTCGCATCTCGTTCGAAGGAGAACCGTATGCAGATTTCCGGTGCCAGTGCGCTCATCACGGGTGGCGCCTCAGGTCTGGGCCTTGCCACGGCTCGCGTTCTGAGCGAGGCCGGAGCCGTTGTCGCGCTCATGGACTTGCCGAACTCGGCGGGTGCCGAGCACGCGGAGGCACTCGGCGGGATCTTCACCCCGGGCGATGTCACGAGCGTGGCGGATGCCGCCGCTGCTGCGGTCGCGGCACAGGCCGCCGCACCGCTGCGCATCGTCGTGAACTGCGCCGGTATCGCACCGCCCGCGAAAGTGCTCGATCGCGAGGGGAACCCCGGCGCCCTCGAAGACTTCGAGCGCATCATTCGGATCAACCTCGTCGGCAGCTACAACGTGATCTCCCAAGCGGCGGCGGTCATGGCAAAGAACGACCCTGACGGCAGCGGGGATCGTGGCGTGATCGTCAACACCGCAAGTGTGGCCGCCTTCGACGGGCAGATCGGCCAGCCGGCCTACTCGGCCAGCAAGGGGGGCGTGCACGCGATGACCCTGCCGATCGCGCGCGAGTTGGCGCGCTACGGCATTCGTGTGTGCACGATCGCGCCGGGGATCATGGAGACCCCAATGCTCAAGGGGTTGCCGCAAGCCGCGCAGGATTCGCTGGGTGAGCAGGTGCCCTATCCCTCGCGACTGGGCAGACCCGAGGAATACGCGGCTCTCGTGAAGCACATCGCCGAAAACGGCTATCTCAACGGCGAGACGATTCGCCTCGACGGTGCGATCCGGATGGCACCGAAGTAGTCTGCGACAACGAGAAGACGGCAACGAAGGAACAGGGATGACCCAGAAGAGACTGGCCGGCAAGACGATTCTGATGTCGGGGGGAAGCCGCGGCATCGGGCTTGCGATCGCCCTTCGTGCGGCGGCGGACGGCGCGAATATCGCGCTGCTGGCAAAGACCGATACGCCGCATCCCAAGCTTGAGGGCACCGTGCACAGTGCCGCCGAGGCGATTCGTGCCGCGGGTGGGCAAGCGCTGCCCATCGTCGGCGATGTGCGCAACGACGACGATGTCGCCGGTGCCGTGATGAAGACTCAGGCCGAATTCGGCGGTATCGACATCGTCGTCAATAACGCGAGCGTCATCGACCTCTCGCGCTCGCTCGATCTGGCCGAGAAGAAGTACGACCTCATGCAAGATGTGAACGTGCGCGGAACCTTCATGCTCTCGCGGGCCGCGATCCCGATGCTGCGCATGTCGAGCAATCCGCACATCCTTTCGCTCTCACCGCCCCTGAACCTCAACCCGCGCTGGCTCGGTGCGCACACCGGGTACACGCTCGCGAAATACGGCATGACGATGGCCACCCTTGGCCTGGCCGCGGAGTTCGCCGAAGAGGGGATCGCGGCGAACACCCTGTGGCCGAAGACGACGATCGCCACCGCGGCCGTGCTCTTCGCCCTGGGCGGTGACCGGATGATGAAGGTCAGTCGCACCCCTGAGATATACGCGGATGCCGCCTACGAGGTGATCACGCGACCCGCGCGCGAATTCAGTGGCCAAAGCCTCATCGTCGAAGATGTTCTTGCGTCGGCGGGTGTCACCGACTTCGCGCGCTATGCGGCCGTTGCCGGCACTCCCGACGAGGCACTGTTTCCCGACATCTTCCTCGACTGAGCGGCGCCTCAGTTCGGGTGGAGTCTTACATCGCCCCGGCGCCTTGGTGGTAGCGTGGACGAAATCCTGGGGGGTTGAGGATATCTATGTCGCGCAAAACAACGTCGATTCTTCTTGTCGTCGCAGCGGTTCTCGCTCTGGGTGTGGGGGTCTTTCTCTGGATGCAGTTCAGCGCGGATCGGACGACCGCGAAGGGCTGGGACGCCGAGCCGATCCTCAGTGCGCACAGCGATGGCTTCACCGTGGATCGCTCCGGAGGCGACTTCGAGATCCAGATGGACAACGGAGCAGCCGCGACGCTCACGTTCCCGGCCGGCGCGACAGCATCGACAGTGGTCGAAGCGAAGACGATCACAGGTCTCTCGAATCTTCCGGCGGGGGTGAGCTTCGTGACAGGGGTGAGCCTGAGCCCGGATGGCTCGTTCTTCGCTCGATACGCAACCTTAGAACTACCGATACCGGGTGGGGCCGCAAGCGTTGACCCTGAGACGCTCTACGCCTTCCGCTACGAGGGCACAGGTCAGAATCTCCAGCTTTATCCGCTCAAGATCAAAGACGGGAAAGCGGTGATCACCATCACCGGCTTCAGCGGCTACGGCTTGTTGCATATCGAGATCGACCCCGCAGACATGCCTGTGCCCAGTGAGGTGGGAGATCTCGCGAAGCACGACATCGCGCTCATTTCGAATGTCGACATACTTCTCGACGAGGTCAGGCCCGTCACCTTCGAGTCCATCAGCGAGATTCTCGTCGAGTGGTATCACGGTGAGGTCGAATCGAACCTCAACGCGGCGCTCAGCGACGATCGGCTCGCGATCAGCGCGATCACGAACTGGCTGGACTGGCTCGGCACAGCCCAGGCAGTCGGTGTCGACACCATGTATCAGGTCGCTGATGCGGAGGTGCTGGCAGAGCAGGTCATGCAAAGTGCGCTACAGAGAGCGGCTGAGCGGTGCAGCGCGACGCTCGACCCGGAAGAGGGTGTGCGATTGCTGCAACTGGCATCTGTTGCGGAACTGCTCGGCTTCACCGAGGAGAGCAGCTTTCAAGACGCGATAAACGTGGCAAGCACCTGCCTGCAGTTCACGCTCGAGATCGAATCGACGATGAGCGATGAGCTCGGCCACATCAGCGCTACTGGCAGTGGCGTGCTGGCGACCGATCCGGAGACCTTCCAGCTTGCGGGCGAAGGCATGATTCACGAAGAGACGAGCTTCATTTTCGGCGGTTCCATGTGTGTCGTAGAGCCGAATCCGAGCTACGGTTTCACGATCCTCCCCCTCGATCTCTCCACCGCCGTCGGTGACAGCTCGCAGAGCAGCCTGGAGTTGGTCTTTGTGATCGGCGATAACCCGGATCGGGAGTGGATCTGCATCGATGAGTTCGTGGACTCCACCTACGGTGGACCGTACAACCGTTGGCAAGAACTGTTCATCGACACACACGAGGACGAAGAGATCCCGTGGAGCATTGCGGGAGACGTGCTGAACTTTGTGATCGCTGATTGGGATTTCAGCAGCACCGAGGTCGGCGTGATCGCGCGGAAGAGCTACGATCGGGTGGTCAGCGGCATCACCGAGCACACGGTCTTTACGCTCAAGAGCGGGGGCGCGTAGCGGGCAGAAGGCCTTCGTCGAGTCGAGCAGCGCGCACCCTAGGGTTCGACTCCAGGGTGGGTTCGGTGAGCGGTTGCAGGATGCGACATCCCATGATGGATGCATGGAACCTCGATTCCGCACCTTCGCTGCTACGACACTCGTCCTCGCCGTCACCGTGTTCGCGACGGCCTGCGACACAACTCCTTCACCGCCTCCCGGCGAAGGAACGATCCCGCCGCCGACCGCCGGCTCGTCATGGACCGACGTCACCAATCCTGCCGGCGCCGTGCCCCACAGCCGAGCAGTCGCCGAGTGGCAGGGTGATATTGCCGTTGAGGGACCGCCAGCAGATGTTCGCGGGCTGACGCTCGGCTGCTACTCGATGAACTGGGGCAACTATCAATACCAGGGCGAACTCGTCTTCGATGCCGAGGGGAACTACAGTTGGCTGGGCGAGGCGGCCGGCGTCGTCGCGCCGACCGGTCGGGGTGCGGATATCGCGTTCACCGGTTCGTGGTCCACGGCGGTGGGGGCGATCTCGATCCTCGTCGATGGCGAAGCGGAGATCGTTGTCGCGTGGGAGTATGAACCCCACGACCACCTCTATTGGTATTGCTCCTCTTGACACCGTCGAGCACTCGTTATCACGCCGTCGTCGACGCGCGACCGCGGATATCGTGGAACTCGACCTCGTTGCCGAGACGATGACGCATGACGTCGATTGCCTGCTCGTTCTCGTCCACAAGAACAAACCTTCGCTCGAGGCTCGCTGCAACGGCGCCGAGCGTGCCGCTGCCGGCGAAGAAGTCGAGCACCCAGTCGCCGGCGCTACTGCTCGCCGCGACCATCCGGCGCAGCACGCCTTCGGGCTTCTGGGTCGGGTAGCCGGTCTTTTCTTTGCCGGTGGGCGAGACGATCGTGTGCCACCAGACGTCGGTCGGCAACTTGCCTCTCGCCGCCTTTTCTGGCGTGACCAAGCCCGGTGCCATATATGGCTCGCGATCGACTTCTTCGTTGTTGAAGTAGTAGCGATCCGGATCTTTGACGTAGACCAGGATGTTGTCGTGCTTGGTCGGCCACTTGTTGTTGGCGCGCGCGCCGTAGTCGTAGGCCCACACGATCTCGTTGAGGAAGCACTCACGGCCGAACAAGGCATCAAGCAGAACCTTCGCGTAGTGAACCTCGCGATAGTCCAGGTGGAGGTAGAGCGTGCCGCTGGGAGCGAGTAGCCGCCATGCCTGTTCTAGCCGCGGCTCCAGAAACTGCCAGTAGTCCTCGAACGCGTCGTTGTAGGAGGTGACCGCTCCCTTGACGCTCTCGTAGCTGTGACCTTTGAAGCCGATTCGAGAGCCGTTCGCCGAACGAATGGTGGTGAGCGGCTGACGGGTTTGAACCCTTCCGGTGTTGAACGGCGGGTCGATGTAGATGAGTTGGAAGACACCATCCGGAAGCGCCGGAAGCAGCTCGGCGTTGTCGCCGTGGAAGACGAGGTTCGGGCCGTCGGGCGTCCACACGGTCATGCGCTCCAGGCTAGAGGGGCGGGAACCGCATCCGGGCACCGCCGCGCCGCGCCCCCGCCTGTGAGCTAATTCACTGAAACAATGGGCGAATGAGCCAGAAGAGCCCCGTGCGCCAGGTGCGCCCCGCGACCGAGGGGTGGACGCAGCAGAAGGATGCCGAGGGCCGCCCGCTGCTGCAGTTCGCGAGCCCGAAGCGCGGCAAGCCTCCGCTGCATCTGGCTGACCTCACGCCCGAAGAGCGCGTCGCGCGGGTCAAGGAACTGGGCCTGCCGAGATTTCGCGCCACACAACTGAGCACCCACTACTTTCGGCACTACAGCTCTGACCCCGCCGAGATGACCGATCTTCCCGCCGAGGGTCGCGAAACCCTCGTCGAGGGGATGCTCCCGACACTCCTGCGAGAGGTGCGCAGCCTGCAGACCGACCGAGGGGACACCATCAAGTTCCTCTGGCGGCTGCACGATGGGGCGCTGGTGGAGTCGGTGTTGATGCGGTATCCGGGCCGCATCACGCTGTGCGTGTCATCCCAGGCCGGATGCGGCATGAATTGCCCCTTCTGCGCGACCGGTCAGGCCGGGCTCACCCGCAATATGTCGGCAGCCGAGATCGTCGATCAGGTGGTGAGAGCCAACCGACTCATCAGGCAAGGGGGTCTCGGCGCTGCCGAGCACCCCGAAGAACGCGTGACGAACATCGTGTTCATGGGGATGGGTGAGCCACTGGCGAACTACGCCCGCGTGATGCAGGCGGTGCGCACGATGGTCGCACCCGCCCCCGACGGCCTCGGCATGAGCGCTCGCGGCATCACCGTCTCTACGGTTGGGCTCGTTCCTGCCATCCGAAAGCTCGCCGCGGAGTCGATTCCGGTGACCTTCGCCCTCTCGCTGCACGCCCCCGACGACGAACTGCGCGACGAGCTGATTCCGGTGAACTCCCGCTGGAAGGTTGATGAGGCCCTCGATGCCGCGCGCGAGTACTTCGAGAAGAGCGGCCGTCGCGTGTCGATCGAGTACGCGCTCATCAAAGACATGAACGATCACCCCTGGCGCGCCGACCTTCTTGCCGAGAAGCTCAACGCGCGCGGGCGCGGGTGGGTGCATGTGAATCCGATTCCGCTGAACCCGACACCGGGCTCGGTGTGGACGGCCTCTGAAAGACGGGTTCAGGATGAGTTCGTGCGCCGTTTGAATGATGCCGGCATCCCGACGACCCTTCGGGATACGCGGGGCAAAGAGATCGACGGCGCCTGCGGCCAGCTTGTCGCGACCACCGAGGATGAAGCGGCTTCCGCGGCACTCGGGTGAACTGCGACGGGGTTGCGTACGGCGAAAGAGTTGGCCACTTATGTATACGCAGTGGCGTCGATATAGAGGTCTCTAGCAAGAACTGCCTCATTATGTATACAATGAACGCATGACGATGCTGGGCGAAGGCACGCGTGCGAGCGATCGGGCGTATCTCACCCTGCTCGACGAGATCCAGTCCGGTGCTCTTCCCGCGGGTGCGGTACTGGCCGAGGTAGAACAGGCATCCCGCCTCGGCGTGAGTCGCACGCCGTTGCGCGAAGCCATCCGGCGCCTTACCGCTGACGGACTCGTCGCCCAGCAGTCACCGCGCGTCACGGTCGTCACCGATGTCGACATCGCCGATATCCGCATGCTCTTCGAACTGCGCCGCGCCCTCGAGGAGACCGCCGCACGTCTGGCCGCCGAGCGCGGGGACGCCGAGCTCTTCGCCATGTTCGCAGAGGAG
Source organism: uncultured Microbacterium sp. (assembly GCA_964532555.1). Classification (GTDB taxonomy): domain Bacteria; phylum Actinomycetota; class Actinomycetes; order Actinomycetales; family Microbacteriaceae; genus Microbacterium. The sequence goes on from CAZHIU010000011.1 coordinate 43,433, forward strand.
TTCGCCACGGCGAGCGTCGATGTCGCATCCGACCTCGACGGATGCTACGCCCTTATCGCCCGCTTCGACCAGGCCGTTGACGCAACCATCGGCAACGCCTACCTGACCGCGGCTCTGCGCGGCGTGCGCACGCACCTGGTGCGCGTGCGCCGGATGGCGCGCGACAAGCCGACACGACTGGCCGAGGCCATGGCTGAGCACCGGCTCATCGCCTCGGCGCTGGCGGCCCGCGATGGCGAACTGGCCGCACACGCCACGCATGTGCATCTCCACAATGCGCTCAGCAGCATCCTTGACTCCCTGTCCCAGGAGCCCTCACCCCCGGGTGAGACCCGCTAGACCACAAGAACCCCCGAAGTAAGGAACACCATGACCGTTCAGCACGAGGTCCGCGTCTACCGCAGCGAAGAAGACCTTCCCCGCCAGGAACAACTCGCCTGGAAGATCGCCGAGGTCGCGGTCGACCCGGTTGAGGTGGAGGTCGAGGTCGTCGACATGATCATCAACCGCATCATCGACAACGCGGCGGTCGCTGCGGCGTCGCTCACTCGCGAGCCGATCGTCGCCTCGCGGGCGCAGGCGCTCTCGCATCCCGTCTCTACCGGCGGCACGGGGGCGAAGATTTTCGGCCTCGACGCTGAGGTTTCGAGTCCCGAGTGGGCAGCGTGGACCAACGGGGTCGCCGTGCGCGAGCTCGACTACCACGACACCTTCCTCGCGGCAGAGTACTCACACCCGGCCGACAACATTCCCTCGATCCTCGCGGTCGCGCAGCACACCGGTGCCGACGGGCGCGCGCTCGTGCGCGGCATTGCCACGGCCTATGAGATTCAGATGGATCTCGTGCGCGCGATCTGCCTGCACAAGCACAAGATCGACCACGTCGCCCACATCGGCCCCTCGGCTTCCGCCGGCATCGGCACCCTGCTCGGGCTCGACGCCGAAACGATCTATCAGGCCGTGGGTCAGGGACTGCACACCACCACCGCGACGCGTCAGAGCCGCAAGGGCGAGATTTCGTAGAAGACCTGATCGGCTGTCCCCATGCCG
>CAZHIU010000012.1:0-40668 GCA_964532555.1 uncultured Microbacterium sp.
CGCTCGCGGCATCCGGCGTCTCAGCGCTGCGCGTGCACGGACCGGTTCCCGGCGCTCGCGTTATCGCAGGCTGAAGCCGCCGTCGCTGGTGAGCACTTGGCCGACGATCCAGCTTCCCGCGGGCGTTGACAGCCAAGCGATAAGTTCTGCCGGGTCCGAGGGCATGCCGAATCTGCCGAAGGGTGCGCTCGCCAGATACTCATCGAGTTGATGAAGTGGTCGATCGTTGCTCTCCGGATCCATGTATCCGGTGTTGACCGGCCCAGGGTTCACCGTGTTAAGGATGATGCCGAGTTCGAGCAGTTCTGCCGCAACCGACGCGGTCGTCCCTGCCAGGGATGCTTTGCTCGCTGCGTACGCGATCTCGCCCCGCATCGGACCGTGCATCTGCCCGGAAGTCATCCAGAAGACATGGCCCTGGGGTTCGGCAAAGGGCTTCTCGCTCATGATGCGTTCCCCGGGGCGCACTGCTTCCTCCCTTCCTGGCATCTTCAGTCGAGCGAACTCCGCCGTGAGCAGCAGGGTTGATCGAGTGTTCACTGCCCAGAACGCGTCGAGCCGCTCCGGCGTCATATCGAGGATGCCGCCGTCGTCTCCGCTTTTCGCATGGTTGCAGACGAGTATGTCCACCGAGCCGGTGAGGGCTTTGGCGGCGGCGATCACGACTCCGACAAGTGACGGGTCAGAAAGATTCGCTTCTATGTCGTCGGCACGTGCGTTGCCGACGAGGTGTGCGTGAACTCCTTGCCGCACGGCGCGAAGATCATCGCCACCCCAGGGCTGAGCGAGGTCGTGTTGTCGGTAGTGCTGAAAGACGATGTTCGCTCCGAGAGCGGCGAGCTTCGTTGCGATAGCAAACCCAATACCGCGACGGCGTGAGACGCCAGTGACGAGAGCGGTCTTTCCGCTCAAAGGAAGATATGCATTCATCAGTGAACCCTTCAGGTGCGCCGGAGGGGCGCGTGGTCGTGAACGGGGCGGGTCACTGGCATTTCATGAGGACGAGCATAGCGCGCGGGCGCATTCGCGCATCTGCCGGGTGCACGATCACATACCCTGGGGAAGACATGGCTCACGTATTCGGCGTTCCCAACGGGACGCAGCTATCGACACGAACTCGGGCGATCAGTGTCATTGGGAGCCAAGGGTGATGAGCACACACAACCGGGAAATCCCGTTGGCGGGCGGAAACATGGATCCGGTCGTGCGAGTGGGCGACACCGTTCGGCGTGTGGCGGGCGATTGGACAGCAGCGGTTCACGAGTTGCTTCAGCAGTATGAGACCGCGGGGATTGCGGAAGTGCCGCGCGCGCAGGGCCGAGACGGTCGCGGTCGAGAGATTCTGTCGTTCATCCCCGGCGATGTCATGGCGAGCCTGCCTCTGCGGGAGCAGTGGCATCCGTCACTCCTAGGCGAGTCTGCTGTGCTGCTACGACGACTTCATGATGCTAGTGAGTCGCTGCTTCCTTCTTCTGCCGTGTGGCGGCAGGAGAGCCGCGACCCGATAGAAGTGATCTGCCACAACGATTTCGCACCGTACAACCTGATTGTGCGAGAAGGCCATGTCCGGGGTGTCATTGACTTTGACATGGCCTCGCCCGGTTCACGCCTCTGGGATCTTGCCTATCTCGCGTATCGCTTGGTCCCCTTCGCTGAGGACGCCTACGGATTCGATCCAGAACGCGACGGTAGTCGCGCACATAGGCTGGATAATCTCATAGAGGCGTATGGGCGACCCTTCGATCACGACGAACTGAAGCGGGTCGCCGGGGAGCGGCTTGATGTGCTTGCCGCTTTCACAGAGCATCATGCTGACGCAACCGGGCGAAGCGAGCTCGCCGTTCACGCAGCGATGTATCGCCGGGATGCGAGGCGACTTCGAGCCGAATCAGCGAGAAGCAATGACGGAGAACATGGCCCATCTACTCGGCGCTGAAGCGCTGCGCCTCGAATACCCGACCAAGGTGGTCTTCGATGCGGTGACCGTCGGCGTCAACGAGGGCGACCGCATCGGCATCGTGGGACGCAACGGTGACGGCAAATCGTCGCTTCTGGGGATGCTGGCTGGGCGAATCGAACCGGATGCCGGGCGGGTCACCCGCCGCGGTGGCGTGCGCGTCGGCGTGCTCGAACAACAGGACTCGCTTCGCGACGACGATTCGATTGCGCGCGCGGTGGTGGGCGACATCCCCGAGCACGAGTGGGCAGGTGACGCAAAGGTGCGTGACGTGATCGCGGGGCTGCTCGGCGACCTCGACTGGCACACACCCATCGGCACGCTCTCGGGTGGTCAGCGGCGTCGGGTGCAACTCGCTCAGCTTCTCGTGGGCGAGTGGGATGTTCTTTGTTGTGACGAACCGACGAACCACCTCGACGTCGAGGGCGTCGCGTGGCTCGCGGCACACCTGAAGAAGCGCTGGGCGCAGAGCGCGGGCGCTTTGCTCGTCGTGACGCACGATCGGTGGTTTCTTGACGAAGTGTGCACCCACACCTGGGAGGTGCACGACCAGATCGTTGACGCCTTCGAGGGTGGCTACGCCGCCTACATCTTGCAGCGCGTCGAGCGCGACCGGCAAGCGGCAGCGGTGGAGCAGCGTCGCCAGAACCTCGCGCGCAAAGAGCTGGCGTGGCTGCGCCGTGGCGCACCAGCCCGCACCAGCAAGCCGAAGTTCCGGATCGACGCAGCCAACGCGCTGATCGCTGACGTGCCGGAGATTCGCGACAAGACCGAACTGCAATCTCTCGCCGTCGCGCGCCTCGGCAAAGAGGTGGTGGATCTCATCGGGGCCGGAGTGGTGTTCGACGATCCCTCGACCGGCTCTCGCGCCCCGGTGCTGCGCGAGGTGGAGTGGCGAATCGCACCGGGGGAGCGCACTGGCATCCTGGGTGTGAACGGCGCCGGAAAGTCGACCCTGTTAGGGCTCATCGACGGCAGCGTTCTGCCCACCAGCGGGCGCGTGAAACACGGCAAGACCGTTCGGGTGCGCGCACTCAGCCAGCGGCTCGACGAACTGGCCGAGGTCTGGCATGAGCCGGTGCGTGTTGTCGTCGGGCGTCTGCGCGCTTCCTATACCTTCGGCGCAGGCTCCAAGGCCCAAGAACTGACACCCGGCCAGCTTCTTGAGCGACTCGGTTTTCGTTCCGAGCAGCTTTCGACACCGGTGAAGGATCTGTCTGGTGGCCAGCAGCGGCGCTTGCAACTTTTGCTCGTGCTGCTGGATCAACCGAACGTGTTGATCCTCGACGAGCCGACCAACGACATGGACACCGACATGCTGGCGGCCCTCGAAGACCTGCTGGACTCGTGGCCGGGCACTCTGCTGGTGGTCTCGCACGACCGGTACTTTCTCGAGCGGGTGACCGATCAGCAGTATGCGATCCTCGAGGGACGCCTGCGGCACCTGCCGGGCGGAGTGGACGAGTACCTGCGGCTGCGCGCCGCGCCAACGCCCCCCTCAGTCGAGCGCGCGAAACCCGCAGAGACACCCAAGCCCGCCGCTCTCAGCGGTGCCGACCGCCGCGCCGCCGAAAAGGAGCTGGCATCCCTCGAACGCCGGATCGAGCGATTGACCGCCGATGTCGATGCTCGCACGCACGCGCTTGCCGATCACGACCAGGCGGATTACGCGGGGCTCGCCGAGGTGATGGCGCAGATCACCGCAAGCGCGGCCGAGATCGCAACACTCGAAGAGCGGTGGCTGGAACTCTCCGAGTCCCTGGGCTGAGCTGCACGGCACCGGTGGCGCATCGCTGCAGCGGGGCATAGCCGCGCTGCGACCTAGCTGTCGAACCCGAGGCTGAGCTTGCGCAAGAGCATCGCCAAGCGCTCACGTTCGACCCGGGGCAGAGCGCGCAACAGCTCGACTTCCACGTCGACAAGGCGGGTGATTGCGGCATCGGCCCGGATGAGACCGTCGTCGGTCAGGGTCACCAGGATGCTGCGCCCGTCATCCGGATCTGACTCGCGTCGCACGAAGCGGCGTCCGACCAGGCGATCGATGCGATTGGTCATCGTTCCGCTGGTCACGAGCGTCTGCTGCATGAGCTGTTTCGGGGAGAGCTGAAAGGGTGCTCCCGCGCGGCGGAGTGCGGAGAGCACATCCCACTCCCACGACTCGATATCGCTGCGACGGAACACCTCGCGGCGGGCGCGGTCGAGATGACGCGAGAGCCGATCCACCCGCGAAAAAACCTCGAGCGGTGAGAAGTTGAGGTCTGGGCGTTGTCTGCGCCACGCGACCACGATGCGGTCAACCTCGTCGCTCGGGTCCATGTGTCCATTATGTCGCCCGCTGAACGTGGCAGACTTGATGCGCAGCGCCTTCGCGGGTGCGGCGGTCCGCCGTAGTGTAATGGCAGCACGACAGCCTTTGGAGCTGTGAAGTCTAGGTTCGAGTCCTGGCGGCGGAGCGTGACAGAGAACAAGCCCCTTGCGATCATCGTTCTGGCTGCCGGTCAGGGAACGCGCATGCACTCGCGCCTCCCGAAAGTGCTGCACCCGATCGGGGGGCGTTCCCTGGTGGGACATGTGCTCACAAGCGCCGGTCGACTCGGGGCGACGCACCTCGAAGTCGTCGTGCGCCACGAACGTGACCGCATCGTCGAAGCGCTGGCATCCGAGTTTCCGGATGCCGTCTTCGTCGACCAGGATGAGGTGCCCGGCACCGGGCGTGCCGTGCAACTCGCCGTCGCGGCGCTGCCCGAGGACTTCACGGGTGACGTGCTCGTGCTCTCGGGTGACTGCCCCCTCGCCGATTCCGACACTCTCTCGGCGTTCCTCCACGAGCATCGACAGGCGGGCGTTTCGGCAACGCTGATGACGGCGGTCGTGGACGACCCCACCGGTTACGGGCGGGTCATTCGCGACGCCGACGGCGGTGTTGAGCGAATCGTCGAGCACAAGGATGCCAGCGGCGATGAGGCGGCGATCCACGAGATCAACGCGGGAATGTACGTCTTCCGGGTGGAGACGCTGCGCCGGTACCTCCCCGAACTCGGCGTCGACAACGCGCAAGGCGAGATGTACTTGACGGATGTCCCCGGTCTGCTTCGTCGCGATGGCGACCGGGTGGCTGCATCCCTCGTCTCAGACGCCACGGTCACCTATGGCGTGAACGATCGCGCGCAGCTCGCCCACGTCGGGAGCCTGCTCAACGCTCGCATCGTGCGTCGTTGGCAGCTCGCGGGCGTCACGGTCATCGATCCCGCATCGACATGGATCGACGACACGGTGACCCTTGCCCCAGATGTCACGATCCTGCCCGACACCCAGCTTCTGCGTGCGACGGTCGTCGCTGCCGGTGCGACCATCGGCCCCGACACGACCCTGTCCGACTGCGAGGTCGGTGAGGATGCCATAGTGCGTCGCACCGACGCGACGCTCGCTGTCATCGGTGCGCGCGCGACCGTCGGACCCTGGGCCTACCTGCGCCCGGGCACCTACCTCGGCGAGGGCGGCAAGATCGGCACCTTTGTCGAGACGAAGAACTCCACCATCGGCCCCGGAAGCAAGGTTCCGCACCTCTCGTACATCGGCGATACGACAATCGGTGCACGCGCGAACATCGGTGCAGGCGCCATCACCGCCAACTACAACGACATCACCAAGAACCGCACCGAGATCGGGGATGAGGTGCATAGCGGCTCGCACAACGTCTTCGTCGCGCCCGTTAGGATCGGAGATGGAGCGAAGACCGGGGCGGGGGCGGTGATCCGAAAGGATGTACCGCCCGGCGCGCTAGCAGTGACCGTAGCCCCTCAGCGCAACCTGGAGGGCTGGGTCGAGAAGAACCGAGCGGGCACGGGAGCGGCGCAAGCAGCCGCTCGCGCACAGGCGGCAGAGAAGGCAGACGGTGGAGCGCAAGAGAAAGAAAGTTGAGCTGGATCGCGAGGGCGGTATCGCCCCGGGTCTGATCGCCAAGACCAAGAAGCGCCTTGTCGTCACCGGCGGCAGGTCGCACCCGCTCCTCGTTGCTGCTGTCGCCGACGCGCTCGGCACCGAGATCGCTCCGACGGAGCACCGCACCTTCGCATCCGGTGAGATCTACGCGCGTTTCGAGGTGTCGATTCGCGGATGCGACCTCTTTCTCATCCAGACCTTCGGCACCCCCGTGAACGAGTGGCTCATGGAGACGCTCATCATGATCGACGCCGCCAAACGTGCCTCTGCCAAGCGGATCACGGTTGTTGCGCCCTACTTTCCCTACTCCCGCCAAGACAAGAAGGGGCGCGGCCGAGAGCCCATCAGCGCTCGCCTCGTCGCTGATCTGCTCAAGACCGCCGGTGCCGACCGTGTGATGAGCGTCGACCTTCACGCCGCTCAGATTCAGGGCTTCTTCGACGGGCCGGTCGATCACCTCTTCGCAAAGCCCGTGCTGCTGGAGCACTTCGAGTCCACCCTCACCGCCGAAGACCGCAAGACGCTCACCGTGGTCTCGCCCGATATGGGGCGCGTGCGCGTCGCCGACACCTGGTCTGACAGCCTCGGTGCCCCTCTCGCGATCATCCACAAACGACGCGACCCGAAGGTGGCCAATCAAGTCACCGTGCACGACATTGTGGGCATTGTCGAGGGGCGCACCTGCCTACTCGTCGATGACATGATCGACACGGGTGGCACCATCGTCAAGGCCGCCCAGGCGCTCAAGGCCAATGGCGCACGCAAGGTCATCGTCGCGGCGACACACGCCATTCTCAGTGACCCCGCGAGCGAGCGCCTCCAAGACCCGGCGATTGACGAGGTCGTCGTGACCGACACCATCCCGCTGACGGAGTCACGGCGATTCTCGACGTTGACGATTCTGCCCATCGCGCCCCTGCTGGCGCGCGCGATTCGCGAGGTGTTCGAAGACGGCTCCGTCACGAGGATGTTCGGCGGCGACGCCTAGGGCCGCCCAGCCGAGCCATAGGCCGCTCTTCTACCCTGGGGGCACTGCCACCACACCGCCGCAGGGGGTTTCCGAAATGATGAACGTTCGTCTTCCTCTCCGCACCAGCGCGGCATTTGCCGGGGTCGCGGGTGTGGTGGCCCTTGCCGGATGCTCTGCGATGCCCGGCACCACGAACCCCGTGGAACCGAGAGAGTATGCAGACGGCAGCTACACGGCATCCGGAAGCTACCAGACCCCCGAGAGCATCGAGAAGATCAGTGTCACGGTCACTTTGCAGAGCGGGATGGTGACCGCCGTCGAGGTCGTCGGTGACCCGCAGACCGGCGACAGCGTGAGATTCCAGAGCATGTTCATCGGCGGCATCGCCGAGCACGTCGTGGGAAAGTCGATTGACGAGATATCGGTGCGGCGCGTCGCCGGATCGTCTCTCACCAGCGGCGGCTTCGGGCAGGCTCTGGGCGCGATTCGCCAGCAGGCTGCGCGCTAGCATGCCCGTGTGGCGTTTCGAGGCAATCGGGACCGTCTGGGAGATCGAGTCCGCGGAACCCTTGCGGGCGGCCCACCGTGACGCCGTGAGCGGGCGCATCGATGCCTTCGACCGTGAATGGTCGCGCTTTCGCGCGGACTCGCTCGTGACCCGGCTCGGCATCGCGGGTGGCCGCGTGCCTGCGCCCGCGGATGCCGCAGCGATGCTCGACCTCTACCGTGCCCTCTCTGACGCCACCCACGGCGCGATCAACCCCCTTGTCGGTGAGAGCCTCACGCAGCTCGGTTACGATGCCGCGCTCACTCTGAGCGGTGGCGAGCCCCTCGCCGCACCCGAGCGATGGCACAGCATGCTGCGTTGGGACGATGGCGATCTCAGCCTGACCGAGCCCGCGGTGATCGACGTGGGTGCGCTCGGTAAGGGCCGCCTTGTAGATCTGGTGCTCGCAGAACTCGCGGAGGTGCCCGGCGGGCTCGTGATAGACGCGGGGGGCGATATCGCGCTGCGTGGGGGGACGCAAAGGATCGCTCTGGAGCATCCCTTCGACACCAGCCAGGCTGTCGGTGTCGTCGCGCTCAGCTCGGGTTCCCTCTGCGCCTCTGCGACGAACCGCCGTGTCTGGGGCGATGGCCTGCACCATGTGCTCGACGCGCGCACCGGAACACCCGTGCGCGCGATCGTGGCGAGCTGGGCTCTCGCGCCTCACGCGATCGTGGCTGACGCCGTGTCTACCGCTCTCTTCTTCGACGAAGGCCCGCGCCTGGCCGCGGCATGGGGCGTGGAGTGGGCGCGGATGACGAGCACCGGAGCGATCGAGTGGTCGCCCGCCTTCCCGGGCGAGTTGTTCATCTAACCTCAACCCCTCGCCCAGGCTTTAGGCTCGACGGGAGGCCCCCGTGAGATGACCCCCGAGGAGAGGAACGACGTGCCGACAACTTCTTTCACCGCGCTGCGCCAGAGGGTTCTCGCCCTGCTCGGTGCCGTCTCGATGTACCGTCTGGTTCTGGCGGCGCTGGGCACCCTCACCCTTGTCGCGCTCGTGCTGTCGTTTTTCGATCTGGTCGGCCCGGAGCCACTCGAAATCGTTGTGACTATGGCCACGCTGTCGCTCGTCGTCGTGGCGGCGGATGCCGCCGCGCAGCGTGTGCTGCGCCTGCCCGCGCGCATCGAATCCTCTCTGGTGACCGCAGCGATCCTGCTCTTCGTGCTGCAACCGAGCCTTCACCTGCACGCCCTCGGCGGGATCGCACTCGCCGGTGTCGTGGCGAGCGCGTCGAAGTACCTCATCGCCTGGCGAGGACGCCACATTCTCAACCCCGCAGCGTTCGGTGCCGGTGTCGTCGCGCTCACGCCGCTTGCCCATTCCTCCTGGTGGGTGGGAACCCCGGCGATGTCGCTCGCGGTCGCGGTGCTCGGGCTTCTCGTGCTCTGGCGCACGGAGAAGCTGCGCGTCGTGCTGGTGTTCCTGCTCGTGGCGGTGTGCGCCTCGGTCGTGCGTCAGGGTGTGCAGGCGCAGCAACTCGGCGTCGAGTCCGAGGTGCTGGCTGCCGCATCCTTGGCACTTCTGCAGTCACCGCTGCTCTTTCTGGGCATCTTCATGCTCTCTGAGCCCCTGACCCTGCCACCGCGTCGCAACCAGCAGTTCGCGGTCGCGATCGTGGTGGCGATTCTCGCGGGCTGGCCTCTTTCGATCGCGGGCTTGTTCACACTCGGTGCCGAGCGAGCGCTTCTGGTCGGCAACCTGCTCGCCTTCGCCTTTGCCCTGCGCACCGCGGTGCGCTTGACCTTCCGCGGGCGCGCGCTCATCACACCCACCGTGAACGAGTTGACCTTCGAGACGCGCGGAGCGCTGCGGTTCCTTCCCGGGCAGTATCTCGAGCTCGACGTGCCGCACCGGCATCAGGATGCCCGCGGCAGCCGTCGCGAGTTCAGCATCGTCTCGACCCCGCAAGATCTGCCGACATTGCGGATCGCTTACCGCGACGGCGGGCAGAAGCATCCCTCATCGTTCAAAAAGGCGCTCGCGGCGACCGAAACGGGCGACACGCTCGCCGTCACCGGAGTCTGGGGTGACTTCGTGCTTCCGAAGCTCGATGTGCCGGTGCTCATGGTTGCGGCCGGAATCGGCGTGACCCCTTTCGTCTCGCAGTTGCGGGATGCCGCCCAGCGCGGGCGCGAACGTGACGCGGTGCTGGTGTATGTGGCCGCAGAGGCTGCCGAACTCGCCTTCCGTGACGAACTCGAGGCCACTGGCGCGCAGGTGATCGTCTTCACTCGCGACCGGCCGGAGAAGCTGCCGGCGCATTGGCGGTGGGCGAGCGGCGTGCGACTGGATGCGGAGGGGCTGGCGCAGGTAGTTCCCGACATCAGCGCGCGCCATGCATATGTCTCTGGCCCCCCGCGCCTGATCGCCGACCTCGCCCCGGCGCTGCAGCGCGCCCGTTCGCTCACGACCGACGCCTTCGCGGGGTACTGAGGGCGGTCAGCCTCAGATGCCTGACGAGGGCGAACTCGGGATGCGCACCGTGAAGACCGTGTCGCCGGGAGCGCTGGTCACCTCGATCGTGCCGCCGTGGCTCTCGACGATCGACTTCGCGATCGCAAGCCCGAGGCCCGTGCCGCCGGTCTGACGTGCGCGCGAAGCGTCGCCGCGAACGAAGCGAGAAAAGAGGTTCTCGACGAGCGCGGGGTCGATGCCGGGGCCGTCGTCGTGAACGCGCAGGATGCCGGCATCCCCCTCGGCGACGACGCTCACCGTGATGGTGGTGCCCTCGGGGGTGTGGGTGTGTGCGTTGGACAGGACGTTCGCGATGACTTGGTGCAGGCGTCCGGCATCGGCGGTCACCATCACGGGCTCTTCGGGGACCTCGATTGCCCAGTGGTGCCGGGGACCGGCCAGTCGCACATCTGCGAGGCTCTCAAGGGCGAGCTGTGTCAGGTCGACAAGCTCGGCGATGAGTTCTTGTCCTTCGTCGAGCCGCGCGAGCAGCAGGAGGTCTTCGACGAGCCTCGTCATCCGCAGCGACTGGGCTTGAATGCGCTCGAGCGCTGTGCGTGTGTCTTCGGTGGGGGCATCGGCGTGCTCGAGTGCTCGGAGCGAGAGCTCGGAGTATCCGCGAATGGATGCCAGCGGCGTGCGCAACTCGTGGCTGGCGTCGGCCACGAAACGGCGCATCTGCTGCTCTTTGTGCTGCCGCGAGGCGAGCGAGACATCCACGTGTTCGAGCAGGGTGTTCAAGGCAGCGCCCACGGCACCCGTCTCGGTGCGGGGGTCGGCCTGCTCTACGGGCACACGCTCGGTGATCGACACCGTGCCGGAATCAAGAGGCTGACCCGCGACCCTCTTCGCCGTCTCGGCGACGGCGCGCAGTGGGCGAAGGGTCAGACGAATCGACAGAGCAGTCGTGAGCGCGAGCAGCAGCAGTCCGGCAAGCGTGGTCAGGGTGATCGTGGTGAGCAGCGCGGTGAGTGTGCGCTGGTTGTCGGCGCGGGGGAGGCCCACGACGATCTCGCCCGCCAGCGTGGGCACGGCAAGGACTCGATAGGAACCGTAACCGGCAAGGTCGATGGTCATCGTTTCGCCCGGCGATAGCTGCGTCGTGAACAGTTGCAGTTGCGCGTCACTCAGCTTCTGGATCTGCCCCATCGAGGCGCTTGTGGCCTCGACGACCGCACCGCTGGATGCACTGTCGTTCGGGAGCATCACCATCAGCAAGCCGGGTGGAACGGTGCGCCCCGCCAGCACGCGTGAAGCGGTGAGCCGTTCGGGGTGCGGCTGCGTGCTCTCGATGATGAGCGCGTTGTGCGTCCAATAGGCAACGCCGGAGGCCGTGGTGTGCAACTGCCGGTCCAGCCCCTCTTCGAGGGTGCGGCCGAGGGTTGCATTCGTGACCGCCGCCACGATGACGAGGATGAGCGAGACGATCCCGATGACGGCGGCCATGAGCCGCGTCTGCAAGCGCATCGGTTTTCGCGTGGCGAGAGCGCTCACTGCGGCGCCTTGATCAGATAGCCGACGCCGCGCACCGTGTGCAGCAGCGGGGTGCGCCCCGCATCGATCTTCTTGCGCAGATACGAGATGTAGAGCTCGACAACCGAGGACTTGCCGCCGAAGTCATAGCTCCACACCCGGTCGAGAATCTGCGCCTTCGACAGCACTCTTCGCTCGTTGCGCATGAGAAAGCGCAGCAGTTCGAACTCGGTCGCGGTCAGCTCGATCTCCGTGTTGCCGCGCATGACCTCGTGGCTGTCTTCGTTGAGGCTGAGATCTGCCACGCGCAGGATCGACTGCGCGTCACTATCTGCCCCGTAGCCAGAGCGGCGGATGATGGCGCGCAACCGCGCGACGACCTCTTCGAGGCTGAAGGGCTTGGTGACGTAGTCGTCACCGCCGGCGGTGAGCCCGACGATGCGGTCGCCCACCGCATCCTTCGCGGTGAGAAACAGAACCGGCACGAGGTTTCCGCCCTCGCGCAGCCGCCGCAAGACACTCAATCCGTCGAGCTCGGGCATCATGATGTCGAGCACGATCGCGTCGGGGTCGAAGGTGCGCGCATGCTGCAAGGCCTCAGCACCGGAACCTGCGGTACGCACTTCCCAGCCTTCGACGCGCAGCGCCATCGCGAGAAGGTCGGTGAGCATCGGCTCATCGTCTACGGCCAGGATGCGAAGGGGAGAACCATCGGATCGACGGAGGTCATGGTGATCGCTCATGTCCTCATTGTGCGGAATCTTCTATGAGATTCCTATGAAAATCGCCGCGCATCCGCTGTGGATGCGCAACCCGCGTCGACGCCGAACAGCGGTCGCGGGAGCGGCTCGGTCACTCCTTGCGGTAGCCCGAGCGGCCCATGGCCATGAGGGCGCCGACCGTCAGTACGCTCGTGCACACGACCATCGCGCCAATCACCCAGGTGAGTACCTCTGTGAGGAAAATGCCATCGAGCATCTCGGCCCCTTTTGTTCACGAACGCTGGTGCGCCCAGCCTATCGGGTGATCGGGTAGCATAGAGGACGTTCCTCGGCGAGGGAGGCGCATGAGTGCGCCCTCCGTTATCGACGCGGTGATGTGAGCCTCCTGGCCGCCTCACGCGTTCGCGTTCGAGGCACCATCATCACAGACCATCGCGCGGCGCACCGCGCGTGACGAAGGAGAGTTCATGTCCGAAGAAAAAGTTTCCGCGGAGATCCGCGAGAACTTCGGCAAGGGTTTCGCCCGGCGCCTACGCGCCCAGGGCAAGATTCCCGCGGTGATCTACGGTCACGGCACCGCCCCGCAGCACGTGACGCTGCCGGGTCACCAGGTCTCGCTCATCATTCGCCGCGCCAACGCCGTGCTCAACCTCGACATCGCGGGCACCCCAGAACTGGCGCTCGTGAAGGATGTGCAGCGCGACCCGGTGCTTCAGATCATCGAGCACATCGACCTGCTCGTGGTCAAGAAGGGCGAGAAGATTCACGTCGACGTGCCCGTGCACCTCGAGGGCGAATCCTTCTCGGGCACCATCGTCAACTTCGATGCGACGACGATCTCGATCGAAGCCGAGGCCACGCACATTCCCGAGTACGTCACGGTCAACATCGATGGCCTGCAAGACGGCACGCACATTCTCGCCAAGGATGTCGCGCTGCCCAAGGGCTCGACGTTGCTGAGCGACCCGGAGATGCTCGTTGTGGGCATCACCACCCCCTCCGCATCGTCGCTCGACGACGCGGCTGCGGAGACGCCCGCCGAGGTCGAGGATGCCGCAGAAGCCCCCGCGCAAGAGGCGGGCGAGGCTGCCGAAGAGGCTGCCGAGTAATCCAGGGATTCGACTAAGGGGGCGCGAGCACTTCGCGCCCCCTTAGTCGTTCCTGCTGTACTTGTTGTAGTGTGGCGCGGCATCAGAGCGGAGAGGAGGCTGTCATGTCAGAGACATGGCTCGTCGTGGGGCTCGGAAACCCCGGACCCCGCTACGCGATGACCCGGCACAATGTCGGGCACTTCGTCGTCGACGAACTTGCCGCCAGGCGGGGTGAGGTCTTTCGAGCGCACAAGGCGGGTGCGCACGTCGTTGAGACGTGGATGCGCCCCGGCGGGGCGAAGCTCATTCTCGCCAAGCCTCACTCTTTCATGAACCTCAGCGGCACCCCGGTCGCGGCCCTCTGCCGCTTCTACGGGGTTCCTGCCGAGCGTCTCATCATCGTGCACGATGAGATCGACGTGCCTTTTGATCGCCTCAAGCTCAAAAGCGGTGGGGGGCACGGTGGGCACAACGGCGTGCGCGATGTCGCAGCCGCCCTCGCGACCGCGGACTTCGTGCGCGTGCGCCTGGGGATCGGGCGCCCGGTGGGGCGGCAAGACTCGGCCGATTGGGTGCTTTCGCCCTTCTCGGCGAGCGAGCGCGAAACCCTACCGTCCATGGTGTCCGATGCCGCCGATGCCGTCGAAACGGTGATCGACGAGGGGATGCTGGCCGCGCAGCAGCACTATCACGCTCCGCGTTGAGCGCGAACGAGCGGCGCCCGCCGCGGGAGAAGAGCTAGAGCGGCATCCCCTCGGCGGCGACGCCGAGAGCGATCCCCACGAAGAGCACCGTGAAATAGACGCCGACCGCGAGGAACGCGATGACGACGGCGGTGATGCCCGGAACGCGCCCACGGCGTCGGGCGATGGCGATGGCTCCCTGCACAAGAGCCCAGATGCCGAGAACCGTGCCGAACCAGAAGGCGATCTCCGCCCACAGCACGGCGCCTCGCACCGGCGCCAGTGCGTGCAGACCGGAGGTGCGCTCCGCAGCGACGAGCCCCTCTTCGCCGAGACCGAAGCCAATGGCGAAACCGGCGCTACCTGCGATGATCGTCGGAAGGATCAGCGCCACGAGCGCAAGAATCAACGCCACGACCCCGAGAGCAGCTCCTCCCTTGGCGGGCGTGGGCGCAGGGTAGCCCGCGTACGGCGGGTAACCGTTGGGGCCGGCCGCATAGGCACCCGCAGGGGGCACATAGTATCCGGGCGGCGGTTGCTGGGGGTCGCTCACCTCCCCATCCTATGAGAGGCCCTCGATCGCGGTGGGGTTGACTAGACTGCTCCGGTGACTATTCCCGGGGTTCTGCGCGCCTTGGATGAGGCACAACTCTTTCGGGATGCGCTCTCCTGGGCGCAGAGCGACGCGGAACTTTCGCTCGTCACCGGACTCGACGCCCCGGTGCTGGCGGGGCTGCTCCGCCGTCGCGCCGAGGCGGGACACCCGGCATCGACCCTCGTGGTCACCCCCACCGGGCGCCGTGCCGAGTCGCTGGCGGCAGCCCTCGGCGCCTATCTTCCGGATGCGGAACTGCTCACCTTTCCGGCCTGGGAGACGCTGCCGCACGAGCGCCTGAGCCCCAGCCCCGACACCGTAGGCACGCGCCTGGAGACCCTCGCTCACATCACCGCCTGGAACGGCGCGCACCCCCTCGTCGTCGTCGCCTCGGTGCGCGCTGCCTTGCAGCCGATCGCGGCGAATCTGGGGTCGGCCATCCCGCTCGAACTGCACACGGGCACCCGCGACACTTCACTCGACGCCGCGGTGACACAGCTTGTCGAGCGTGCCTACTCTCGGGTGGATATGGTGTCGCGCCGCGGCGAGTTCGCGGTGCGCGGCGGCATCCTCGATGTGTTCCCGCCGACGGCCGAGCATCCGCTCCGCGTGGAGTTCTTCGGCGACGAGGTCGAGCAGATTCGCGCCTTCTCTGTCGCCGATCAGCGCTCGCTTCCGGGGGACGTGGCCGCGGTGGTGCTTCCGGCCAGCCGCGAACTGCTCTTGACCGCAGAGGTGCGCGCGCGTGCGGCAACGCTCGTGGGGCGCTACCCGGCGCTCTCGACGATGCTGAGCAAGATGACCGAGGGCATCCCCGTCGAGGGCATGGAATCGCTCATTCCCCTGCTCGCCGGACCCCTGGTGGCGCTGCCCGAGTACTTTCCCCGCGGCTCTGCCGTAGCCGTTGTCGACCCGGAGCGCGCGAGCGCGCGAGCGCAGAGCCTCGCTGAGACGAACCGTGAGTTCCTTGAGGCGGCGTGGAGCGCTGCCACCTCGGGAGCGGCGATCCCTGTCGATGCGCGCTCGATGCCCGGCGGGGGGATGGATGCGGGCGACTTCCTCTCGCTCGCCCGCCTGCGCGAGATCGTGCACGAGAGAGACAGCGTGTGGTGGCGACTGAGCGGCTTCGCCACCGAGGACGAGGATGCCGAGCACCTCGGCAGCTCGACGATCCCCTCCTTCCACGGCAAGGTCGAGGGAGCCGGGGCCTTTGTCGAAGAGCGGCTACGGGACCGCTGGCGGCTGGTCATCGTCGCCTCGGGACAGGGACTCGTGGAGCGCACGCGTGATGTGCTGAGCGAGCGAGGGGTCGCCGCGCGCGTCATCCCGAGTCTTGAGGCCGCGCCCGAGCCGGGCATCGCCAGCATCGTCGTGGCGGATCTCGAGGCGGGATTCCAGGTGCCCGACGCGAAACTCGCGGTGCTCACCGAGAACGAGTTCTACGGACGCACCATCGGCGGCGATGAGCGGCTTGTGAAGAAGCTCGCCTCGCCCCGGCGCAGTGTTGTCGACCCGCTGCAGTTGAGTGCGGGCGACCCCGTCGTGCACGCCACTCACGGGATCGGACGGTTCGTCGAGCTCACCGAGCGCGAGGTCTCCAGCGGCGGGCGCAATCCCGTCAAGAGCGTGCGTGAGTATCTCGTGCTCGAGTACGCCCCGTCCAAGCGCGGCTATCCGGGCGACAAGCTCTATGTGCCGACCGACCAACTCGATCTGCTGTCGAAGTATGTGGGCGGCGAATCGCCCGCACTGTCGAAGATGGGCGGCAGCGATTGGGCGGCAGCGAAGGGTCGTGCCCGCCGTGCGGTGCGCGATATCGCGGTCGAACTCGTGAAGCTCTACTCCGCCCGGATGTCGGCCAAAGGCCACGCCTTCAGCCGCGATACCCCCTGGCAGCGCGAACTCGAAGAGGCCTTCCCCTTCGCCGAGACACCCGATCAACTGCAGACCATCGACGAGATCAAAGCCGATATGGAACGGCCCGTGCCGATGGATCGGCTGCTCTCGGGCGATGTGGGTTTCGGCAAGACCGAGATGGCCGTGCGCGCCGCGTTCAAGGCGATTCAGGATGGCAAGCAGGTCGCGATGCTCGTTCCCACCACGCTGCTGGTCAAACAACACTTCGAGACCATCACCGAGCGCTTCGCGGGATTCCCGGTGCGCGTGCGCCCGCTCTCGCGTTTTCAGAGCGACAAAGAGGCGCGTGAGACCCTGCAGGGACTCAGCGACGGTTCGGTCGATATGGTCATCGGCACGCACCGGATCCTCACCGAGAAGGTGACCTTCAAAGATCTGGGCCTGCTCGTCATCGACGAAGAGCAGCGTTTCGGGGTCGAGCACAAAGACACGCTGAAGAAGCTCAAGACCGGTGTCGACATCCTCGCGATGAGTGCGACGCCGATCCCGCGCACTCTGGAGATGGCGGTCACCGGCATCCGGGAGATGTCGACGCTTGCCACCCCACCCGAGGATCGACACCCGATTCTCACCTTCGTCGGGGCACGCAGCACCAAGCAGATCGCGGCGGCGATCCGGCGCGAGATCCTGCGCGAGGGCCAGGTGTTCTTCGTGCACAATCGCGTGCAGTCGATCCAGCGGGTCGCCTCCGAGCTCGCCGAACTCGTTCCCGAGGCGCGTATCGCGGTCGCACACGGGCAGATGGGTGAACACCAGCTCGAACAGGTTGTCGATGACTTCTGGGAGCGCCGCTACGACGTGCTCGTCTCGACCACGATCATCGAAACGGGCCTGGACATCTCCAACGCCAACACGATCATCATCGACCGCGCCGACAAGTACGGTCTCGCGCAGCTTCATCAATTGCGCGGCCGCGTCGGGCGTGGGCGCGAGCGGGCCTACGCCTATTTTCTGTATGACGAGACGAGGCCCCTCTCCGAGGCCGCCGCTGACCGCTTGCAGACCATCGCGGTCAACAACGAACTCGGCTCTGGAACCCAGGTGGCCCTCAAAGACCTCGAGCTGCGTGGCGCGGGCAATCTGCTCGGTGCCGAGCAGGCCGGGCACATCGCGGGCGTGGGCTTCGATCTGTACCTGCGGATGATCGGCGAGGCCGTTGCCGCCTTTCGCGGAGAAGAGACGCAGGCCGATACCGAGCTGCGCGTGGAACTGCCGGTGCCCGCTCGCATCCCCGAGGCCTATATCGACAGCGAGCGTCTGCGGCTGGAGGCCTACCAGAAGCTCTCCGCCGCAGCGACCGCCACGGCACCGGATGACGGAATCGACCTCGTCGTCGAGGAACTCCTCGACCGCTACGGCCCGCCACCGCCCGAAACCGACACTCTCGTGGCCGTCGCGCGCCTTCGTCGCCGTGCGGCGCGTGCCGGGTTGAGCGAGGTCGTGGTGATGGGCGGCAGGCTCAGGCTCGCACCCGCCCCCCTCTCCGACTCGATGACGGTGCGGCTGCGGAGGCTCTACCCGGCGGCGAAGGTCATCGCCGGGGGTGAGGCGCTCATGGTGCCGATGCCTGAGGACTGGGGCGCCGAGCATCTCATCGCCTGGGTTGATCAACTGCTCACGGCACTGTTTTCCGTGCCCGCCGCCGCGATAGGGTGACGGCATGATCTACGAGCACCTCGGGGCTCGACCCCGGATTCACGACACCGCTGTCGTCGCGCCCACGGCTGTCATCTCGGGGGATGTCGAGATCGGCCCGGGATGCCAAGTCTTGCACGGTGCGGTGATCACCGCCGAGGGCGGCCCCATCGTGCTGGGCGAGCACGTCATCGTGATGGAGAACGCACTCATTCGCGCCACAGCCGCCGACGCCGTGCACGTGGGGCGCAACAGCCTGCTGGGAACCTTCTCTTCGCTCGCGGGAGCAGATATCGGGCCGGAGTGCTTTCTGGCATCCGGCGCCCGCGTCTTCAATGGCGCACGCGTGGGTGCGCGTTGCGAGATTCGTGTGAACGCGATCGTGCACAGGCGCAGCGTTCTGCCCGAGGGGTCCGTCGTGCCGATCGGGTGGATCGTGGTCGGAGACCCCGCCGAGCTGTATTCTCCCGACCGCGCCGAAGAGATCACCGCGGCTCAGCCCGAACTCGACTTTCCCGGCTACGTCTTCGGGGTGGATCGCGATACCCCCGATCTCATGGTGCAGCTCACCGAGCGCTACGCTTCCTCGCTTGCCCGTCACGCGGAGGATCGACGGCTTGACGGCCAGTGAGCGCGAAACCGCTCAGAGGATGCCTGCACCTAGCATGGGGAGCGTGAGCACTCATCCCGAGCCGCTGCGCGAAGCAGCCGAGACCATGCGCGCGGTGCGCGAGCGCTGCGTGTGGACGCAGCGCGTCGGCCACCGCGAGCTGGTGCCCTACCTCATCGAAGAGGCCTATGAACTCATCGATGCGATCGAGGTGGGCAGCCGCGCGGAACTGCGCGAAGAGCTGGGCGACCTGCTCTGGCAGGTGCTCTTTCACGCGGTGATCGCGGCGGAGGATGCCGAAGAGCCCTTCGACATCGACGACATCGCGCGCGAGCTCACGGCGAAGATGATCCGGCGGCATCCCCATGTCTTCGGTGACGAAGTCGCACACACTCCGGAGGAGGTGCTGGTGCACTGGAACGCGGCGAAGGCCGCCGAGAAGAGGGATCGTCGCAGCGCCCTCGACGGTGTCCCGCAGGGGATGCCGGCCCTCGCGCTCGCGCAGAAGATGGTCAGTCGCGTGCCGCCGATGGAGGCGGAGGCGATCGCAGAGCCGTCATCCGAGCGCGAGTTCGGTGACATGCTGTTCGCGCTCGTCGTACGCGCGGAGGCTCAAGGCTGGGATGCCGAACGCGCCCTGCGCACGCGCTTGCGCGCGCTTGAAGACGAGGTTCGCGCCGTCGAGGCCCCCTGAGACCGACCCGGTGCCGACCACCAGAACTGGAAGAATAGAACCGTGGCCACAGTGAACCCGCCGCGCGGCATGCGCGACATCCTCCCCGCCGATAAGGCTCGGCGTGAGCGCGTGCTCACCGTCATCCGCGAGCGTTACCGCGCGCATGGTTTCGACGAGATCGAGGCCCCCGCACTCGAGGAGTACGAACGCCTGCACGCGGGGATCGGGGGCGACAACGAGAAACTCGCCTACGCGGTGCTGCGCCGAGGAATGGATGCCGAGGCGATCCGCGAGGCAGCCGATGACCCCGCGGCACTTTCTGACCTCGGCCTTCGCTACGACCTGACCGTGCCCCTTGCCCGTTTCTATGCGAGCAATCGCGGAGCGCTTCCTGCCGTGTTCCGGGCGATTCATATCGGCCCGGTGTGGCGCGCAGAGCGGCCGCAGAAGGGCCGCTATCGCCAGTTCGTGCAGTGCGACATCGACATCATCGGCGACGAGAGCGCACGTGCCGAGGCGGAGTTGCTCGTGGGATCCCTCGATGTGCTCGACGCGCTGGGTCTTGAGGGCGCAACGATCCGCATCAACGACCGCAGGCTTCTGACGGCGATGCTTGACTCCTTCGGCTTCAGCGAAGAAGAAAAGCCGAGCGTTCTGATCACCATCGACAAGCTCGACAAGCTCGGCGCCGATGGTGTGGTCGCAGAACTCACCGAGCGCGGCGTCACGCCCACGGCGGTGCAGGCGTTTCGTGCCTTTCTGCTGCGCCCGCAGACCCTCGAATACCGCCCCTATGGCGAGGGTC
Source organism: uncultured Microbacterium sp. (assembly GCA_964532555.1). Lineage (GTDB taxonomy): Bacteria > Actinomycetota > Actinomycetes > Actinomycetales > Microbacteriaceae > Microbacterium. The sequence goes on from CAZHIU010000012.1 coordinate 20,082, forward strand.
AGATCCTCAAGGCCCTTCCGCCGAATCCCCCCGAGGATGTCGTCGCGCACCTCGTCGCGCTCGGCGAAGCGGTGCACGCGGCGCGCCAGGGCCATATGCCGGGCACCGGCGACATCCCGCTCGTCTTTGACCCCTTCCTCGTTCGCGGGATGGGCTACTACACCGGCACGATCTTCGAGATCGCCCACCCGAGCGTTGACTATTCGCTCGGCGGCGGCGGTCGCTATGACGAGATGATCGGCCGGTTCCTGGGCACGCAGGTGCCCGCCGTCGGATTCTCACTGGGCTTCGAGCGACTGGTCGAACTCGTCGAGCTCGACCAGAAAACGGATCGTCTCGCCATCGTGCTCGTGCACGAGCCAGAGGTGTCGCTGGCAGAACTCACCGCGCACAAGGCTGCGCTGCTCGGGATGCCGGGCACTGCCCGCGTGCGTCTGGAGCGCCGCCCGAAAAACCTCAAAGCCCTGCTTGATCGCGCCACCGCCGAGGGCTACACGGCCTTTGCGATACTGCCGGCCGACACCGCACCGGGAAGCGTGGAGATCACGCCTCTGGGGTGAGCTTTTCACGCGCCTCGGTGACACGCTTTTTCTCGCGCACATAGACCTCGCGGCGCACCCGGGCGACAGTGTCGCCGCTCTCATCGGTGATGACGGTCTCAAACCATTCGAGCACTTTCGCTCCGCCCACAGCCCGCTCGCGCAACTCGGCGATCCGCTCGACGGGAACCTCGAACTCGGCGGTGAGCAAGCCCCGGCCCGGCTTGACGAACTCGATCTCGGCGCGGGTATCCCACACGACGTAGTCCGGTCCCAATTGGTGCATCACGAGCATGAAGAAGTAGGGGTCGGTCATCGCCTGCATCGAGCCGCCGAAGGCGGTCTTCACGAAGTTTCGCGTGATGAGGTTCACTCGAAGCGTGACCCGCACCCGCGTCCAGTCATCGCTGTAGCGATGCACCCGGATGCCGCTGAACAGATTCGGAACCCACAGGCTCATGGCAATGGTCAGGGAGCGGGGAGTGACACGCATGTCTCCATTCTGCCCCGCCCGGGCGAGGGCTTGACGCCGGCATCCCGCCGGGGTTTGCTGGGATGCATGCACCCAAGCCCCGAAAACTGGATCGCCGTCGACGAATATCTGGCGGGTATCCTCGTCGGGCCGGATGCGGCGCTGGATTCCGCGCTCGCCGCGCAGGAGGGGGCTGGCCTTCCCGCGATCGAAGTCGCACCCGTTGCGGGCAAACTGCTGTATCTGCTGGCCCAACTCGGCGGGGTCCGGCGGGTGCTGGAGATCGGCACTCTCGGCGGCTATTCGACGATCTGGATGGCGCGCGCCGTCGGCGAGGGCGGGCACGTCACCACGATCGAAGCGGAACCCTGGATCGCCGAGATCGCCCGGGGCAGCATCGACGCCGCGGGTGTCGGCGAACGCGTGGAGATTCTTGTCGGGCGTGCCGCCGAGGTTCTTCCAGACCTGCACGGTGTCTATGACATGGTCTTCATCGACGCCGACAAAGAATCCAACGTCGTCTACCTCGAACAGGCCGCGCGCCTGGGTCGCCCCGGCACGCTCATCGTGCTCGACAACATCGGTCGTTCGGGCGACATCGTTGATGCGAACACCGAGGACTCCATGGTCATCGGCACGCAGCAGGCGCTGCGAATGCTGGGGGAAGACCCGCGCTTTGACGCCACGGCCCTGCAGACCGTCGGCGTCAAGGGCTGGGACGGCCTGGCCATCGCCCTGCTGCGCTGAGGCGCCCCGGTAGACTGGCCGAAGAACACGGCGACATCGCCCGGTTCAGCGCGGAACACGGCGGTTTCGCACAAGACTCTCCAAGGCACGAGGAGCACACCGTGGCACTAATCGAGGCTGTAGGCGCACGCGAGATTCTTGACTCTCGCGGCAACCCCACCGTTGAGGTCGAGGTGCTGCTGGATGACGGGATCGTGCAGCGTGCGGCGGTTCCCTCCGGCGCATCCACCGGTGCCTTCGAGGCCGTCGAGCTGCGTGACGGCGACCCGAAGCGCTATGGCGGCAAAGGCGTGCTCAATGCCGTCGAGGCGATCATCGACGAGCTCGGTCCGGCACTCGACGGCGTGGAGGCCAGCGAGCAGCGCATCGTCGACGAGATCCTGGTCGAGGTGGACGGCACCGAGAACAAAAGTCGAACCGGCGCCAACGCGATCCTCGGCGTGAGCCTTGCCGTCGCCAAAGCCGCCGCTGACAGCGCGGACCTTCCGCTTTTCCGCTACCTCGGTGGGCCGCACGCGCACATTCTTCCCGTGCCGCTGTTCAATGTCATCAATGGCGGTGCTCACGCCGACAACGGCATCGAGGTGCAGGAGTTCTTTCTCGCGCCCATCGGCGCCAAGACATACGCCGAGTCCCTGCGCTGGGGGGCCGAGACCTACCACGTGCTGAAGGCAGAGTTGAAGGCTGCGGGACTTTCCACCGCACTCGGCGACGAGGGCGGTTTCGCGCCCGAGCTGCCCAGCAACCGCGAGGGTCTGGAGTTTCTGCTCGCCGCCATCGAGAAGGCGGGTTTCGTTCCCGGCACCGAGATCGCTGTCGGTCTGGATGTCGCTGCCACAGAGTTCTACCGCGACGGCGTCTACCGCCTCGAAGACAAGGACTGGTCGGCCGATCAGCTTGTCGAATACTACGCGGGGCTGGTCTCCGACTATCCGATCGTCACCATTGAAGACCCTTTCGCCGAAGACGATTGGGATGCGTGGAAGAGCATCACCGAGCATCTCGGCGCGAAAGTGCAGCTCGTCGGCGACGACCTCTTCGTCACCAATCCGAGCCGTCTCGCAGAGGGCATCTCGCGGGGAGTCGCCAACTCGTTGCTGGTGAAAGTGAATCAGATCGGCACCCTCAGCGAGACCTTCGACGCCATACGCCTCGCGCAGCATTCCGGGTACACCGCGATGCTCTCGCACCGCTCGGGTGAGACCGAAGACACCACGATCGCCGACCTTGTGGTGGCCACCAACGCCGGTCAGATCAAGGCCGGAGCGCCTGCTCGAAGCGAAAGAGTCGCGAAGTACAATCAACTTCTGCGGATCGAAGAAGAACTCGGAGACGCCGCAGAGTTCGCGGGGCGTTCCGCCTTTCCGCGATTCACTGGCTGAGATGCACAGAAGGGGCAGTTATGGCACAGCGTCCGGCATCCCCTTCGACGAACGACACCCGCGCGGTGCGCGAACCGCACACACCACAGGTGACCGTGCGCGAGTGGACGGGCGGCATCCGCCTCTCGGCCTTCTCGGTCATCATGCTCTCGCTCGTGGTCTTCGGTGTTTGGGCGCTCGTGCCGACTTTCGGCACCTTCCTCGACCAGCGGCAGAAGATCGCCGCGCTCGAAGAGGCCGTGCAGGTCACTGAGGATCGCCTGGCCGAGTTGGAACAGCAACGTGAGCGCTGGAACGATCCCCGCTATATCTCGACCCAGGCGCGCGAGAGGCTGTTCTATGTGCGACCGGGTGAGATCATCTACCTCATCGACAACGACCTCGATCTGATCGATGTGCCCGCAGCGATCGGGCCGGTCAGCGACCAGATCGTGGTGCGCGAGGCCGATTGGATGCCACAGTTGCTGCGCAGCCTGACCGGTGCCGGTCTCACGCGCACCGCCGTCGCGGTGACACCCTGATCAGACACCCAGATAGCGCGATTACCCTGTAGAGGTGACTACGCCCCCGTACGCCCCGCCCACCGCGGCGGAGATCGCCGTCGTCTCGGCACAGTTGGGGCGCCCGGCACGCGGAGTGCTCGGTATCGCGGCGCGTTGCCTCTGTGGGAACCCCACGGTGGTTGCGACGACGCCGCGCCTCGACGATGGCACACCGTTTCCCACTTTCTACTACCTCACCCACCCCGCCGCCACCGCTGAGATGTCGCGACTCGAGGCCGGTCACCTTATGGTCGAGCTGACCGAGATGCTGGCCGATGACGATGTCGCGGCAGCCTACGCGCGGGCGCACGAGCAGTTTCTGCGCGAGCGCGCGCTCTTCGGCGAGGTGTCGGAGATCGAGGGGATCTCTGCCGGCGGGATGCCGAATCGCGTCAAGTGCCTTCACGCCCTGGCAGCGCACGCGCTCGCGGCGGGGCCGGGGGTCAACCCCATAGGCGATGCGGCGCTCGCGCATTCGGCCTGGTCGCAGGATCGCTGCGAGTGCAGCGCCCCCGGCGCGGCGCTCGCGGTCTCGGCTCGCCGCGCGGAGGTGCGCTCGTGAGGCCGGCTCGCGCGGGGTTTGCGGCGGGGCTGCTTGCGGCATCCCTGGTGTTGTCGGGTGCCGTCAGCGCGGCGGGCGCGACCATCGACGAGAGCGATCCGAGCAAGGGTGCGGTGCGCGCGGCCCAGTATTGGCTCGAGGGGGCACGCATCCCGGATGCCTGGACGGTGACGCGCGGCGCGGGCGTCACGATCGCCATCATCGACACGGGTATCGGGCGGGTGAGCGCCGATTTCGAAGACGCGGTCATCGGCGGCACCGATGTCTCCGGCGTCGGAGCGCCGGACGGGCGCCGACCCCTCGGCGTGATCGACGGGGATCACGGCTCGTGGGTGGCATCTCTGGCTGCTGCTCGTGGCGGGGCGGGCGGAACCGGGATGATCGGGGTCGCCCCCGAAGCGAATCTGCTCTCGATCTCGGTGGGCTTCGTGGGGTCGTCGGCGACCGTGCCCTTTGTCGATCAGATCACCGCGGCGATGGTGTGGGCGGTCGACAACGGCGCCGACGTCATCAATCTCTCCTTCACCACGAACGCTCTGGACTGGGATCGCTCCTGGGATGCCGCCTTCCAATACGCTTTCGACAACGATGTGGTCGTGGTGGTCGCCGCCGGAAACCGCGAGAGCGGCACGACGGTTGTAGGCGCTCCCGCGACGATTCCCGGCGTGCTGACGGTTGCCGGTGTCGATCAAACCGGTCGGGCGAGCCAATCCGCCTCCACCCAGGGCATCACGATCGGCATCTCGGCGCCCAGCGAAGGGCTGCTCGGGGTTTCGGCGAACGGTGAGTTGGTGATCTGGCACGGCACGAGTGGAGCAGCCCCGATCGTTGCCGGTGTCGTCGCGCTCGTGCGTGCGGCGCATCCGGAACTCGACGCGAACAACGTCATCAATCGCATCATCCGCAGCGCCATAGCGGTGCCATGGGTCACCGAACTCCCCGATCCGCTGTACGGCTATGGGCTTCTGGATGCCTACGCCGCGGTCACCGGAACCTTCCCCGAGGTGACCGAAAACCCGATGGGCGACCTTGCCGAGTGGGTGCGTCTGTTCCGTCGCGCCGATGCGGGGCCGGCCCCGACTCCCGAACTGACGCCACCGACGATTGCGCCCCTGCCACCCGCAGAAGGGCCATCCATTGCGGCGTCCCCCTTCTGGCCGAACGAATCGACGCTGAGATATGGCACGCTGCCGCTGGTTGCGGTCACCCTAACTGGTATTCTGATAGCGCTCGGCGTCGCGGCAACTGCCCGGCGCTTTCGTGTGGCGCGCTCACGCGTCATCCCGCCCTCCGACTACTGAGGAGTTGCCTTCCCGTGCCCAAGATTTTGATCGTCGGCGGCGGCTACGCCGGTTTCTATACGGCATGGAAGCTCGAACGGCGCCTGCGTCGTGGTGAGGCGGATGTTGTTCTCGTCGATCCGCTGCCGTATATGACCTATCAGCCGTTCTTGCCCGAGGTGGCTGCCGGTTCCATTGAGGCACGTCACTCGGTTGTGGCGCACCGGCGACACCTCCGGCGTACGACGGTGCTCACGGCCCGCGTGACCGGCATCGATCACGCGCGCAAGGTCGCGACGATCACGCCTCGCGACGGCGATGCCTTCGAGATCGAGTACGACCAGATCGTCGTGACGGCCGGTGCGGTCTCGCGCACCTTCCCGATTCCTGGCATCGCCGAGAATGCGATCGGCCTCAAGACGATCGAAGAGGCGGTGGCCATTCGGGATCGCCTCATCTCCAATTTCGACCGTGCGGCTCTTCTGCCCCCCGGCCCTGAGCGAGAGCGGCTGCTGTCGGTGGTTGTCGTCGGTGGCGGTTTCGCGGGAATCGAAACGTTCGCAGAACTGCGCTCGCTCGCATCCGCCCTGGTGTCGAACTACCCTCAGCTCAGCTTCGACGACACACATTTCCACCTGGTCGAGGCGGTGGAGCGCATCATGCCGGAGGTGTCGCTTCGCACCAGCGAGTGGGTGGTGCGCGACCTCGGCAAGCGGGGGGCGCATGTGCACCTCGATACTCAGGTCACGAGTGCGATCGACGGCAAGGTGGAGCTGTCCACCGGAGAGGTCATTCCGAGTGACCTCATCGTCTGGACCGCAGGCGTCATGGCCAACCCGACCGTTGTTCGCGGCTCTGACCTGCCGGTCGAAGCGCGCGGTCGCATCCAGACCCGCGCCGATCTTCGGGTCGGCAGCGAGGAGAGCTTTGTCGAAGGCGCCTGGGCAGCCGGCGATATCTCGGCGGTGCCCGACCTTTCCGGCGGCAGCGCAAGCGGTTATTGCGTGCCCAATGCCCAACACGCGGTGCGTCAGGCGAAGCTTCTGGCCAAGAACCTCGTCGCAGTGCTGCGCGGCGAAGAGCCGAAGCAGTACTTCCACAAGAACCTAGGCACCGTGGCAGGCCTCGGCCTCTACAACGGCGTCTTTCAGTCGGGCCGTCTCGCACTCAAAGGCTTCGTCGCCTGGATCGCGCACCGCGGCTATCACGGCCTTGCGATGCCCACCTGGGAGCGCAAGTGGCGTGTGCTGTGGGGATGGTGGCACAACCTCTGGCTCGGTCGTGACATGGTCGAGTTGCACCGGGTGGAATACCCGCGCCGTGCTTTCGAAGAGTTCGCGCCGCGCGCAGCCCTCGCGAGTGCGAAGGTCACGGCCTCGGCGAAGACCGCACCGGCCCGCGCCGAGCGCGCGAAGGTGTCATGAACATCTGAGTCTCCGTTCGGGGTACCTTGGTCTCATCGGTTCAGAGACTAGTGAGGCCTGGAGGCGGAAATGCGTCGACGTCTTATCGCGGCAACGGCAATGACAGGAGCCGCCGTGCTCGTATTGACGGGGTGCGTCAACCCCATCGAAGAGCTGGCGAAGGGTGCCATCGAGAAGATCATCGAGGATCAGATCGGCGGGAATTTCGAGCTGGACCCGAACGGCGACGGCTTCATCATCAAGACCGAAGATGGTGATGTCCACATCGGTGCCGGATCGAGACTTCCCTCGGACTTCCCCTCGGGTGTGCCGCTGCCTGACGGTCAACTCTTCGGATCTGCGGCCGTGCAAGGGGGATGGACGCTCACCTATCAGGGCGTCGATCAGCGTGCGATGGATGACTACCTATCGCGTCTGAAAGCGGCGGGCTTCGCTGAAGAGGCGACGGTAGACGGTGCGGATGGCGCGCAGGGCAGCCTGCAGAGCGCGCAGTGGGGGCTTGTCTTCTTTCGTGCCGGTGACACCCTCGTCTTGAGCGTGAACCCGCGCGACTGACCGCGTGGCGGCGACCACGCCGCGGCCCGCGAAGTCGAGAGTCCCCCCGCTGGGATTCGAACCCAGACTGGAGCGATTTTAAGTCGCCTGCCTCTGCCGGTTGGGCTACGGGGGGCCGCGGCCGGGTATCGGTAGCCTACCGGCCCGGCCGGAGGGCAACGTAGGCTGGAAGGGTGCTTGATCTCCGCGCTGAACCTCACCCCTCCGCCCAGGGCTGGCTCGACCCCGCTCAGTGGTGGCCGAGACTGACCGAGGCCACCGCGCACCTCGCCGCCCCGGTCGCCGTCATCGACCTTGATGCTCTGCGCTTCAACGCGCTCGATCTCATCGCCCGGGCGGGCGGCGTTCCGATCCGTGTGGCAACGAAGTCGGTGCGCGTGCGCGCCGTGCTCGACGCGGTGCTCAGCATCCCCGGTTACAAAGGCCTGCTCGCCTTCACCCTCGCCGAGGCGCTCTGGCTCGCCGAGACCCACGACGACATCGTCGTCGGTTACCCGAGCACAGATCGGGCGAGTCTGGCGCGCCTCATAGCCGATGAGAAGGCGGCCGCGCGCATCACCCTGATGGTCGACGACGCGGCACAACTCGACCTCATCGACGAGATCGCCCCGCCCGAGAAGCGCCCGCGCATTCGCGTCGCACTCGACGTCGACGCCTCACTGCGCGCAGGCGCTCTCGGCCACATCGGCGTGCGCCGCTCGCCCCTGCACACCGCCGCCGAGGTCGCACGCTTCGGGCGCGCGATCCACGAGCGTGAGGGCTTCAGGCTCATCGGCGTGCAGATGTACGAGGCGCAGATCGCCGGTGTCGGCAACAGAGCGGGCCTGGATGCCCCCGTCATCCGGGCGCTGCAAGCTCGTTCCGCCGAAGAGCTCCGTGTGCGAAGGGCCGAGGTGGTTGACGCGCTGCTCGCGATGGCGCCGCTGGAGTTCGTCAACGGCGGAGGCACCGGCTCTCTGGAGTTCAGCGGCAGCGATCAGGCCGTGACCGAGGCGACGGCCGGCAGCGGCCTGCTCGCCGGGCACCTTTTCGACGGTTACCGCTCCTTTCGCCCGGCACCCGCGGCCGCCGTGGCCTTCGATGTGGTGCGCCGCCCCACGGCCGACATCGCCGTGGTGCTCGGCGGTGGGTGGATCGCCTCCGGGCAGAGCGGCGCGTCGCGTCAGCCACGACCCGTGTGGCCGCAGGGCCTTCGCCTGCTGGCCCGCGAGGCCGCCGGTGAGGTGCAAACGCCGCTGCGGGGTGGGGGAGCGCACGATCTGAAGGTGGGGGACCGAGTTTGGTTCCGTCATGCCAAGAGCGGCGAGGCCGCTGAGCATGTCGCCGCCTATCACCTCGTCTCGGGCGATAGCGTGATCGACGAACTCCCCAGCTATCGCGGCGAGGGGAAGGCCTTTCTGTGACGAGATTAGGTGGCTCCTGGCAGAACTGGGGGCGCTCGGCATCGGTGCGCCCGCTGAGGATCGAACGCCCGCGTTCCCTCGAAGGGGTGCAGCGTGCGGTTCTGGCCGCTGCCCGTCAGGGGGTGCGCATCAAGGCGGTGGGCGCAAGCCACAGCTTCACCGGCATCGCCGTCGCACCCGGTGTGCTGCTGGACCTCTCTGATCTGCAGGGCCTTCTCTCGGCGGATGCGACAAGCGGTCGGGCCACTTTTCTCGCCGGCACGCGACTGCACCAGATTCCCGCCCTCCTTGCGCCCTACGCGCTCGCGATGGAAAACCTCGGCGACATCGATCGGCAGTCGATCTCGGGAGCGACCTCCACGGGCACGCACGGCACCGGCGCGGCCTTCGGCGGGCTCGCCACGCAGATCCGTGGCGTCACCCTGATCACCGCCACGGGTGACATTCTGCGTGTAGACGAGAACAACCACCCCGAGCTTCTCCCCGCGGTGGCGCTGGGGCTCGGAGCCCTCGGCATCCTCGTGGACGTGACCTTGCAGTGCGTTCCCGCTTTTGCGGTGCACGCCGTCGACGAACCCCTTCCGCTTGACGAACTGCGTGCCACCCTCAACGAAAGAGTCGCCGCCAACGATCACTTCGAGTTCTTCTGGTTCCCGCACACCGAGGTCGCCCTCACGAAGCGGCAGACGCGGTTGCCCGGGGATGCCGCGCTCGACCCGCTTCCGCCCTTCGGGCGCTGGCTCGACGAGACGCTGCTGTCGAACGGGGTTTTTCGCGTGGTGTGCGGGCTGTCGCGCTCGGCATCCTGGATCACGCCGCCCTTCAACCGGCTCGCGGTCGGGCTCACGGGGAATCGCGAATACACGGATGCCTCGCACCGCGTCTTCACGCAGTCGCGCACCGTGCGCTTTCGTGAGATGGAGTATGCGCTGCCCGTGGAGAACGTGCTCGCCGCCTTCGACGAGGTGCGCGCGCTCATCGCCCGCAAAGGGTGGCGGATCGAGTTTCCCGTCGAGGTACGGTTCGCCGCATCCGATGACCTCTGGCTCTCGACCGCGCACGGCCGTGAGAGCGCCTACATCGCCGTGCACCGCTATTGGCGAGCCAACCCCAACAGCTACTTCAGCGCGGTCGAAGAGATCATGCTCGCGTACGGCGGGCGCCCTCACTGGGGCAAGATGCACACGCTGGATGCGGCCGCGCTGCGCGAGCGCTACCCGCGCTTCGACGACTTCATCTCGGTGCGCGAGCGTCTCGACCCCGAGCGCCGCTTCGCGAATCGGCATCTGGAACGCATCCTCGGCGCCTGAAACTTCGCAGCTACTGCCCAGAGTGAGGTCGGGGTCACCTCGCTAAGATGGAGAAAACTCTCAAAGGGGCGTGTCATGGAATGGCTTGTACCTGTTCTGATCATTGTCGCTGTGCTGATCGCCATCGGCATCTACCTCTGGGCGACCTACAACTCGCTGGTGCAGTTGAACGTGCGCGTCGATGAGGCGTGGAGCGGCATCACCGTGCAACTCAAGCGTCGCGCCGACCTCATCCCCAACCTGATCGAGACCGTGCGCGGCTATGCCGGGCATGAGAAGGCGGTCTTCGAGAACGTCACCCTCGCCCGCGCGCAGACGCTCAACGCCAGCGGCCCGGCAGAGGCGGCAGCAGCCGAAGGATTCATGCAGCAGGCTCTGCGCAGCCTCTTCGCTGTCGCCGAAGACTACCCGGCACTGCAGGCGAGCCAGAACTTCTTGCAACTTCAGCAGTCGCTCGTCGACACCGAAGACAAGATTCAGGCGTCACGCCGCTTCTATAACGGCGGTGTGCGCGAACTGAATACGAAGATCAAGATCTTCCCGAACAACCTCTTCGCGCGCAGTCTCGGCTTTGTCGAGCGCGAGTTCTTCGAGGTCGCCGACGGCGCGGCGGTGGCCGAACCGCCCCGCGTGCAGTTCTGAGCATCACCACGCGTGCAGCGTGAGCCCGTCAGGGGTGAATCCGATGGTGCCTCGCACGCTCCACTCGGTGGTGCGGTAAGTGAACGCTCGGGCCGTTCCGGCATGGTCAGTGCCCTCGGCGGTGGCGATGAGCACCCCACCCGAGGCCAGAAACTCGTGCTCGAGCAGGGCGATCACCGGGTAGCTCTCCACGCGAAAGCGAAGCTCAGCGAGCGCGGCGAGATCGGCACCCCAGGGGATGCGGATGCCGCAGTTCGCCGGCACCGCGCTCGCCGTGCGTGTGCAGCCATCGAGATACTCGTTGAGTTGCTGCTGAGAGATCGACGTCTGCTCAGGGCGAAAGCTCGCTACCAGCGGCAGCGCAAAGGAGTCGCCGGGCAGAACGTACGCGTGCTGCCCCCCCTCGAGCGCCGTGGTGGGAGCTGCCGCGAGCGGGTACACCGCCGGAAGCAGAACGAGCGGCTCGCCGTTCGGGTGGAACAGATCGTCGATCTGAATGCCCGCGCCGGGCGTGGTCTGCGGGGTGACCGATCCGAGCACATCGCCGCTGTGCGGCGTCCAGCGATTTCCTTCGCGCTCCAGTCGCACGACGCTCGCGTGGGCGATGCTTCCCAGGCGAAATCCGATGGTGACGAGGGCGTGATCCTCGTGCAACTCGACGTGGCGCAGTTCGGGCTCGCTGAGGTGTGCGATCGCGGCGACAAAGGCGGTGCGCGCGGTATCGGACACCTCGATTCCGGCAGCGTCCACACGGTCCGGGTTTCCGGATGCGAGCGCATGAAAGACCGCGAGCGCGGTGTCTTCGGGGCTCGTCGGGCGCAGAAAGAACCACCACGCTGCCGCGCCAGCCACGGCGAGGACGACACACACGGTCAGGATGCGCAGCCAGAGCTTCATGCGTCATCCTTTCTCTGGTGCCGACTCGCGTTCCCAAGGGCGACGGCGAGATCATCGGTGGCCGTGCCCCAGTTCGAGATCGAAATGCTTTCCAGTCCCTGCCATTCTGCCGCGTTCCGAAGCTCTGAAGCGAGCCGTTCGGCGTCGCCATCCTCGGTCGAAGCCTCCCACCAGGCCGACTGCACCCGCAGAGTCGATGCCGCGCGGTCGGCCTTGAGATCGACGCGAGCGGCGATGCGGTCGTCGATGAGCACGGGCAGGCTGTAGTAGCCGAACTGGCGGCGCGCGGCCGGAGTGTATATCTCGATGCGATAGTCGAGGCCGAAGGCACGCAGCGCCCGTTCGCGGAACCACACGAGCGGGTCGAAGGGCGAGAGGATCGCGGTCGCGGCGATGCGGCGGGGGAGCGTGGCATCCCGGTGCCGCCAGGCGGCGATCGACGTGCCGTTCTTCTCCCAGCCCGCGACGGTGACGGGCACGAGTTCGCCCGCCTCGACGAGGTGGGCGATAGCCGGGTCGCTCTGCTCTCGCCGCAGCCGGTAGTAGTCGTTCAGATCGGATGCCGTCGCCACCCCGCAGGCGCGCGCCGCGCGCCGCACCAGCTCGGTCACCGCATCCGTCTTCGACAGGGATACTTCGCGCACCGCGGCCGGGATCACCTGTTCGGCGAGGGCGTAGCGACGTTCGAAACCCGCGCGGCCTGCGATCGCGACGTCACCGGTGCGCCAGAGGTGTTCGAGGGCGAGCTTCACGTCATCCCAATCCCACCACGCTCCGCCCGCGCGAGGTGCGTCGCCGCGGATGTCGACCGGCTTGGAGGGGCCACGGTGCCGCAACTCATCACGCACCCAGGCGAGCGTGCGGGCATTACTCCGGTACCAGGAGTCTTCGTCTTCTGACCAGCGTCGGTGGAAGGCCTCCATGCGGAAGCGCCACAGCGGCCAGTCTTCGATCGGGATGAACGTCGCCTCGTGCGCCGGATACTCGATGTAGCGCGTTGCGCGGCTCATGAAGGTGCGATCCAGAAGCGTCGGTTCGAAGCCCCCCAGACGTGCGAAAGGGGGCATGTAGTGCGCGCGGGCGAAGACGTTCACCGAGTCGATCTGCAGCACGCCCAGGCGTCGGGCGACGCTGTGCAGATGGCGGGCGGTGACCCGCTCGGGCCGCGGTTTCGCGAAGCCTTGCGCACCCAACGCCATGCGGCGGGCAGCGGGGGCACTGAGCGTTTCGGTCACCCTCGCCAGCGTAGCGGTGACCGTGCCGGAACGCGTGCGTAGACTTGCAGAATGAGCGAGCAGAAGCGCCCCCGGATGCGAGATCTCATCCAGCATCGCACCGTCACGGCCGAGACCGATCGGGGCGTGCCCGCGGCTTTGCAGGTGACCGCGAGTTATGCGTGGCGCTTCGTCGTGATCGCCGCGGCGGCAGCCGTTCTGGTCTGGCTCGTCATCCAATTGAGCCTGCTGGTCATCCCGCTGCTGCTGGCGATTCTGCTGACCGCGCTGCTCTGGCCGGCCTTCGAGCTCATGCTACGCGCACACTTTCCGCGCTGGCTTGCCGTGGTGCTCGCCGTGCTCGGCACCATCGCGGTCGTCACGGGTCTGCTGTGGCTGGTCGGTTGGCAGATCGCCGTGGAGTGGCCCTCGGTGCGGGAGCGCTCCATCGAAGCCTTCGCCGACTTCCGTGAGTTCCTGATCGAGGGGCCGCTGCACATCTCGCCGGAGCAGATCACTGACTTCTTCGAAGAGATGCTCCTTCTCATCCAAGAGCAGTCGCAACTGCTGTGGACCGGCGCCCTCGCCATCGGTACCACCGCCGGGCAGATCCTCACAGGCATGCTGCTGGCGGTGTTCATTCTCATCTGCCTGCTGGCCGATGGCGCGGGCATTTGGCGCTGGACGCTTCAGCTCTTTCCGCGTGATGCGCGCCGCGCGGTGCACGCTTCTGCCACTCGCGGCTGGACCACCGTCATCAACTACGCGCGCACGCAACTGCTGGTCGCGACAATCGACGCGATCGGTATCGGCCTCGGTGCCTTCCTTCTGGGCGTTCCGCTGGCGATTCCCGTGGCCGTACTGGTCTTCCTCGGCGCTTTCGTGCCCTTCGTGGGTGCGGTTGTGACAGGTGCCCTCGCGGTCTTTCTCGCTCTGGTCTACAACGGTCCGTGGATCGCGCTGTGGATGCTGGTGATCGTGCTGGCTGTGCAGCAGATCGAGGGTCAGATTCTGCAACCCCTGCTCATGGGCTCGGCCGTCAAGGTGCATCCGCTCGCCATCGTGCTCGTGGTCACCGGCGGTGCGATGGTCGCCGGTATCGCGGGGGCGCTGTTCGCGGTGCCGCTTGCCGCCTTCGTCAACGTCGTCGCGGTGACGCTCTCCACCGGCTCGTGGCGCACCGGACGAGATCCGGATGACGCAGAGTTCATCTGGAGCACCGTTCCCCTCACGACGCGGGGGAGGCGGGCGTGAGCACCCCGATCGAACTCGCCGAGTTCGAGGCCGCCGCCGAGACGCTGTCCGGGGTGATCTCGCGCACGCCGACAATGCCATCGCGCACCCTCTCGGAGATTCTCGGCTCTGCGGTGACCCTGAAGATGGAGAACCTTCAGCGCACCGGTTCCTTCAAGATTCGCGGGGCGATGTTCCGGCTTTCTCGACTGAACGCGCAGGAACGTGCGCGTGGCGTGGTGGCCGCCTCAGCGGGCAATCACGCGCAAGGGGTGGCGCTCGCGGCGCAGGCGCTCGGCATCCGGGCGACGATCTTCATGCCGCTCGGGGTTCCGGTGCCGAAGCTTCTGGCAACGCGCGGCTATGGTGCCGAGGTCGTGCTCGAGGGCGAGACGGTCACCACACCCCTGCGCTTGGCGGCGGAGTTCGCCGAGCGCACGGGCGCCGTGCTCATTCATCCTTTCGACCATCGCGACATCATTCTCGGGCAGGGTACTCTCGGCCTGGAGATCGTCGAAGACATGCCGGATGTCGATACGATCCTCGTCGGAATCGGCGGCGGCGGGCTCATCGCCGGGGTGGCCGCTGCGGCGAAGGCGAAAGCGGCTTTGACCGGGCGCAGCATCCGAGTCATCGGCGTGCAGGCGGAGAACGCCGCGGCGGTGCCGGTCTCGCTTCGAGCGGGGCATCCGGTCGAGATTCAGACGCAGCCGACGATCGCCGACGGCATCCTCGTCTCCAAGCCGGGCGATGTGCCCTTCGCCATCATCAGCGAGTTCGTCGATGAGGTCGTCACCGTCACCGAAGAAGACATCGCGCGCGCGATTCTGCTGCTTCTGGAGCGCGCGAAGGTCGTCGTCGAACCCGCCGGTGCGGTGGGCGTCGCGGCGATCCTCGCGGGTCTTGTCCGGGATGCCGGCAACACCGTCGCGGTGCTCTCGGGCGGCAATATCGACCCCCTGCTGCTGCAGCGGGTGATCGGACACGGCCTCGCGGCATCCGACCGCTATCTGACCGTGCGCATTCCGCTGCCCGACCGGCCCGGGCAGCTCGCCCGCGTGGCAGAACTCGTCTCTCAGGCCGGCGCGAACGTCGTCGAGGTCATGCACGATCGTCACCGGCGAAGGGTGCAGATCAGTGAGCTCATCCTGCAGATGAGCATCGAGACCCGGGGTGCGGAGCACACCGAGTTCACCCTCGACGCCCTGCGCGGCGCGGGCTACGCACCGGAAGTCGTCGCAGACTAGCCCGTGTAGCTGGCGACGTCGATGATCTCGACGGGAATCTCACGGCCGTTGGGGGCCGTGTACGAGGACTTCTCGCCGATCTTCAGACCCAGAATCGCCTGGCCGAGAGGGCTGGCCTCGCTATAGACGTCGAGTTCGTCATCCGTCGCGATCTCACGACTGCCCAGCAGGAACACCTCTTCACCGCCGGCGACCATCGCGGTCACGACTGTGCCGGGTTCGACGACGCCACGGCTCTGCGGTGCCTCGCCCACCCGTGCGGTCTTGAGCAACTCCTGCAGGCTCCGGATGCGTGCCTCTTGCTTGCCCTGCTCGTCTTTGGCGGCATGGTAGCCGCCGTTCTCTTTGAGGTCGCCTTCTTCGCGGGCCTCTTCGATGCGCTTGGCGATCTCTTCGCGACCGATGGTCGACAGATGTTCCAGCTCAGAGGTGAGCCGGTCAAAGGCCTCTTGCGTCAGGAAAGGAACCTGGGCATCCGCAGACACGACGATCCTCCTCGGTCTCTCATCGGGATAAGCCAAGACGCCCCGGCACTCGGCCAGGGCGTCGTTTCTCTGGTCTTAAGTCTATGAGACCCAGCAGTTGTTCACCAAACCGGTTGTTGCTCGGGCAACGGTGGGGATGCTCTCGGTGAAACCCCGGGTGTGCGCGGTGCTGGCCGGGAGCCTCAACACTCGCCACCCCACGATGCCCTTGCTCGCGTCGAGGGCTTCCAGCACACAGACGACCTCGCGTTCGTGCGGAGTGGTCACGACGAAGCTCAGTTCGACGGTGTGCTCGTCGATGACGCGGAAACCGAGGTCGTTGGCATCCACCGCGTGCATATTCGCCGCCACTGTCCACCACACACCGAGTGCGAGTGTGGTCGAGGCCACAACACCGAGAAGCACCCACAGTCCTCGCCGCGGACGCCCGCGCCCATAGCGCGCGTCGAGTTCGGCAGAGGTGGTCATGTGAGGGCTCGCAATCGCTAGGCTGGTAGTTCCAGGTTACGCGAGAGCGGAAGGGGCCAGCATGCTCATTGTGGGATCGACCACCCCGCTGCCGACGCCGACCATCGATCCGAGCTTGGTGACGCCCGGCCCCGCGGGCTTTGTCGCGATCGCCCTGGTCGCCGCCGCTGTCATTGCGCTCATCTGGGATATGCAGCGCCGCATCCGCCGCGTGCGCTACCGCGCCGAGGTCACCGAGATGCTCGACGCCGAACAGGCCGCGCTGCACGAGGGGGATGCCGCGGCATCCGAGCCCGAAGATCCGGCCACGCCCTAGCGTCGCACGGCTTGCCCGCAGGGATTCGCGACCGCTGGGCCTCAGGCGCCGAGCGAGGGCGACAGCGGGTTCAGCGCGATCAGCAGACACGCGGTCCAGTGGCACAGAAACGCCAGAACCGTGCAGACGTGGAAGATCTCGTGGAATCCGAAGTGATTCGGCCAGGGGTTCGGCTTCTTCATCGCATAGGCCACGGCGCCGAGTGTGTACAAGACGCCACCGACGACGATGAGCACCATCATGGCGACGTTCGCGTTCACGAGGTCAACGATGTACATCACCGCCGCCCATCCCAACAGAAGGTAGAGGGCGACATAGAGCAGGCGGGGTGCGCCCAGCCAGAAGACCCGGAACAGGATGCCCAGCAGCGCGCCGCCCCACACCAGGATCAGCAGCAGCATGCCCTTCTCGGGAGGAAGAGCCAACACCGACACGGGAGTGTAGGTGCCCGCGATGAGCAGCATGATGTTCGCGTGGTCGATGCGTTTGAGGGTGCGCTTGACGCCCGGGCTCCAGTTGAAGCGGTGGTAGACGGCGGAGTTTCCGAACAGCAGCAGCGAACTGGCCATGAAGATCGCTGCGGCGGCTTTCGCGACGCCACCCTGGGAGAAGACGATGAGCAGGATCCCGGCGGCAATCGCGACCGGAAAGGTTCCCGCGTGAATCCACCCGCGCCAGCTCGGTTTCAGTTCTTCGCTCGCATCGGCGCGCGCGGCATCCATCAGCGGCAACTGCGGCAGATCGATGGTCTCGATCTGTGGCGCGGAGTCGTCGGTGCTCATGCACTCACTCTAAGCGCGCCCGGCAGGCGGGGCGTACACGCGACCGTGAACGTTCAGGGTTCTTCACCGATTCGGCGGTAGCGTGGATGCTGTGAACGCACGCTCCGATGCGGGTAGTGGGCCACTGTATCGCCTCTACGCGCGGCGTCTGCGGCGGGGGATCGATCCGGCCACGGTGCCCGGCCACCTCGCCATGATGATCGACGGCAACCGCCGCTGGGCGCGCCAGTTGGGCCTCAGCTCGACCGCGGAAGGATACCGCGCCGGGGCCGCGAAGATGCGAGAGTTCCTCGGCTGGTGCAATGAGCTGGGTATCGCCGTCGTCTCGCTCTACCTGCTCTCGGTCGACAACATTCGCAAACGTGACTCTGCCGAGATCGCAGGCCTCATCGATGTGATCGCAGAACTCGCCGAAAGCCTCTCGCGAGAGAACGACTGGCGCGTGAAGCATGTGGGACGCACAGACATTCTTCCGGCTGAACTCGGGCGCGTGCTCACGGATGCCGAGCAACGCACCCAGCACAATCGCGGCCTTCACGTCAACCTTGCCGTGGGCTACGGGGGGCGCAACGAGATCGTCGACGCGGTGCGCAGCATCATCGGCACGCACGAAGCATCCGGCGGTCGGCTCGAAGACCTCGCCGCCCAGCTCACTCCCGAGATGATTGGAGAGCACCTCTACACCGGCGGACAGCCCGATCCCGATCTGGTGATCCGCACCAGCGGAGAGCAGCGATTGAGCGACTTTCTGCTGTGGCAGAGCGCACACAGCGAGTTCTACTTCGTCGAGGCGCTCGGCCCCGATCTGCGGCGCGTCGATTTTCTGCGCGCCATTCGCGACTACGCGCGTCGCGATCGACGTTTCGGCAAGTAGCAGAAGTTCGTGGCGTGTCGTTCGCCCGCCTCGGGAGAGGGCGTCGTAGCGTCGAACCATCGGGCACCGCGCCCGGTCGAGTCGGCCCTGAAGGATCGCGACTCGTGACCCTGGTCGACTCGTGACACAACCGGATAACCCGGGTCGGGAGTGGGTCGTGACCTCAACTACAGCGCAGCAGTCCACCCGTCGCACCACCGCGAAGAGCAGTGACCTTCGCAGTTATGTGCTGGACACTTCGGTGCTGTTGTCGGATCCTCAGGCGTTCTTCCGTTTCGCTGAGCATTCGATAGTGCTGCCGGTGGTGGTGATCACTGAGCTCGAGGGCAAGCGCCACGATCCCGAGATCGGCTATTTCGCTCGCAGGGCGCTTCGCCATCTCGACGAGTTGCGCATCGAACACGGGCGTCTCGACTTTCCGGTGCCGATCGGCGAGGGCGGAACCCTGCGGGTGGAGCTCGGCAACGCCGACGGAGAAGTGCTGCCCAGCGGCATCCGACTGGGCGACAACGACTCACGCATCCTCTCGGTCGCCATGCACCTCGCCCAGAACGGGCACGAGGTGACGATCGTCTCCAAAGACATGCCCATGCGGGTCAAAGCCGCCTCCTTGGGCCTCAACGCCGAAGAGTACCTTGCCGAGCAGGCCGTGGACTCCGGATGGACGGGGGTGGCGAGCCTTGCCCTCTCGGGCGACGAGATGAGCGATCTCTATGAGAGCGAGATCGGGGCGAGCCAGGAGGTGCAGGGGCTTCCGGTGAACACCGGCCTCATCATCCAATCCGAGCGCGGCTCGGCCCTGGGTCGCGTCACGGGCGACGGCGAGTACCGTCTCGTTCGCGGCGACCGCGAGATCTTCGGGATGCACGGACGCTCGGCCGAGCAGCGCATCGCCATCGATCTGCTGCTCGACCCCGAGGTGGGCATCGTCTCGCTCGGCGGACGCGCCGGAACCGGAAAATCGGCCCTCGCGCTCTGCGCCGGGCTGGAGGCGGTGCTGGAGCGGCAGCAGCAGCGCAGAATCCTCGTGTTCCGCCCGCTCTTCGCCGTGGGCGGGCAAGAACTCGGATATCTGCCCGGCGACCAGGGCGAAAAGATGAACCCCTGGGCACAGGCGGTCTTCGACACCCTGGGATCGGTCGTCTCGGGCAATGTGCTCGAAGAAGTCGTGGAGCGCGGCATCCTTGAGGTTCTGCCCCTCACCCACATTCGAGGGCGCTCGCTGCACGATGCCTTCGTGATCGTCGACGAAGCCCAGTCATTGGAACGCAACGTCTTGCTGACGGTGCTGAGCCGGATCGGGCAGAACTCCCGCGTCGTGCTCACTCACGATGTCGCTCAGCGTGACAATCTGCGCGTCGGCCGACACGACGGCATCGCGGCGGTGATCGAGAAGCTCAAGGGGCACAGCCTCTTCGGGCACGTTACCCTCACCCGCAGCGAGCGCAGTGACATCGCTGCCCTCGTGACGAGCCTGCTCGAAGAGTAGGCGCTCCTTCCGGCTTCCGGCGCGGGACTAGCCGGGACGGGTCATCGAGAGCAGGTCGAGCTTCTCGTCGAGCTGCTCCAGGGTGATCTCGCCACGCTCGACATAGCCCAGCTCGATGACGGCATCCCGCACCGTGATCCCCTGGGCAACCGCGTGCTTGGCGATCTTCGCCGCGGCTTCGTATCCGATCACCTTGTTCAAGGGCGTCACGATCGCGGGAGACATGCCGGCGAAGGCAGCGGCGCGATCGAGGTTCGCCTCAAGCCCCGCGATGGTTTTGTCGGCGAGCACGCGCGAGGCGTTGGTCAGCAGGCGAATGGACTCCAGCAGAGCCGTGCCCATAACGGGGATCGCGACGTTCAGCTCGAAGGAGCCGGATGCGCCCGCCCACGCCACCGTCGCGTCGTTGCCGATCACGCGCGCGCAGACCATGAGCACCGCCTCGGGCACGACCGGGTTGACCTTGCCGGGCATGATCGAGGAGCCCGGCTGCAGATCAGGGATGTGCAGCTCGCCGAGACCGGTGTTGGGGCCGGAGCCCATCCAGCGCAGGTCGTTGCAGATCTTGGTGAGCGAGACGGCGATGGTGCGCAGCGCGCCGGATGCCTCGACGAGCCCGTCGCGGGCGCCCTGCGCCTCGAAGTGGTCGCGCGCCTCGGCGATCGGCAGCCCGCTGTCGGCGGCGAGCAGGGCGATCACCCGCTGCGGGAACCCGATGGGGGTG
>CAZHIU010000013.1:0-40259 GCA_964532555.1 uncultured Microbacterium sp.
TCAGCAGCGGCCAGTCGGCGATCGCGTCGGAGCCGTCGGCCATCGCCTCGGTCTCGCGGTAGGGAGATGCCACCGAGCCCGCGTCGAGGTGATCCCGCCCGATCACGATGGGGCCTTTCATCTCACCCGAGGCGACCATCTCGTTGAACTTCAGACCCGCGAGGTGACGCTCCTTGTACCCGAGCCAGCAGATGCGGGCCGGAAGCCCCTCGAAGTGCACCTTGTCGGCGGCCTTGGCGAGCCAGCGGTGCAGGGCGGCGTCTTCGGGAAAGAGCTCTGCCACCGCGCGGTCGGTTGCGGCGATGTCGGCGGGGTCGCCCGACAGCGCGACCCAGCGGAACGGCCCCTTGCCCTCGGCGAAGAGCGGGCGGATGTAGGCCGGAACGAAGCCGGGAAAGGCGAACGCTCGCTCGAAGCCGCCCAGTTCCGCCTCGCGACGGATCGAGTTGCCATAGTCGAAGACGGCGGCACCGGCATCCTGAAAGCCCACCATCGCGGCAACGTGCGCGGCCATCGACGCACGGGCGCGCTCGGTGAAGGCTTCGGGATCGGCGGTCGCGGCATCCTTCCACCCCTCGAACGACACTCCCACTGGAAGATAGGCGAGCGGGTCGTGTGCGCTCGTCTGATCGGTCACGATGTCAATCGGGATGCCGCGACGCAGCAACTCGGGAAAGACCTCGGCGGCGTTGCCGAGAACCCCGACAGAGAGCGCCTGGCGGGCATCCTTGGCCGCGAGGACCCGCGCGACCGCCTCGTCGAGATCGTGCGTGTACTCGTCGAGGTAGCCGTGCGCGACACGGCGTGCGAGGCGGGATTCGTCAACGTCCACGATGAGCACCGCGCCGTCGTTCATGGTGACAGCCAGCGGCTGCGCGCCACCCATACCCCCCGCGCCGGCGGTCAGGGTGAGCGTGCCCGCGAGCGACTCGCGGCCGAGGGAGCGCGCCACGGCGGCGAAGGTCTCATAGGTGCCCTGCAGAATCCCCTGGGTGCCGATGTAGATCCACGATCCCGCGGTCATCTGGCCGTACATGGTCAGGCCCAGCTCTTCCAGGCGGCGGAACTCGGGCCAGTTCGCCCAGTCGCCGACGAGGTTCGAGTTGGCGATCAGCACGCGCGGCGCCCACTCGTGGGTGCGGAAGACCCCCACGGGCTTGCCCGATTGCACCAGCAGCGTCTCGTCGGGCTCCAACTCGTCAAGCGTGCGCACAATGGCGTCGAAGGCTTCCCAACTGCGCGCCGCGCGCCCGGTGCCGCCGTAGACCACGAGGTCTTCTGGATGCTCGGCGACCTCGGGGTCGAGGTTATTCATCAGCATCCGCTTGGCGGCTTCTGCCCCCCAGCTCTTGGCGGTGCGCTCGGCGCCGCGGGCGGCGCGAATCTCACGGGTCATCTGCTGTTCTCCTTTGCCACTCGGGCTACCTCGCCCGAAACGACCAGTTCGGTGATGGCTTCGATCTCGGGTGAGAGGAAGCGGTCAGGTCCGGGTCCCGCGGCGACGGTGCGCACGAGAGTGCGCACGGCGGCGGTTGCCGGGCCGGGTTGAAGCGGGGCGCGCAGATCGAGAGCGCGCGTGGAGGTGAGGATCTCGATGGCGAGCACGCGCGCGAGGCCGTCGATCGCACGCCGCAGCTTGCGCGCAGCGGCCCACCCCATCGACACATGGTCTTCTTGCATGGCCGAGGAAGGAATCGAGTCGACGGATGCCGGAACGGCCAGGCGCTTGAGCTCTGAAACGATGCCCGCCGCCGCGTATTGCGCGATCATGAGACCCGAGTCGACTCCCACCTCGTCGGCGAGAAAGGGGGGCAGACCGAAGTTGCGCGCGGGGTCGAGCGCGCGGTCGGTGCGGCGTTCAGAGACGGATGCGACATCCGCCGCCGAGATCGCAAGAAAGTCGAGCACGGCGGCGATCGGAGCGCCGTGGAAGTTTCCGTTGGACTCGATGCGCCCATCCACCGTGATGACAGGGTTGTCGATGACACTGGCAAGCTCCCGCCCGGCGATGGTGGTCGCGTGCGCGATCGTGTCGCGTGCGGCACCGTGCACCTGCGGTGCGCAGCGCAGCGAATAGGCATCCTGCACACGCCCGTCTTCGGGGCCTTTGTGGCTGGCGACCATCGGCGAGTCCGCGAGAAAGGCGCGCAGATTCGCCGCGGATGCCGCCTGCCCCTGCTGGGGGCGAAGGGCCATGAGGTCTTCGGCGAACACGGCGTCGGTGCCGAGTTGGCTCTCGACCGACATCGCGGCGGCGAGGTCTGCGGTGTCGAGCAGCATCTCGAGGTCGTGCAGGGCGAGCACGAGCATCCCGAGCATGCCGTCGGTGCCGTTGATGAGGGCGAGACCCTCTTTCTCGACGAGTTCGAGGGGGGCGATGCCCGCAGCGGCGAGAGCATCGGATGCCGGGCTCAACTCGCCGCCCACCCGCACCTCTCCCTCGCCCATCGCGGCCAGCGCGATATGCGAGAGCGGGGCCAGATCGCCCGAGCATCCGAGCGAGCCGTACTCGCGCACGACGGGGGTGATGCCCGCGTTGAGCATCGCGGCGTAGCTCTCGGCGACGACGGGGCGAACGCCGGTGCGCCCCGAGCTGAGGGTCTGCAAGCGCAGCAGGTGCAGTGCCCGCACGACCTCGGTCTCGACCTCGGTGCCGGTTCCGGCGGCGTGCGAACGGATGAGGCTGGCCTGGAGTTGACGACGACGGTCCGAGGCGATGAAGGTCGTCGCGAGCGCACCGAAGCCGGTCGAGACTCCGTAGTGCGGCTCGGGATCAGCCGCTCTCTCGTCGATCACACGACGAGTCTGGGCGATACGTTCGAGTGCCTCGGGTGCGATCTGCACGGCGGCGCCGTGGCGCGCGACGGCGACAACTTCTTCGGGGCGGAGCGTGTGGGCTCCGACGACAATGGCTGCGGGCTGGGGCATACCCCGATTCCACTTCATTGCACTGGCGCGCAACAGTGCTTCATGGCATCCTGTGTCTGTGATCACAGACACGCCGCAAGTGCCCGCAGCCGCGCAGACGCTGCGCATTCTGCGCTATCTGGCAGAGCGCCCCACTCCTGCGGCGGCGGCGCTGCTCGCCCGCGATCTGGGGCTGCCCCGCTCGACCGCGTATCACCTGCTGAACACCCTCGCCGAACACGGCTTCGTCATTCACCTCGCCGCGGAACGCCGTTGGGGCCTGGGCACCTCGGCCTTCGAACTCGGCAATGGCTATAGCCGCCAGCAACCGCTCGCCCGCCTGGGCCGCCCGCTGCTCGCCGCCCTCTCTGATCGGCTCGGCGAGAGCGCGCATCTGGCGGTCATGAGCGGAAGCGACGTGGTCTACATCGTCGAAGAGCGCGCGGCCCGGCGGCCCGCTCTCGTCTCGGATGTCGGTGTGCGCCTGCCCGCGCATCTGACGGCGACGGGGCGCGCGATGCTGGCAGCTCTGCCCCGTGAGCAGTTGCGTGCGCTGTATCCGGATGCTGCCGCCTTCACCGCCCGCACGGGGCGAGGGCCGACAAAGCCATCCGAACTGCGTGAACTGCTGCGCGCCGTGCGCGCGCGCGGCTTCGCCAGCGAGGATGGCGAGGTGACCGTCGGCCTGCGCTCGGTCGGTGTTGCGGTGCTCGATCGCGGGGGGTGGCCGGCGGCATCCCTCGCCGTCACCTGGCCCGAAGAGGCCGGCCGCGATCCCGCTGAACTCGCCCTGGCCGTGGCGGATGCCGCGAAGACGCTCACGCGCCGCCTCTATGGCGCGGGGTGAGCGGGGTTCAGTCCACGCGGACGATGACCCCACCCGTGAGGGCAAGAAGTTCGTCGAAGCTCAGAGGAAAGACGGTGTGCGGTGTGCCACCGGCCGCCCAGATCTCCGGGTAGGCCGCGAGCGCCTCGTCAACGAGGGTCGTGATGGGTGCCGGGTGCCCCGTGGGGGCGACGCCGCCGATCGCTTGACCTGTGGCATCCCGCACCTGTTCGGGGGTCGCGCGGCGCACATACTCACGACCCAAGCGTTCGGCGAGCGCGGCGGTGTCAACCCTGTGTGCGCCGCTGGTCATCACCAGAAGCGGCGCGTCGTCTGACCAGAACACCAGACTGTTCGCGATGGCTCCGACCTCGACCCCGAGGGCCTCTGCGGCGAGCACGGCTGTGGAGGCGGCATCCGGCAGCACGACGATCTCGCCCGCGATTCCGGCGGCGCGCAGAGCGTCGTGCACAAGTTTGCTGCGAGTGGGGAGCTGCGAAGTCACCTCTCCAGCCTATGACCTGTCACCGATGCCACGATTGGGGGCACAATAGAGATCGGAACCCCGCACAACCCTGGCGTTCCCCCTGCGAAGGCCCACAAGGCCAGCCAAGAAAGGCACCACGATGACGAGCACCTTGCCCTTGCCCGACTTCACTCACGAGCGCGTGGAGGTGGTCACCGGCAGTCGCAGTGAGTTGATGATCACGGTGGCGCTGCACTCCTCGGTGCTCGGTTCTGCACTGGGTGGCGCGCGCTTGTGGAGCTATCCGCACTGGAGCGACGCCCTTGGCGATGCGCTGCGCCTGTCAGCGGCGATGACGCTGAAGAACGCGGCGGCGGGGCTGGATTCCGGTGGGGGCAAGTCGGTGATGTTCCTTCCCGAAGGTACGGTGCTCGATGAAGATCGACGCCGTGCGGTGTTTCTCGACCTCGGCGACGCGGTCGAGCTCTTCGGCGGCTCGTACCGCACCGCTGAGGATGTCGGCTCGACCGCAGAAGACATGCTCACCGTCAGCGAGCGCACGGCGCACGTCGCGGGGCTTCCCTCATCGGCCGGTGGCGCGGGCGAGCCCGCTCTTCCGACGAGCATAGGTGTGTACGAGTCGATTCGGGCGACGCTGGAGCGAGTGTTGGGCTCTGCGGATGCCGCGGGCCGTCGCATCACCGTCTCGGGTCTGGGTCAGGTCGGCAGCCGCCTCGCCCAGCGCCTCGCAGATGATGGCGCCGTGTTGACGGTGACCGATGTGAATCCCGCCAAGCGCGAGCTTGCCGCATCGCTGGGTGCATCGTGGGCGGAACCTGGCACCGAGCATCTCGTCGCGGCGGATGTGTTCGTGCCCGCCGGTATCGGAGGCGTGCTCACCGACGCGGTGATCGACGCCCTCGACGCGAAAGCGGTGTGCGGCCCGGCGAACAACCCGCTGGCCGAGCGCAGCGGTGCTGAGCGCCTGGCGGGGCGCGGCATCCTGTACACCCCTGACTTCGTCGCGAACGCCGGTGGGGTCATCTACCTCGACCTTGAGGCGAAGAAGCTCGGCACGAACGAAGAGATCATGGCGCGTGTCGCGGGGATCGGCGACACGGTGCGTCGCATCTTCGACGAGGCCGCGGATCGCGGGATCACCCCGCTCACCGCCGCCGAGGAACTCGCCGCCGAGCGCATCGCCGTGGGGCGCTGACGGAGTCTATAAGCGACTAGCCGAGCAGCTCGGTCTTGATCCGCTGGACCTGCTGCGACCTTAGAACTGCGCTGACGCTGCCGGGATCTTGATTGAACGTCACTCCCAAGCGCTGAGCTGTGGACAACTCAAGCTGAGAAGTCAGACCCACCATCAGGATGGGATGGTGACGACGTGGACTGTCGAGTACGAAGGCGATGCGTTCACCCGCTTTGCTCTGTCGCTACCGGTGTATGAACAGGCGGTGCTCCGAGCCGCCATTGAACATGTCCTCGCGGCGCGAGGGGTAGACATATGTTCCGGGGAATGGGGCAAGCCGCTCGGTGACGGCCTCTACGAGTTTCGGATTCGTCGCTCGCTGCACGCCATCTTGTCAGCAGCAGGCGTCGACTCTGACCCGATTCCGGGATCCGACCGGACCGTGCTCATTCGCGTGTTCTGCACTTTTCACGGCGACAGAATCGTGCTGCTGTACCACGGCTACGACAAGCGACGCGATCCGTCGCAGAAGCGACAACAAAAGGAGATTGCTCGGGCACGCAAGCTGCATGAAGCGTGGAAACGGCGTCGCCTTTGACATCCCATGTGATACATCACATACTTGACTCGAAGGAGACAGCTATGGGGAACAGCTTCGCAGAACTGGCGGCAAAGATGGAGGCTGGCTGGTCAGAAGATGCCCGCCGCGTCTACGAGGCCGCTGTAACCGCGTTCACGACCGAGATGGATGAACGTGCACGGCTGGGCGCGCAATTGCTGGCCGCACGGAGGGCGCGCGGCCTCACTCAACCGGATCTCTCCGCCCTGACCGGGATACAGCAAGCTGAGATCAGCCGGATCGAGAACGGTGTCGGCAACCCCACCGCCGCCACTCTTCTACGGCTGGCGGACGCTCTCGGGCAACGAATCGCCCTCGTTCCCGCATAGACGCGGAGAGCATGTCGCCAAGCAGCGCCGCGGGGCGCTGATCACTCGCGCGTGGGCGCGGGCCGACGCCGCATACCACGGGCGCTCAGCCAGAGGGCAAGCCCGAGCACGGCGGCAAACGGCCTGTAGTAGCGCCGATCGAGGCGACGGAAGGTTTCCCCAGCGGGTGGCATCCCCGCAAGCTCCAACACGACATCGCCACCGACGGCAGCGCGCAGGAGCAGCGCGGTGCCGACCACGCGCACGCCGAGCCGCTGCATCCGCCCGCGACCGAGCACGCCGGATGCCAGCACACTCGCCCCGGCGCTTCCGGCCGCGACGAGAGCCGTTGGCACAACCCCGGGAATCGCCCGCGGCTGCCCTATGACCGCCTGCGCGAGCTGATCCGCCGTCTTCGCCGGCCACGGCCTGCCACTCGCCCAGAGCGCGTGCAAAGCCGCAAGGGCCGCAAGCCCGAGGACACCGGCGATGCGAGCCATCAGGGTGAGTGCAGCGATCATGGCGCCAGTCTAGACGGCGCGGCGACAGCATCCCACCATGACCAGACGTGCGCAGAAAAATCCCCGGTCAGAGGGAAAAAGCTGTGGACCTAGGGGGATTCGAACCCCCGACCTCTTCATTGCGAACGAAGCGCGCTACCAACTGCGCCATAGGCCCGTGAACCGAACCAGGCTATCACGCTCACCCCGCGACACGAGCGGTCAGCAACTGCCGCACATGCGCATCGATTTCGGCGTCGTCGACGTAACCCATCCGCGAGAAGTCAGGGGCTCCCGCGGCAGGCAAGGCGACTGGCGCGGGCGGCGCCATGCGCTCGGCCCGACGACGCAACTCCTCTTCATAGCCGGCCTCGCGGCGAGCGCGCTGCTCTTCGGCACCCAAGAGCGCCGCCTGGGCGCGGGAACCGGCAACCGACACCAAAGGCGCGGGAATCTGTCGCGGCGTCCATGTCGCGGGCCCCTGGTCGTGCAGTGGCGGCGCAACCCGACGAGCAAGGGATGCCGCCGCATCCTGCCTGCGCGCCGCGCGAGCGACGACCATCGACATCCGCTGCAGCACCACAATCGCCACGAACGCCGTGGCGCCCCCCGCCCAGAGCAACGTCTGCGCACCGGATGCCAGCAACTGCCACACCCCGAATCCCAGCAGTGCGAGACCCGTGAGCAACAGCGCCGTCGCGCACAAGCGCATCCGGCGCCGCGCACGAGCCCGGCGCATCGCGGGATCGGCGCGAGTGGCCGCAAGCTCGGCCCTCAGCGCCTCAAGCTGCTGTGCCTCGCGTTGCGCCTGCACGCGCTTCGCGAGTTTCTGCTGGGCGTGAGCGCCGCGAGCCGTGAGCTCTGCCTGCACCTCGCCGGGGGTATCGCTCGTCTCGGCGAGCACGCGCAACGCTTGACTGAGGCGCACCGCGTTGCGTTCGGCGGAAAGGTACTGGTGACGACCGCGCCACGAAGGCAGAAGGTACAGCAGCCAGAGCAGCACCGAGATCAAGACGATAACGCCTCCACTCAGCACCGGCCCTTCCATACCGTCAACGCTAGGCGATGGCCCTTCTCGCCAACCGTTACGCGGGGCGCGTGTCGCTCGGTGGCACCGCGTGGGGCGAGCGCGAGGCGCGGGCGAAAGCCGAAAGAAGTGCGCCGCTCAGCCGCTCAGCGCCCTCAGCGCCGTCGCCGCGAACCGGGCGGCTCTGTCGAGCCCGCACGCACGCGCGGCACAAGATCGCCCGGCGGAACGAGCCCCGCATCCGGTGGCACCTGCCCGGCCACCCAGCGTGCAAGCACCCCCTCGGGCACGTCTTCGACGGTCAGGGCGAAACAGAGATGATCGCGCCAGTCGCCGTCAATGTGGATGAAGTCGCGCCGCACGCCTTCGTAGCGAAAACCGAGTTTCTGTGCGACGCGCAAGCTCGCGACATTCTCTGGCCGCATGCACACCTCCATGCGGTGCAGGCCTAGCGCCGAAAAGCACAGATCGGTGGCAAGCGCCACCGAGGTCGGGGTGACACCGCGCCCCGCAAAGCGCTCGCTCACCCAGTAGCCGATCGTCGCAGACAGCAGCGAACCTCGTGCGATCCCCCAGACGTTGAGCTGCCCGACCGGCGCGCCGTCGTACTCCATGACGAAGGGGTAGCCCGCACCATCCCGATGCTGCTGAAGCAGACGCCGGATCGTGACGCGCATGTCGAGAGACGTCACACCTCCCGGAATCGTGGCCTCCCAGGGGCGCAGCCACGCACGGTTGGCCAACAACTCGTGTTGCAGCGCTCGCGCATCGCGCGTGCGAATGAGCCGGACGCCGACCCTCCCGTGGCTACCCGCTAGTTCCATGCGCGTGTCACCGCGGCGACAACCGCCTCCAGAGGGGGATGAAACATGACTCCACCCTAAGGGGTGCTCGGGCCTGCGAGAGCTCTCTCGAAACTCGCGATCCGGTTACAATCAGGGGATGCCGACAGAGGTAGATCAGGCCAAACGCACCCTGCGCGCCGAGCTGCGTGAGCGGCGCACCCTGCGCTCGCAGGCGCAGCGCGACGCGGCCGCCGCGGGCATCGCCGAACGCCTCGATGCCCTGATCGCACAACACGGTGCGCGCGCGGTCTCGTGCTATCTCTCCACCACAACCGAGCCCGGCACCCGCGCCTTCGTCACGGCGGCGGTGCGGCGCGGCATCCGGGTGCTGCTGCCCCTCACCCGCGAAGACGGGCTTCTGGACTGGGCCATCGCCGATGACAGCGACGAGACCGTGGCAGGTCTTTTCGGCATGCCAGAACCGCTCGGCGCCGTACTCGGCCCCATCGCGGTCGGCGATGTCGACCTCATGTTCATCCCCGCCGCCGCTGTCGACAAAAAGGGGATGCGGCTGGGGTGGGGGCGCGGCTACTTCGACAAGACACTGGGCTCAATGCAGCAGCGGCCACCCGTGTATGCGGTGGTCTATGACTCGGAGATTCTCGACGATCTGCCCCACGATGCCCACGACCAGAGCGTCGACGGCATCGTCACCCCGACCCAGACCATCGACTTTCGCTGAGCCCCTACCCGCATCCCACCCGGAGGCACCATGCCCACCTATGCCTATGCCTGCACCGCCTGTGCCCATCGCTTCGAGGCGGTGCAGAGCTTTGCCGACGCCGCACTCACCGAATGCCCCGAGTGCGGCGGGCGGCTGCGCAAGGAGTACGGCTCGATCGGCGTGAGCTTCAGCGGGCCGGGCTTCTACCGCACAGACTCGCGCGACGACGGTTCGCGCACAGGCGGCGCGGGCACGGGTGAGGCGAACAAGAGTGGGGCGGATGCGGCACCATCCCCTTCGCCGGCGACGACCACCACGCCCGCACCCACGCCCGCACAGACTCCTGCCCCCGCCGGCGATACCGCCTAAGTCTTCGATCCACTCCCCGAGAAACGAGAAAGGAAAGCCCCATGTTCAAGGGATTCAAGGAGTTCGTGCTCCGCGGAAACGTCATCGACCTCGCCGTGGCCGTGGTGATCGGTGCCGCCTTCACGGCGATCGTCAACTCGATCGTCACCCACCTCATCAACCCCCTGATCGGCCTGGTCTTTCAGGCCGACCGGCTGGATGAGGCACTGATGGTGCAGCTCGGCAACTCCACCTTCGGTTTCGGCGCGATCATCGGCGCAGCGATCAACTTTCTCGCCGTCGCCGCCGTGGTCTACTTCGTCTTCGTGCAGCCTATGAATCGCCTCAAGCGCGGCAAGGCCGCAGAAGAAGCGGCGTCCACCGAGCCTGCGCCTCCGAGCGAGCAGCAGCTTCTGGTCGAGATCCGCGATCTGCTCGCGAAACAGCGCGGCTGAACCTCAGTAGTGCGGCGGCACCTCGCGTCGCAGTCGCTCGTCGTTGGGACCGGATGCACCATCCCCCGGCTCCTCGCCCAGCATCTCGACGCGAGGCTCCGCGCCCGTGCCCGGCGCCGGCGTCAGTCGCGCACGCCGACGGCCCGGCATCCGGATGATGCGCTGGTTCTGGTCACTGCCTGTCACGAGGATCGATCATATCCAGCGGCTGGGTGTCTTCGGCGATCGCACGGGGCGTCTCGACATCGATGCCGAGCACGACCGCGATGCGCGAGGCAACCGTTGCCGGGTCGGAGTAGAGATCAAAGGCGTGCACGCGCACATAGTGCCAGCCGAGACGGCGCAGCACCAAGGGTCGCAGTCGCAGCGACTCGCGCAGTGATTCTCCGCGCGACTCGGGGTCGACCTCGATGACGACGGCCTTGCCCTGGTGCTGTGCGACCATCGGCAGAAGCCCGCGATAGTCGATGTCTACGGTGGCACCGAGAACCCGCAGCTCGCGCGCCAGGGCGAGCGTGAGCGGGTCGGCCTTCTCTTCGGGGCGCGAATCGCTGGTGCGCACCTCGATACTGCCGAGGATCGACATCAGGGTGGCAGCCCCGTGGGTGAGGCGTTCTTCGGCGGATGCCGAAGGCGCAATCGACGAGACCAGAACCATCGAGCGCCGTGCCCGCGTCATCGCCACCGTGAGCAGTCGCTCGCCGTCGGGGGTCGAGAGGTCACCGAAGTTGCTCAGCATCCGCCCGTGACGGGTCAGACCGAAGCCCAGCGAGAAGATCACTCGGTCGCGGCTCTCGGCGACCGACTCTTCGAGGGTGAGCACCGCGAAGGGTTCGGAAGTGTCACGCCCGACGAAGTCGGCGACATCCGCACGACCCGCGAACGCGGCGGTTACCGCTTTGCGCACCCGCTCGGCGTGACGTCTGCTCGCGGTCGTGACCATCAGCGTCTCGCTGGGGCGGTGCACCGCGTGCTCGACGACAAGGCTCACGATGCGAGAGACCTCGGCGTCGGGGCTTTCGACGGCACCGGTCTCGGGGTCGGGCATCCCGACGCCGCCTTCGACGTAGTCGACGGTGAGGCTGCCGCGCCCGAGATAGGAACCCGCCCACGGCAGCGACACGATCTGGCCGCCATAGAAGGCATCGTTGATGAGTTTCGCGAGATCTTCGCCGCCGGCGCGGTAGCTATGCGTGAGGGTCGTCACTGGCAGAAGCTCAGCGAGACGCTCGAACACCGACACTTCGTCGAACTCGCCCTCGGGGCTCCACGAGTCATCCGGCACGACCGACACCTCAAAGCGCGAGGGGCGCTGCACGACCGGGTCACCGAAAGCCACCACCTGTCGCGCGCGGCGCAGTGCGGGGGCCGCCTCGGCGATGTTGATCGCGCCCGCATCCGCCAGCAGAACCGTGTCGAACCGCACCGATTCGGGGATGTCGGGCACCTGATAGGGCGAGGTCAGCCACACCGGCGCGAGAGCACCAAGCAGTGTCGGGGCGGCGGCAACGACCTGGCTCGGCGTCGGTTCGCCGTGCCCGAGAAGCTGGCGTAGCCTCTGTGCTTCATCGGGTTCGTCCACCACGGCGATGCGCCACTGCCCGGCAAGCTGCCAGGCAAGAAGAGCGCCGGATGCCGCGGCGTGTGCCTCATCGACGAGCCGGAAGTCGCGTTCCAGACGATCCACGACCGCCGTGTTCGCACCCAGCAGCGCCCGGTCGCTCTGCAGCGTGTGCTCGAGAAAGGACTGCCACCAGCAGAAGGTGAGTTCGTCGACCACGCGCTCTTCGGGAACGTGGCGCACGGCCAGATCTTTCAGCAGCGCCTCAAGGCCCCACTCGAAGAGCTTGCCGCGAACATCGGCGCGCTCGCGCAGATTGTCGAAGACCTCGGATGTCGCCGCCAGACCCGCGAGTGTGCGCAGCAACTGCTCGATCGGCAGACTCGCCAACTGCCAGCGCCCGCCCATCGCCGCGTCGAGTTCGTCGAGTTCGCTATGCACCTTCTGCCAGGACTCGTGCAGATCGGCGAGGCCCAGAGGCACCTCGGGCGCGACATCCGCCTCGATGAAACGCTTCCAATCGGCGCGCTGGCGCTGAATGCGCGAGAGTGCCTCGTGCATATCCGAGATGTGTACGCCGGGTCGCACGTATGCGCGGGCGAGTTTGCGCAGACGTCGACGCTGCGCACCCGACATCGCCGGGGCATCCCGCCGAGGGCCGTGCGCGGTGATCACATCGCTCAGCGGCCGCTCGAACGCCTGGGCGGTGAAGCGATCGAGAGAGTCGCGGATGCCCTGCAGCAGTCGCAGATAGTCACCGAGTTCGGCGATGGTGGCGAAGGGGCGCATATGCGTCTGCGCGACGAGGGCATAGCCGCCTTCGAGAAGCGCCGGGACCGCGGTGCGATGAAGACGCTCGGCCAAGGCGTGAGCGGCTTCGGCGTCGTCTTTCGAGGCGAAGTCGACGCCGTACCAGGGCGAGTCTCCCGGTCCGAAACGGAACTCTCCGAGCTGGGCGGCCTGCACGAGCGTGCGACTCACGCGCCCACGCTTGCGCACGAGCAGGGCGAGGGTGTCTTCGTCGAGGCGCACCGGGGTCGAGGGAGGCACCGGGAGAGATGCCAAGCGGGTGAGTTCACGGGTGGCATCCAGCACCGAGACGCCCAGCGGCGAGCGCGTGTCGACCAGTGCCGTGCGGTAGTCGCGCAACACAGTGCGCAGGCGCACGAGGGCGTCGTCGACCTCGGCGACGGCGGGTGCGCTCGCCTTCTCGTTGCGCCCGATGCTGCGGATCAGATCGCGCCGCAGCCCCGTGGGCGAGACCGCCATTCCGTCAAGACCGATACCCGCCAGGCGATGACGCACGCCGTC
Source organism: uncultured Microbacterium sp. (assembly GCA_964532555.1). Taxonomy (GTDB): domain Bacteria; phylum Actinomycetota; class Actinomycetes; order Actinomycetales; family Microbacteriaceae; genus Microbacterium. Next base: position 13,033 of record CAZHIU010000013.1, read on the forward strand.
GAGAGTCGAGCGACGCGCCGAGACGACGAGCACGCGCTTACCGGCGCGCACCAGGTCGCCCAGAGCGTTGATGACCGTCTGGGTTCCGCCGGTGCCGGGCAGCGTCGAGATGACGAGCGACTGACCGACGGCGATCCGCGCGAGCACCGCCTCTTGCTCGGCGTCGGCGTCCAGCAGTCGATGGTCGGTGGCAGGTGCCCTGACATCCGGGCTCACGAACTCGGGAGCATCGGGAAGAGCCGTGACCCGCTCGCGGTCGGTGATGTGCCCCGCCATGGCATTGAGGATCGGGTGATCGACGGTGGCCAGGTCGCGGGCGATGGCCGATCCGACATCGGCGAAGGTCGAGATCACCAGGCGCGGGTGCACCGCGAAAGTGTCGAAGGAGCGCGTGAGCGTGCGCAGGCGATCGATCACCGGTTGCGGCTGAAAGATACCCGCGTCGTAGGCGAGGGATGCCAGCGCTTCGGCATCCAGCGCCAGGCCGAAATGCTCGGCGGCGAGGCGCACGAGCTCGCGGTTGACGGCGAAGGCGCCTTGGAGCTTCAGCTCGAAGTCGGTGTGGTGGCGGCGGATCGCCAGCGGTCGCAGCAGCACGGGCGCGCTGAAGTCCATGCCCCCCATGCGCCAGGTGGCAAGGCCCACGGCCAGGTGCACAGCCTCGATCCCCCGAACGGTGCGCAACTCGGTCTGTTTGGTGGTGATGCGTTCGGCGGCGAGTCGCGCCGTGCGCAGACCCACCTCATCGCGAAAGAGATTCGATAGCAGCGTCGACTTGCCCGTGATGAACTGCGGGATGCTGCCGGGGTGCGCCAGCGAGATGTCGATACCCGCCTCGGGCACATCGCGGAAGCTCACCAGCGGTGAGACTCCACCGATCTCGGCGGAGTCGCGTCGCAATTGCGAACGGGCGTTGTCGGCAATATGCGCGATATGGATTCCGGTTCCGGTCGAGGTGCTGAAGTCGAAGCTCACCGGTGACGTCACGAAGTCATCACCGGCCACCGCACGCTCCTGTCGCCACACAAGCCAAGACTAGGCTTGTATGAGCATCAGAGCCGTGAGGCGGGGCGGGTTTCCGCGGATTTCACCGACTTACTCTGCACCTTCTCGTTTGGTGTGGAGTTGCTCGATTCTCTGCTCACGCGTGCCTGTCGCCCTGTGACGAAAGCGAGGATAGCCTCATGAGCTACCGTTACGACTTCGTTCCCACTCCTTTCGGTGATGCCCTGGCTGTCTTCTCCGACGAGGGAATTGTGCGCTTCGATCTCTCTTCAAGCGATGAGCCCGCATCGTGGCTTCTCGAGAATGTCTCGCAACAATTGCGAGAGGTTCCCATACCGGATGCCGGGGCCGCTGATGAGCTCGCACACCTCGTCGACGCCTACTTCGGCGGCGCCCCTATCGACTTTCGAGAGCATCTGAACTTTGACTGGCGATTGATCACCGGATTCAGCCGCGATGCGCTGCAGGTCATCGCGAATATCGAGTGGGGTGAGACCTTGAGCTATGGCGAAGTGGCAACCCTTGCGGGTCGTCATCGCGCCGCGCGCGCGGTCGGCACAGCATGTCGCCTGACCCCCTTCTCTCTCGTGGTTCCGGTGCATCGGGTGATCCGCTCAGATGGCACCACGGGTGAATATGGAGCGCACCCCGAGCGAAAGCAGTTTCTGCTCGATCTCGAGCGAGATGCGGCTCACGATCACCACAGATAGCGTTTGACTCTATTGACCGTCGCCGAAATGTCATAAAGTGTGACATATGGCAAAGAAAATCGTTCACCAATTGATCGACGATATCGACGGCACCGTGCTTAGCGCGGGCAATGGCGAAACCGTGCGATTCTCTCTCGACGGCACCAGCTACGAGATCGACCTCAGCAGCGAGCACGCGGCAAAGTTGCGCGCCGCTTTCGCCCCCTACATCAAGGCCGGGCGGCGGGCAGCAGGCAGCGGCGGCACCCGTGGCGCCAAGCGTGCTTCGCGTTCGCCCGAGGCCGCCCGCATCCGCGCCTGGGCAGCCGACCACGGCTATACGGTTTCAGAACGAGGCCGCGTACCCGCGCCCATCGTCGAGGCATATCACGCTGCCCGCGGCTGAGGCTCTGCCCGCGTTACGTCGCCGGCACTGCGCTAGGACGGCACGCGGTCAGTTCGCCAGCCCGGTCTCGATGATCACTGCGTCTTCTCGTGCCTGATCTCGACGCCGTCGTCGTCGGTGCAGGGGTCAACGGCCTCGTTGCAGCGATCGTGCTCGCAGAGGCGGGGATGTGCGTCGCCGTGCTTGAGGCGGAGTCGCGTCCGGGCGGTGCCCTGCGCTCTGATGAAGTGACGCTGCCGGGCTTCATCCATGACATCGGGGCGACCGTGCACTCCCTCACGCTCGCCTCGCCCGCGATGCGTGCGCTGGAGTTGGAGGCCGAGGTACCCGCCTTCTTGCATCCGCCGACACCCCTCGGCCACGCGATCGAACCCGGGCAGAGTGTGCTTTTGTACCGCTCCGTTGCCCACACCGCCGAGGGGCTCGGGCGAGATGGCACGCGGTGGTCATCCGTTCTCGGCGGATTTGCGTCGCGGTGGCACGGCGTGGCGGATTCGGTGCTCGATATTGCGCATCTGCCGCCGCGTGCGCCCCTTGACCTGATGAGGCTGGGTGTGCACGGGGGGTGGCCGGCGACGGTACCGATCCGCTACGGCTTTCGCGAGGAGCCTGCGCGCGCCCTGTTCGCGGGGTTGGCCGCACATTCCTTCTTGCCTCTGACCGCGCTCGGATCCTCGGTCTTCGGCGTTGTGCTGGGCTCTTTCGCGCACGCGCTCGGCTGGCCAGTGGTGGCGGGGGGCTCGGAAAGACTGGTCGAGACGCTGCTCGCGAAGCTGCGGATGCGGGGTGGCGAGGTCGTCACCAATACCCGCGTCACCGATCTTGCCGAGATCCCGAGCGCGCGCGTAGCGATCTTCGATGTCGATGCCCGTCAGTTCGGCCGTATTGCCGGTGAACGACTGCCGGGTCGCCATCAGCGACGACTGGAGCGCTGGCGCTACGGGCCGGGTGCATACAAGATCGACTGGGCGCTCGACGGCCCGATCCCCTGGACCGACCCCGCGCTCGCGAGCGCGGGCACCGTGCATCTGGGAGGCACGGCCGCGAACGTGATCGCCTCCGAGGCAGCGGTGGCGGGCGGACGGGTATCGGATGAGCCGTTCATCCTTCTCGTGCAGGCGAGCGTCGCCGACCCTTCGCGGGCACCCGCGGGCAAGCACACCGGCTGGGCCTACATCCATGTGCCGAACGCCTGGGATGGCGATGCGACCGCCCTCATCGAGAAGCGGATCGAGCGCTTTGCGCCAGGGTTCACCGAGCGCATCCTCGCCCGGCACGTCTGGACTCCCTCGGCTCTGGAAGCATGGAACGCGAACCTCGTCGGCGGTGACATCGGCGGGGGTGCGAACAACGTCGCGCAGCTCTTCGCGCGGCCACGCCTGAGTCGGCATCCCTGGCGCACGCCGCTGCCCGGCGTCTATCTCGCCTCGACCTCGGTGCTGCCCGGTGGCGGCGTGCACGGCATGGCCGGGTGGAACGCCGCCCACGACGCTCTCCGGCGGCTCTAGCGGACCGGCCTTTGTCTGTCGTGGAGCGTCTGGGGCGTCGAATCGACCGAGCCATTGCCGCACCGCTTTTGTGGTGCTCCCAATGCGACAGGTTTCACACCCTGTGGCGTCATTCGACAGACTCAATCGCCTCAGCGATGCGGCGAGCATTTATCGCACTCGGCTCAATCGTCTGTGCGCCTCCCTGAGCGCTACGGGAACGCGGTAGCGCTCTTGGCTAGGTCGGATGCGGCTTGGGGGAGAATGCCGCCACTCGGATAGCGCTGGAGGCGCCTATCGAGACCGAGACTCGTCCGAGCATGGTTGGCACCCCTAGGACACGGAATCGGACCCCACTGACTGTCGAGGAAGTGGACGCCATCCGAACCCGATACGTCGCTGGCGAGCCTATCTACCTCCTTGGCGCCGAGTTCAGCGTGCGCCGGTGGACGATTTGGAATCGGGTCCGTCCCTAGGCCACTTGCCATTTCTCTATGCGCAGAGCTGATGACTTCGGCCATTTCAAGGGCACCGAAGCCTCACGGTCTAGTTGCGGCGGGTGTTCAGCTCTTTTCGAAAGTCCTCGAGAGCGGTTATCTCTGCGAGCAGCCACGCTGGGTCTTGGGCTGGTGACCCATCGTTCGCAGGCGCAGCATGACCCGTCATGTAGCGCGAGTCGACGGTCATACCGAGATCGACCCGTGCGACGTCCTGATCAGTCAGGTCGGCAAGCTTCGCCAGCCGCTGCGTTTGCACCCCTAGTTCGTGGCGCGTAACCACGCCGTACAAGAGGTCTTGCTCTACGAACGCTTCCCAGGTGTCTCGAAGCGCACCGACGATGTCCCGCGCTTCTTTCTCATACGCCTCGGTGTCGCCGCTGCGGTAAAGCACCGCCACCGACTGCTGCCGATCTTTGAGCCGCCCAAGACGCTCCTTGACGCTGACGTGCCGCCAGGTTTCCGCTGTTGTCGGCACCCCAGCTCCTGCTGCGGCACGGGCGATGTGGAGGTAGTTCAGGTCCGGTCCCGGTGTAGTGCCCGCGGCAAGCTTCACCTTGTCTGCAGTGCGCTTCTCTTCGTAGAGGTACTGTACGAAGGTGAAGTCGTGGGTGAATACGAGCACCTGCCGCACCTCAGCCTCGGCTACAAGACGTTGGGCGACACGCACCCGGTAGACCTGGTCCAAGCTCGACACAGGGTCATCAAAGACGAGGGTCGAGGTGTCTCCGGACTCGGTGAGGTCGGCAAAGAAGCCTGCAATTGCCGCCACTCGCTGCTCACCCTCACTGAGCACCTGCGCGACGGCGACAGCTGGTACGTCCTTGAGGCTGACCTTGATGTAGCTCACGCCGCGAGCCGAGCGATCAAAAACCAGCTCCACGGGAACACGGTCGATACCCAGCGCGACCGCCTCTGCCTCAAACTGCTGGCAGACATTCTCGACATAGCTCTGCGACAGTTCCGAGTTCTTCCGACTCGCTCCAGTGGTGGCGCAGGTCGACTTCGCTGCATCAAGCCGCGTCAGCCGAATGGTGCGGTCGTGCTGAGCGCCGATGCCATCGCGCTCAGCGGAGATCCCACTGCGGAGGGTCAGCTCGTCGCGACGAGCTTCTAATCGTGCTACCGCAAGCGCCGATGCGTCTGTTGCCGCGAGCACAGCGGCGTTCTCGTCCTCAACATCCGCTGCGCTGCGAAGCTTCGTGATGATCGCCACAAGTTTCGTACTCGGGGACGGCTCCGTGACCCCTTGCGCCGCTTCGTCCACGAGCAATGCGTCGCGAAGACGGTTTGCATCAGCAATGCGTGGCAGTAGCGCGTCGCCCGTCGACTTGTCGTAAGTTCCGACGAGATCAACCAGTTCTTGGCTGATAAGCGAGTCGAGCGGGAGAGCGCTCAACGCGTCCCTGTCTGCACCTCGAAGCGCCCGAGCTGCCGCCAGCTTGGTCTGCGCTTCGCCGCTCATGAAGTGCGCGAACATCTGCAGCCGCGTGGTAGCCACCCCGTCCAGCGTCTGAGCGCAAAGCGGGCAGATCGCGAAGTGCTCGGGGAAGTCGTGGTCGTGGTCCTCGCCGTCAGCGAAGTTCTTCGCCGCAGCCCACATCTCCCGCCACGCCTCGCCCCCCGTGCCCGGCAACGTGTCGGCGTCATCGAGCACAAGCCGAGCGGTATCCATGTCAAGCTGCGCTGCAGCAACGTCCTGGATGAGCTTGACGCTCGCCTCGACGTTTTTCCGGGAGAGCTTGTTGGAGATACTCTCCAGCCCGCGAGCAAGTGACTTGAGCTGCGCGGATCGCTGACGAGCCTGCACCGCGAGGGCAGCTGGATCCGTCGACGTGAGGTCACGAAGCTTGACGGGGATTCCCGCAAGCTCGGCCGCCTCTGCCTCCGTCAACGGCTGTATCGCACGTAGTGCCGCGAGCCCGTCCGTATCTCCAAGATGCTCGAAAATCGCTTGCCCGATTCCCTGCTCCAGCGCCGGCCACTCGCGGCTCTGCAGCTGCTCATGCCGAGCGTCAGACTCAAGGAGTTGCGCGACCTCTTGTAGCACACGGGTGTATTCGCCAAGGACTTGCAGAGTCGACGGAATGTACGCGATCTCGGTGGCGCTAGCGAGTTGGACCCTCGCGGAACGCGCATCGAACACCCTGACCCGCTGCATAGGGCTCTCGACGCCGCTTGTGCCGCTCTCCCACGAAAGATCTATGACAGGTGGATTCGCTCCCACCTGATAACTCACCACCGCCTTCGGCACCACAGCTGGGCTGAATGCGTTCGGGAGCACTTGCTCGGAAGCTCGCGTGGCAGCAACTTGCTTCAGGATGCGGGTGTAACCCGACTTGCCGCTACCGTTCTTGCCCGCGATGACCGTCAGCCCGCCGAGGTTGAATACCAGCTCGGCACCGGGCGCGAGATCATTGGCACCCTGGAGGTGGGTGATCTTGGCGATCTGTACAGGATCATCACCAGCAGAGGTTGCAGTGAGGTGTGCCGCGTTGAGTGCGGTGGTCGTCAGCACGATGCCGGTATCAGGCGTTGTATACCAGGGCGCGGTCTTGGCGAACTCGATGCGGCGTGCTTCATCGGCGTAGATGCGGAAGTCGGTCGCGGTGAGTATCTCTCCACCGGCGAGGCGGCGAAGCAGGTCCTGCTGCCAAGGGGCTTGGCGCCCAGCCCACTCGAGCAGACCGGCTTCGAGATCGCCCATGAACTACTCCTTCACCCCACCGTAGCTCGAGCTGTCGCCCCGGTATTGGGCAGCGATCCACAAATGAGTTGCCGTGTCGCCTGGTAAGTCTGTGCTGCGCCTAGCCGCGGTGGGATCAGCGCGACATCGAATCGACCTCCACCGACCCAGAAAACCTCCTCGGATACACCGCCGCGATCAGTGCCGTCCACAACCTGCTGGAGTCGCGGCAGCAGGAAGTCCACGACTGTCTGGGCATTCCGCTCGGCGATGACCCAGCGTCGACGCATCTTGTGCGCGACGGCTGCGGTTGTCCCGCTGCCACCAAATATATCGACGACGAGCTCACCCGGATTCGTCGCGATGTGAATGATGCGCTCGAGAAGCGCCTCAGGCTTCGGGGTGTCGAAGACCTCAATCTCAGGGAACAGTGCCATCAGGTGCCGTTTGGCATCGTCATTTGTGCCGGTCTCGGGAGCGTTCCAGACCGTGAACGGCACGAGCCCGCGGAGCTGATGGGGAAAGAGCTTGAGTCGAGGCGAGCCATCGCCCCCTTTCGGAAACCAAATGCGACCATCCGCGAGAAGATCAAGATAGGTCGGCTCAGTTGCGTACCAGGAGCGCCCCCGCGGCGGCCGCAGCACCTGACCGGTCGGGGTGACGAGGTCGTACTGTTGCGCCTTGCGGTAGCCCGGAGCAGTGAAAGGAGCATCGGCCCACGGCCCCCGGGGGTCGTCGTCTCGATTCCGCAGGTGCGCCTCGTCCTTGGTCAGGAGGTTCCGGGAGGTCTTCCACCGCTTCGGACCGCTCGGCGCGTAGACCAGGATCGTGTCATGGTTTGACGAGAAGGCCGCGCGTGAGTCACGGGTAGTCTTCTTCTGCCACACGACCGATGCGACGAACGCCTGCTCGCCGAAGACCTCGTCCATCAGGGCACGTGCTCGGTGAACCTCCGCATCGTCCAGGTGCACCCAGACGCTCGCGTCGTCGGCCAGGAGCGGGCGAATCGCAGCGAGACGGTCACGCATCATGCTCAGCCACATGGGACGCTGCATAGTGTCATTGAACTGACGAAAGTTGACCTGGGTGTTGAACGGCGGGTCGATGTAGACGAGTCGAATGCCGCCGTTGAGGACTGTCGTCCGCGTCCGAAGCACCTCAAGCACGTCCAGGCCGTCACCAATTGCAACGACGTTCGCGCAAGCATCCAACGCGCCGCTTGTCATCGGCTCGAACGCTAGCGGCTTGCGAAGCCTGGGGTCGTTCGGTTCGACCCACACGTAGCCTGTCGCGCCAGACGCCCGCAGCGGGAGGTCCTTGTTCGGCCACACCAGCTCAACGTCGGACATGGAGTCTCCTCGTGAGCGCGGCGAGCCAGGGATGTCGGTGGTCCCGACTTCACTATGATCTCATGTGTAACCGACACTGCTGCGAAGGCGCGAGGGAAACATGACGTTCACGGTTCTGGAAACACCCCGAGCGGACGTGCATGCGATCGAACCGATGAAGCCCTTCATCCGTTGGGCCGGCGGTAAGTCGCGGCTCCTCCCGCGCATCCTTCCGCATGTACCCGAGCACATCGGAAACTACTTCGAGCCGTTCCTCGGTGGCGGGGCTGTCTTCCTCGCCATAGCCGGACGTGTCACAGGAAAGGCCACGCTCGCCGATCTCAATGGGCACTTGGTTGCCGCATGGATCGCGATGCGCGATTACCGTGACGAGTTGGTCCCGCAACTCGCCTGGTATCACGAGCGCGACTCGAAGGACTTCTATTACGAGGTCCGCGCAGCGGCTCCGACCACCCTGGTCGATCGAGCCGCTCGATTCCTCTACCTCAACGGGGTCTCGTGGAACCATCTGTGGCGCGAGAACTCAAAGACCGGTGCGATGAACGTGCCGTGGGGTGCTCGACAATTCAAGGGCTTCGAGCATGACTACCTAGAGCAGCTCGGGGACGCGCTACAGCTCGCGGACTTCCAGGCGGCGGACTTTCGATCGGTCCTCGATGCGGCTAGCGCCGGCGACTTTGTCTACCTCGACCCCCCCTATCTCCCGATCTACACACAGCCGGACGCGGAGAAGGAGCCCACCGCGAAGTTCAACAAGTACACGGCGAAGACTTTCGAGATGGCGGATCTCATCGAACTCGCGAACATCTGCGACCGGCTGACCGATCGCGGCGTTCCGTGGGTGATGTCCAATCGAGATACGGAGTCAGTACGGGATCTCTTCCCCGAGGCGCGGATAATCCGGTTCACTTCACACCGCGCGTTGGCTGCCCAGAGTCGGCGTGAGGTCGAAGCGCATCATTCGCCTGAAGCGCTCATCATCGGGGGCCCGTAATGGGCCTCCGGCCGGTCGAGTGGGTACTGGTCGTCTACTATGGCTCGTCAGCACACAGAGCTGCATACGGTCGCAACGTGAAGGAGCCTGCCGGATCAAGCAAGTACACGAAGGACTATATCCAGCTCTCCCGGAAGACCGACTTCCTCGAAACGATCAAGCGGATCTTCCCCTTCGCTGCGAGCATCAATGATTCCGTGCCGCTCCGATACGAGTGGCCTACCGGATCGGGGACAGGCGCGCTCACATGGTCGGCGGATCGCCCCCACCTCAAGTGGGAGACAAACATCGGCGCGCCGGCCGCGTGGAAGATGACCCTCGCTCCAAGCGACGCCACAGCTGAGACGATCCCAGGCGACCCGAGTCAGACGGAGTTCGAAGCCGCAGAGCGAGAGCTTGAACTGCTCGGGAACCGGGGCGCTGGCCAGCCGTATCTCGTCGCGGTCAAACTCAGGGACGAGTCCTCGACCCTACACCTCCGTGCCTACCTAGATGGCGCGGATGCCTCCTACGCGTGGGCGGATCTCGGTCTTACGCCGTTGCCGGTTCGGGATCTCGCAGATCAGACCTCCGCTAACTCGGCGCTTGCCTGGGCGCTCTTCCAAAGTGGCGGCGAGGCCCCGAACGCATCGGTTGAGTCGGTTCTGGCAACCCTCCACGATCCCGAGGCCACCGCGGATCTCCTGAGTGGTTTGGACCGCGAGATAGGTCAGGCCGTCGCCAGTTACCTGCGACGACCTGGGTATGGGCTCTTCTTCGACGCGTCGAAGAATCACGACGCTTGGGGTCAACCCGCTCCCCTTCCCGAAGAGTTGGTTTCCTCCGCCGCCGAGATTGTGGCAGCGCTCGATGATCGCTTTCCTACCCTCCCGCAGAGCGATGCCGCAGCCGAAGCGAGCGAGCCGGACTTGATCGAAGTCGAGGAGTTTCGCGAGCAGATCGGGCGGAAAGACTACAGCGTCACAGACTCGACCGCAACCATAAAGACACGCGGCAGCGCCCAGCGCGCCTTCGCAGATGCGGTGAAGGGGAACTACGGTTACCGCTGCGCTGTAACGGGAATCGCGACACGAGAGTTCCTGGTCGCCTCCCATATCGTGCCCTGGAGCGAGGACATCTCGATCCGACTCGATCCGGCCAACGGCATCTGTCTGTCACTCATCGCCGACCGTGCATTTGAGGAGGGCTACCTCCTCATCAAGGACGATCTGACACTCCGAGTAAACACCGACCGCGTCGGAGCCGATACTGCACTACTGGCTCTCCTGTCTCCGTATGACGGCACGACGTTGGCATCACCCAACCAGGAGCCGCCGAAGATCGAGTACCTTCAGCGCCGCCGCGCACTCGTTGCTCCGAAGGACTATGTGGGGAAATCGGAACAGGAGTTGCTCAAGGGGGCCTCCGGCGACCGGTACAAGGATTCCGCCGAGGGATAGGCCTAGTTCTTGCCGAGAGGTTGCGAATCTTCACCCCTCGTTCCCGAAGCTCCTTGGTGATCGTCTTGTTGTAGAAGCCAAGCTGTTGGTCGATGACCAGGCTGGATAGGCTTTGTCGTCATCTCTTTTGCGCGCTCGATCTGCTCAAGCTTCATACGGTTGGATGTGTCCACTCCGCGCTCGGCCCCATATGGTGGGCCACGGTTGTTCGTGACAACTCGAACTCGCGGGCTACCTGTCGGATGTTATGTGTCTCGTGGCAACGGATAACCAGCTGGTCGACCTTGGGTTTGCGCAGTTTCTTGGCTGCCTTCGCCCGTTGACGAGTGGGTCGTGGTTCAACAGCAGGGCGTTCCACATGTTCAGAGGCCGCTTGATGACAGAGGTCGCGCAGCCGCTTCACCTCTCTCGGAGAATTGCAGAGCTGCCCTAAAATGTGCCCCTCGAGGGACTCGAACCCCCAACCGTTTCCTTAGGACGGAACTGCTCTTCCATTGAGCTAGAGAGGCTGGCTCCCCCAGTCTAACGGCAGGCTCGCGCGGGCTCCTCAAAGGCAAGGAGGGTCACCATCGTGAATCTCACGCGGCGAGCGCGAGATAGGGCTCCCACGCCGGATCCTGCCGCTCGGCACCTCGCACCGTCCAGGTGCCGCCGCGCGGCGGCCGGGGAGTCATTCGCAACTCCCAGCCCATCTCTCGGGGTGTGCGATCGGCCTTGGCATTGTTGCAGCGCAGGCAGCAGGCGACCAGATTCTCCCAACTGTCCGCGCCCCCTCGCGAGCGCGGCAGCACATGGTCAATGGTCGCGGCTCCGCGCCCGCAGTAACCGCAGCGGTGGCCGTCGCGACGGAGCACCCCCCGGCGCGTCACCGGGATGCGGCGCGTCTGCGGCATCCGCACATAACGACTGAGCACGATCACTGCCGGGCGCTCATAGTCTCCGCGCGCGGCTCTGACCGGGTCACCCTCGACATGCTCGATGACCGAAGCCTTCTCGTTCATCACCAGCACGAGGGCTCTCTTGAAAGAAACCACGGCCAGCGGCTCATAACCGGCGTTCAGTACCAAGGTGCGCATCGTCATCCTCTCGATCCGCCGGGACGGCTTCCCGGCACTCTCGACTGTGGCGACGCCACGATGACCGGGGCCGCAGGAATGCGAAAGGCGCTGCTCTAGGAACAGCGCCTCTTCATCACGGCAGAGCCGCGGCATCCTTGCGGGCGATGCCGAAGCACGAAGCGACCCAGTTCATCCATGGTGCGGATGCGGGGTGCACGGTGCATCGGAATCTCCTCCGTCAGGTGACGACGGGATTAGGCTAACCCAGACTTCGCGGCACGTGCCGAAAGAACGAGGAATCCTCGAAGGTGTGTCGGACTCAGTCAGCGTTGATGCGGAGCCACTCGATCGGCTCGACGAGCGCCCCGCCGACACGCACCTCGATGTGCAGGTGCGAACCGTTGGACCGCCCGGTGTTGCCCACAAGACCGATGAGCTGCCCGGCCTTGACGGTAGCTCCGGTCTGAACCTGGCGGCTGCCGTGGGTCATGTGCCCGTAGATGGTCGAGACGGACTGGCCGCTCACGACCCCATCGATAATGACCGCCACGCCCCAGCCATAGAGACTCTCGCTCGAGATGCGCACGGTACCCGAAGTGGCCGCGTAAATGGGGGTCCCCGACCGCGCAGCCATATCGGCACCGCGGTGTACACCCGGAATCACCGTACGGCTGATCGTGTAGGAACCCTTCGGAAGCGGATAGCGCACCTCGCCCGAACCGGGCGAGGTCAGCGGATACTGACTCTTCGCCAACATGCTCGACACGAATGCCGCTTGGCCGAAACGCGCCGCCGCGGAGCGCTGCACCCTAAGCGTGTCGATCTCTTTCTGCGTGGTTGCAAGATAGATGCCACGTTCCAGAGCCAGTGGCGCGATCTCGGATGCCACAACAAGCGACTGCGCATTGTCGGTGGCGATCTGCTGCAGGGTCGTCGCGTTGGCGGGAGCCGATCCGGTGTATGCCGGAAGCGCTACCGCTGCCACGAGCGCACCCACCGCACCCATCACGCCGAGCGACCGCAAAGGGCTACGCGTGGTGAGCGTCGAGCGACGAGCGATTGCCGGGGCATGTTCTGTAGAACGCGCGACCCGATCGTTGTCTTGTGTCAAAACTTTTCCTCCGGTGCCTCCGCGCAGGGCGCCAGCTCGTCCGCACTTCGCATCAGGCACTCGGTGCTCCACACCGTAACGATGACGAGCCGCTGAGGCATTCGATACGGAGCGTCGTTGAGAGTGTGCTCTCGACGACTTCCTCAAGGCTAGCGGACGGTAACGAGCAAGTCACGCTGACAAGCTGGCAATTCCCCGAAAAGACAACGGCGGCTCAAGCCGGAGTGTCGAGCACGAAAATGTGGGATGCCAACTCCACCGGCAGCTCAAGGCCTTCTTCGTGACCATCCATCTGGATGAGCACATAGCCCTCGTTGAATCGGAAGTCTCCGGATGCACCGGGCACAACCCCCGCTTCGCGCAACTGCGCAAGAAGCTCAGGATCGATCTGTGCGGGCTCCGCCAGTCTGCGCACGACAGCCTGGATCGGTGCCTCCGCTTGGTTCATGCGAGTGACCAGCCCGATGACACCCTCATCGAAGGCCACGCCGGGCACGCCGCCGATCTCGCCCAAGCCGGGGATCGGGTTGCCATAGGGCGACTCTGTGGGATGCCCCAGCAACTCGATGAGGCGCCGTTCGACCTGCTCGCTCATCACGTGCTCCCAGCGGCACGCCTCTTCGTGCACGAAGGCCCAGTCCAGACCGATCACATCTGCCAAGAGCCGCTCGGCGAGTCGGTGCTTGCGCATCACATCGATGGCCTTGCGGCGACCGGCCTCGGTCAACTCCAGCGTGCGATCGTCAGAAACGACGACAAGCCCGTCGCGCTCCATGCGTGCGATCGTCTGCGACACGGTCGGCCCGGAATGCCCCAGGCGCTCGGAGATGCGCGCACGCAGAGGAACGATCATCTCCTCTTCAAGTTCGAGGATCGTGCGCAGGTACATCTCTGCGGTGTCGATCAGATCGGTCATCTCTGCCTCCCGACGGTTTCAGGCACGTCTATTCTTCGTCTACTTCGTCTTCTTCGTCTAGCTCGGCGCCAGCCTCTGCGTCGACCTCTTCGGCGTCGAGAAGGTCATCGCTCTCATAGTCGTCGTCCTCGTCATTGTCGCTCTCGTCGAGCTCATCGATGTCGACGCCGTCAAGATCGCCCGAGTGCAGATGGGGCGATCCGTCTTCGTCGAAGTCGGCGGCGTCGAGGTCATCCAGATCGTCAAGGTCGAGGTCTTCGTCATCGTCGTCACCGTCGATCTCGCCGCTGTCATCCGAGCCGGCGGCTGCCATCGCCGCACGATACTCCGCAAGCCGCTCGGCCCACGGCACCCACTCGGGCGCGAGCAGAGCATCGTCGCCCGGCAGCAACTCCAACTCCAGCACGGTGGGTTCGGCATCGGCGACCACCGCCACGGTCACGGTCCAGTACCAGCCGGGATAACCGGGCATGGTGTTCGCGAAACGGAGCGAGACCGAACCGTCGTCTTCTGCCGTGTAGCCGGCGGCATCCCCCACGGTCGAGGCTGGGGTGATCTCGGCGAGCGCGGTCAGCGCGAGATCGTGCGCCGCGATCAGACGGGCATCAGGCGTCGAGGTCATCGGCAACCTTGCGCAGCACGGCGGCTACCTTGCGGCTTTGCGCCGAGGAGGGGTAACGCCCGTGACGAAGATCGCCGCCGATCCCGTCCAGCAGCTTCACGAGATCCTCCACGATGATCGCCATGTCATCGGCGGGCTTGCGCTTCGCCTTGGCGAGGCTCGGCGGGGCCTCCAGAACACGCACCGAGAGCGCTTGCAGCCCGCGCTTTCCGTCGGCGACACCGAACTCGAGGCGCGTGCCGGGCTTGACCGAGGTCACGCCGGCGGGCAGCGCCGTGGCGTGCAAAAAGACATCCTCGCCCTCATCGCTGGAGATGAAGCCGAATCCCTTTTCTTCGTCGTAGAACCTGACCTTGCCGGTGGGCATGGGAAAACCTCGCAGGGTGAAGGGCCAAAGCGTGCGGCGGTGGTGCACGCAACAACAAGCCTAGTCGCCTGCGCGACGCAGTAGGCTGAGAACGATGAGCGGCACATCTTCGACCCCAACGGCACCGATTCGCGCGATCGACCGTATCCTCGGTTTTGGCGCACTGGCCATCATCGTCGTATCGGTAGGGTGCTTCGCCGCGATCATCATCGGCAGCGCCGCCGGGATGCGACAAGAAGACTTCACCGAGGGGCTCTGGCCGATCGTTGCCGCAGTGCCTATGTGGGGGCTCCCCCTGGGCCTGGCGATGATCATCACGCTGCTGGGCATGACCTTCGTGCGCAACGGACGCGCCGCCAAGCGCACGAGATGAGCACGGCTGCGCGCCAGCTCGCCGAATGGCTTTCCGCTCAGAGCGATGAGGCCCTGGCGACGCTGTTCTCCCGACGCGAGGTGCTCGCGCAAGAGAAGTGGAGCGACTTCTTCGATGCGGCCGAAGCGCTGGGCGCACCCGCCGCGCTCGCCAAGACCCTGCAGAGGCTCTCTCATTCCGAGGCGAGCGATCTGATCGCGGGGCGCCCCTCGGCGGCCCTCCGAGCCCTCGCTCTCACAGACGCCGAGGGTGTGGCGTTGCCGGCGGTGGTCGCCGCGGCGGCCGGTCGCGACATCCCCCCGCTGCCGAACTCCACGGTCATCGGCGTCAGCGACAGCGACACGGCCCACGCGGCCGAGCGCGCCCTGACCCAAGTGAACGCCGTCGCAGAACTGCTCTTCGCCCTTCGCGACACTCCCCTGGCTCTGCTCGCCAGCGGTGCGCCGAGTTCCGCCGAACGACGACGCCTTGCCGAGTTGCTGCCTCCGGATGCAGACGCGGCGGATGTCGTCACCACCATCATCGAGGCACGGCTTGCCACTGAGGTGCAGCGCGCACTGCACCTCAGTGAGCACGGGGAACAGTGGCTGTCGCTCGCCGCCGCACAGCGGTGGGGTGTGCTCGCCGCGGGGTTCGTGGATGCGCTGCCGCGCAGCATCCACGACGAGGGGATGCCGCCGCAGCTCTGGCACCTTGCCGAACCGTGGAACCCGGGATGGCCCGGGCATGCGGCGAGCCTTCTGCGCCGTTCCATCGCGCTGGGCATGACGACTCCCGAAGGCGGCGTGACCGCGTGGGCTCAGCCCCCGCGAGCCGAGGAGCTGGGCGCCCATCTTCCCCAAGAGGTGGACCGCGTCTTTCTGCAGAACGATCTGACCGCCGTCGCGCCCGGCCCTCTCGCCCCGCCCCTCGAGCGGCGGCTGCGTGCCGCCGCCGATCGTGAATCTGTCGCTCAGGCATCGAGCTACCGTTTCAGCGCCGGGTCGATCGCCCGCGCCGTCTCCTCCGGCGAGACGGCAGAGTCGTTGCGGGAGTTCCTCGCCGCGCTCTCGCTCACCGGCATCCCGCAACCCCTGGACTATCTGCTCGAACGCGCCGCCCAACACGACCGCGTTGTGCAACTGCGCAGTAGCGGCGGGCGAACGCGCCTGCGCAGCGATGACCCGCACTTGATCGAGACGATCCTCGTCGATCAGGCGCTGCGACACCTCGCGTTCACCGTCTCGGGCGAAGAGCTCGTCTCGCGCGTGAACGCCGCGAGCGTGTCGTGGGCGCTGAACGAGGCCCGCTACGGTGCCGTGCTACTTGATGACGACGGCCTGCCCATGCGGATCGGCCCGCAGCTCGCCCCCACCCCACCCGCTCAGCGCCCGATGGATGTCTACCGCCCGCTTATCGCACGGCTTCGCGCGAACCACGGACCAGACGCCGCACGCGCCTGGCTCACACGCGCGCTCGAGTCCGCCGCGCAGACGCGTGAGGTGCTGCTGGTCGATGTGGCGATGCCCGATGGCTCCTCCCGCGAACTCACCCTCGAGGTCACCGGAATCGGCGGTGGGCGCCTGCGGGGAAACGATCGCGCGGCAGATGTCGAACGCACCCTACCGATCTCGCACATCCGCTCTGCACGCCCCGCCATCTGAGGCTCGACTAGGCTTGATCGTTATGGCTGACGGCCCCCTGATCGTGCAAAGCGACCGCACCGTGCTGCTCGAAGTGGCACACCCCGACGCCGAAAGCGCTCGCCACGAACTGGCGATCTTCGCCGAGCTGGAACGCGCCCCCGAGCACATCCACTGCTACCGGATCACGCGGCTGGGCCTGTGGAACGCCCGCGCGGCAGGGCACGATGCCGACTTCATGCTCGACACGCTCACTCGCTGGTCGCGCTTTCCGGTGCCGCCCTCGGTGGCCATCGACATCCGTGAAACCGTCTCTCGCTACGGGCGTCTGGTCATCGAGCGGGATGCTGAGGGTGCCCTGATCCTGCGCTCCACCGACCCCGCGGTGCTGACCCAGGTAGCGGGAAACAAGCGCATCGCACCGCTCCTGCTGGCACACCCCGCCCCCGACCGCTACACCGTGGACGCGTGGGCGCGCGGACAGATCAAGCAGGAGTTGCTCAAGATCGGCTGGCCGGCCGAAGACATCGCCGGCTACACACCGGGAACCCCCCACCCCATTGAACTGCATCAGGATGACTGGCAGTTGCGCCCCTACCAGCGCGAGGCGGTCACCGCCTTCACAGAGGGGGGCTCCGGCGTCGTGGTGCTGCCCTGTGGCGCGGGCAAGACGATCGTCGGGGCCGCCACCATGGCCGAGACCAGAACCACGACCTTGATCCTTGTGACGAACACCGTCAGCGCCCGCCAATGGCGAGACGAGCTGCTGCGGCGCACCTCGCTCACCGCCGAAGAGATCGGTGAGTACTCCGGGCAGATCAAAGAGGTGAAGCCGGTCACCATCGCCAGCTATCAGATTCTCACCGCCAAGCGGAAGGGTCAGTACGCGCATCTGGCGCTTCTGGATGCGATGGATTGGGGACTCATCGTCTATGACGAGGTGCATCTGCTGCCCGCTCCCGTCTTCAAACTGACCGCAGACCTTCAGGCACGGCGACGCATCGGGCTCACCGCGACATTGGTGCGCGAAGACGGTCGCGAGGGCGATGTGTTCAGCCTCATCGGCCCGAAGCGTTTCGACGCCCCGTGGAAGCAGATCGAGGCACAGGGTTTCATCTCGCCCGCGGCCTGCTACGAGGTGCGGATCGATCTGCCGCCGGGTGACCGTCTGGAGTATGCGGCGGCAGCGGATGACGAACGCTACCGGCTTGCGGCATCGGCCCCGGCCAAGATCGCCGTGGTGAAGAAACTCATCGCGAAGCACGCCGGTGAGCGCATCCTCGTGATCGGCCAATACCTCGATCAGTTGGAGACCCTCGCCACAACCCTCGGCGCACCGAGCATCACCGGGGCAACCCCGGTAGATGAGCGCGAAGAGCTGTACCGTCGATTCCGCGAAGGCGAGGTGTCGCTGCTGGTGGTGTCGAAGGTCGCGAACTTCTCGATCGACCTGCCCGAGGCATCCGTGGCCATCCAGGTCTCGGGCACCTTCGGCTCGCGCCAAGAAGAGGCCCAGCGTCTCGGTCGACTGCTGCGACCGAAGGAGTCGGGCCTGACCGCGAGCTTCTACACGCTCATCGCCCGCGACACCGTCGATCAGGATTACGCACAGAATCGTCAGCGCTTCCTGGCTGAGCAGGGCTACAGCTACACGATCCTCGATGCGGATGCGTTGACCACCTGAGCGCACAGCATCCCGCCGATCCCAGGAAATTCAGGCGAAGCATGGATTCTGTCCCCATAATGGGGTCATGAGCGATCCTCGCATTCTGGTCGTCGACGACGAACCGAACATCCGCGACCTGCTGCAGACCGGACTGAGCTTTGCCGGTTTCCAGGTCAAGACCGTCGCCAACGGCGCGGCCACCATCTCCGCCGTGCTCGAAGAGGAACCCGACCTCATCATCCTCGATGTGATGCTGCCCGATATGAACGGCTTCAGCGTCACCAAACGTCTGCGCACGGCAGGTTTTACCGCGCCCATCCTCTTTCTCACCGCGAAGGATGACACCGCCGACAAGATCGAGGGGCTGAACGCCGGCGGCGACGACTATGTCACCAAGCCCTTCGCGCTCGATGAGATCGTGGCACGCGCGCAGGCGATTCTGCGTCGCACCATGCAGGCCGATGAAGACACGATGATCCGCGCGGGTGAACTGTCGATGGATCAGGACACCCATGACGTGCGAGTGGGAGATGCGGTCATCGAGCTCAGCCCCACCGAGTTCAAGCTGCTGCGCTACCTCATGCTCAACCCCAATCGCGTGCTCAGCAAGTCGCAGATTCTCGACCACGTCTGGGAGTACGACTTCAACGGGGATGCCGGAATCGTCGAGAGCTATGTCTCCTACCTGCGCCGCAAGATCGACCCGCACACCGACGAGCCGCTCATTCAGACCAAACGTGGTTTCGGCTACATGCTGAAGGTCGGCAAATAGGCCGGGCAGCCTCTGGCCACAGCACGGGAACTACAGCGACGACCACGAGGAGAGGGCCGCATGGCGCACGAGCCCGACGCGGTCACCGGATGGTGGCGGCGGATCAGCCTTCGTGCGAAGGTGACGGGAGTCACCGTTGCCGTGCTTGCGCTCGGCCTTCTGGCCGCGGGAATAGGCACCGCGCCGATTCTGCGCAACTCGCTGGTGAGCAACGTCGATGCGCAGTTGCCCGCGCTTGTTGCCAGCGACCTCGCGGATCGTTTCTTCATCGTGGGGCCAGACGAAGACGGCGTGCTCTCGTTCACGCCGCGCCCAGGAAACCCCCGTCCGAGCGACTATTTCATCGCGATCTACAACGCCGAGGGAATCCTCAAGGTTCAGGCGGGCGGGCCGCGAAATGCCCCTGCGCCGCACTTTCCCGAGCGGTATCCGCTCGCCCAGGCGCACGCGGACGCCGATCGCATCCCCCTCGTTCTCGAGGGCGAGAACGGCGTCGTCTTTCACGGCGCCGTGACCATGAAAGAGTCGCACTACGGCTACTACGTGCAGCTCGTCGCGGTTCCGCTCAGTGAAGTCGACCGCATCGTGGCGACCTACTTCGGCATCTTCACGACGGTCGCGCTGATCACGATCCTGATCGCGGCGTTGCTGACCCGAGGTCTTGTCACGCTCACCTTCCGCCGCCTGACGCACGTCGAGTCAACGGCGATGCAGATCGCATCCGGAGACCTCAGCCAGCGCATGACCGACCTCGAACCCACAACCGAGGTGGGTCGCCTGAACCTCGCGATCAACACCATGCTCGACCGGATCGACGACGCCATCGCCCAGCGCGACAAGACGGTGGCGCATATGCGCCGTTTCATCGGGGATGCCAGCCACGAGCTGCGCACGCCGCTGGTGAGCGTGCGCGGCTACGCCGAGTTGTACCGCATGGGCGCGATTGACGCCGGCGACGATACGGCCAAGGCGATGGAGCGCATCGAGAAAGAGGCCATCCGGATGGGCGTGCTGGTCGAAGACCTCTTAGCGCTTGCCCGCCTCGACGAAGAGCGCGAACTGCAGATCGTGCCTCTTGACCTGCGCCCGATCGCTCGGGATGCGGCGCTCGACGCGCGCGCCGCCTCGCCCGGTCGAGTGGTGACGATGGTCGATACGAGCGGCGATGAGGCGGCGCCCACAGTGGAGCATTCTGCGCCCCCGGCGGTGCCGTCCGCGGCGCGCTCCCGCACGCGCTGGCTGCGCCGCCTCGGACGACAGGATGACGCGAGAGCCGGTGCGGACTCCCCACCGGCCATCGACTTCAGCGATGTCGTCGATGCCCCCACCGCGACTCCACCGCTCGTGCTCGGCGAAGAGCACAAGGTGCGGCAGGTCATCGCCAATCTTCTCGGCAACGCTCAGCGCTTCTCTGCGCCAGAAAGTCCCATTGAGATCGTTGTCGGCGTGGATCGCGCCCGTGCGGTGGGTGAGATCGCTGTCGTCGATCATGGCGAGGGCATCCCCCCGCAGATCAGGGAGCAGATCTTCCAGCGCTTCTGGCGTGCCGATACTTCGCGCACGAGAGAGACGGGTGGCTCGGGGTTGGGGCTTGCGATCGTCGCCTCGATCGTGTCGGCGTTGAACGGCAGCATCCGCGTCGAGGAAACCCCGGGTGGTGGCGCGACCTTCATCGTTGCCCTGCCCTTGGCTCGGGCATCCGGTCGCTGAACCGCTGTCGAGCGGTCGCTCTGCACCTCACACGGGATGCTGCAACTTGTTCTCCGCAGGATGATGGCCGGCGGCGAGCGCGGGAGTCAGGGCTAGCGTCAATGCTCTATCGAAAGGAGCACCATGACCGCCTTCACCGTCGATACGGACGCCGTTCTTGCCGCAACCGCCGCCGCCCGCGCAACCGCGGAGCGAATCCAGGGCGAGTCCTCGGCCATGATGGCCCAGCTCGTGCAGTTGCAGTCCTCGTGGTCGGGGGCCGCCGCCGCATCCTTCCACGCCTGCGTGGATCAGTGGCGCAGCGCCCAGGTGCAGGTGGAACAGGCGCTCGCGTCGATCAGCACGGCGCTGGGCAGCGCCGCGGCGCACTATGCGGATGCCGAGCAGTACTCGGTGAGCCTGTTCCGCTGAGGTCTGCGAGAACGCAGGAGGCCTCGACCATTGGTCGAGGCCTCCTGGCTGGATCGGTGGATCAGAAGTCCATGCCGCCCGAGGGGTCGGGCATCGCGGCTGCCTTCTCCGGCTTGTCGGCGACGACGACCTCGGTCGTCAGGAACAGGCCCGCGATGGACGCCGCGTTCTGCAACGCCGAACGGGTCACCTTCACCGGGTCGTTAATGCCCGCCGCCAGCATGTCAACGTACTCGCCCGTGGCGGCGTTGAGCCCCTGGCCCGCGGGGAGTTCGGACACCTTGTTCGCGACGACGCCGGGTTCGAGACCGGCGTTCAGAGCGATCTGCTTGAGCGGCGCCTCGATGGCGACGCGCACGATGTTGGCGCCCGTGGCCTCGTCGCCGCTCAGCTTGAGCTTCGCGAAGACCTTCTTGCCAGCCTGGATGAGTGCGACGCCACCGCCGGCGACGATGCCCTCTTCGACGGCGGCCTTGGCGTTGCGCACGGCATCCTCGATGCGGTGCTTGCGCTCCTTGAGCTCCACCTCGGTGGCGGCTCCGGCCTTGATCACCGCAACACCGCCGGCCAGCTTGGCCAGGCGCTCCTGCAGCTTCTCGCGGTCGTAGTCGGAGTCGCTGTTCTCGATCTCGGCACGGATCTGAGCCACCCGGCCGGCGATGGCGTCGGAATCCCCGGCACCCTCGACGATGGTGGTCTCGTCCTTGGTCACGACGACCTTGCGGGCCTGGCCCAGCAGCGAGATGTCGGCGGTCTCCAGGGACAGCCCGACCTCTTCGCTGACGACCTGGCCACCGGTGAGGATCGCCATGTCCTGCAGCATCGCCTTGCGGCGGTCACCGAAGCCCGGTGCCTTGACGGCGACGGACTTGAAGGTGCCGCGGATCTTGTTGACCACCAGGGTGGACAGGGCTTCGCCCTCGACGTCCTCGGCGATGATCAGCAGCGGCTTGCCGGACTGGATGACCTTCTCCAGCAGCGGCAGCAGATCCTTGACGGTCGAGACCTTCGAGCTGACCAGCAGGATGTACGGATCCTCCAGGACGGCTTCCTGACGCTCGGCGTCGGTGACGAAGTAACCCGAGATGTAGCCCTTGTCGAAGCGCATGCCCTCGGTGAGCTCCAGCTGCAGGCCGAAGGTGTTGGACTCCTCGACGGTGATGACACCCTCGTTGCCCACCTTGTCCATCGCCTCGGCGATCAGGTCGCCGATGGTCTGGTCACCCGCGGAGATACCGGCGGTGGCTGCGATCTGCTCCTTGGTCTCGACCTCCTTGGCGGACTTCAGCAGCGTCTCGGTGATCTTCTCGACGGCCTTCTCGATGCCGCGCTTCAGGCCGAGGGGGTTAGCGCCGGCCGCGACGTTACGCAGACCCTCGCGCACCAGCGCCTGAGCCAGGACCGTTGCCGTCGTCGTTCCATCTCCGGCGACGTCGTCGGTCTTCTTGGCGACCTCTTTGACCAGCTCGGCGCCGATCTTCTCGTAGGGGTCTTCCAGTTCGATTTCCTTGGCGATAGACACACCGTCGTTGGTGATCGTGGGGGCGCCCCACTTCTTCTCCAGGACGACGTTGCGGCCCTTGGGGCCCAGCGTCACCTTTACCGCGTCAGCGAGGGCGTTGAGGCCCCGCTCGAGGCCGCGACGGGCCTCTTCGTCATACGCAATTGTCTTGGCCATTGCGAAGTGTTCCTCCGGATTGGGGATGCACGTCTTTTGGTCGGGCGCAGTGCCCGCGACGGACGACAGGGCTGTGCGGCCCGGTCTCACCGATCCCGACCTAGCACTCACCGGTCGCGAGTGCCAACTGCCTTTTTAGCACTCGACCCGAGAGAGTGCAAGGTCGTTCCGGCCGAAGTCGGGGAAGCCGACGACAGCCCGCCGCCCGCGTCGCTTGTTCGTTCCCCCCACCGCTCCGCCTTTTCCTCTGCCTTTTGCTTCAGCCGCCGCAAGCTTCCTTCAACCTTGTCCAAGCGGTCACCCCGGATGCGCTGACGCAGTTCGCCGCGGTTGTCAGCCCACCGCGCAAGGTCGGCTCGGATCTCCCGGCGGCGCTCTGGCCACCGTTCCCGAACCTGCTGCACACCCGCGACGTCGAGGTGGATCTCGCCGTCGGACAGATACGGGCGATGGTCACCGGGTTTGTCGTGGCGGAGGTATCCGGCATCGACGACAGGACGAAGAATCTGATCGACCTTGCCCATGACCTGGTCGGGAATGCCCACAAGACGGAAAGCCTGCGTCAGGGGGAGGTCCTCGGTCGGCACAAGATGGGTGGTGACCTCGCCGCCCAGAGAATTCGTCGTGTGGGTGGTGTTCTCGAGTGGCACGTCGAGTGGATCGGCAGCCGCGATCGGCGGACCATGAACGAAGGCCATGCCGGCCACCGCGTTGGCGAGCGAAACCAGGTTCCACGGACGGTCAGGCGGGTCGGCCCAGCCGTCGTATTCACCGATCACGATCGTGGTGGGATACGGAGACTCCGGAACGCGGCTGATTCGGTAATTCAGGATGGGGATGAACGTGCCCTCCCTGAAGTACTCGGCAACGCCCGCTTCCGGCGGAGCGATCAACACGATCCTGATGTCGTCCGTTGAAGAACCATCAGAGCCGGCGAGTTCCACTGCGACCCGGGAAGCGACCATGCTTCCCATCGATTCGCCGATGACCACCACTGGTCCGTCGGGGGTCTCGCGAACCGCGATCACCGCCTGCTCCACTCCATCCCGGATGGCCTTGTCGGCGGCGAGTGCGTTCTGCGAGTAGTCGACCAGGTGCGGGTCATCGTCGTCGTGGAAGTGGATGCCGATGACCGGGTAGGTTTGCGCGACAACCGGGTAGAGCGGATTGATCGGCTTGAAGACAGTAGCTCCCGGGATCAAGATCGCTTCCTCGGCGGCGCTCACCGCGGTGGCTACCGTTGCGGTTCCCAGCATCAAGGACATAGTTGCCATCGCGGGTGCCACCCGCTTGTGCCACGTAGCCATCCCCACGCCATCCCACCGTTTCTTCTGATCCGACCCGCCCTGCCGAACAATGCGGCAGAGCGTTGCACGGCACGCGAGATTTCACAATTATCTTCGGTGCCGAATCGACGGCCGAGCGGGCGTTGGCAGGTCGGTTCGAGCGGTGCTGAGACACGCCCGACGGACACACCGGTAACGTGCACACCCGTAATCCGTTGAACTAGGCTGCAATCCGTTCCAGAGAGGAGTCTTCGGGTGCGGGCTGACACAGCGCCCAGCACCCAGGCTTTGCGGGGCTGGCAGCGGCGAGCGCTGGTGAAATACCTGGCCGCCAAGCCGCGGGACTTCCTCGCGGTGGCCACCCCCGGATCGGGCAAGACGACGTTTGCGCTGCGCGTCGCGGCCGAACTGCTCGCCGAGCACACCGTCGACCAGGTGACCGTCGTGGTGCCCACCGAACACCTCAAGGTGCAGTGGGCTGCGGCCGCGGCCCGCAGCGGCATCGCACTGGACCCCAAGTTCTCCAACTCCAACGCGCAGACGTCCTCGGACTACCACGGTGTGGTCGTCACCTACGCGCAGGTGGCCAGCCACCCGAGCAGGCACCGGGTGCGCACCGAGAACCGCCGGACGTTGGTGATCTTCGACGAGATCCACCACGGCGGCGACGCAAAGAGTTGGGGCGAGGCGATCCGGGAGGCATTCGATGATGCGACGCGGCGCCTCGCGCTGACCGGGACGCCGTTCCGCAGCGACGACAGTGCCATCCCGTTCGTCACCTACGAAGAGGACGATGCGCGCTTGAAACACTCCAAGGCCGATCACACCTACGGCTACGCCGAGGCACTGGCGGACGGGGTGGTGCGGCCGGTCGTGTTCATGGCCTACTCCGGCGAGGCGCGCTGGCGCGACAGCGCCGGCGAAGAACACGCGGCCCGCCTCGGCGAACCGCTGACCGCCGAGCAGACCGCCCGGGCATGGCGCACCGCGCTCAACCCGGCGGGCGAGTGGATGCCGGCGGTCATCGCGGCCGCCGACGTCCGGCTGCGCCAGCTGCGCGAACACGTTCCGGACGCCGGCGGCATGATCATCGCCTCCGACCAGACGGCCGCGCGTGCCTACGCGGACCTGTTGGTGACGATCACCGGTGAAACCCCGACGGTGGTGTTGTCCGACGATCCGGGTTCCTCGGACCGGATCACCGCCTTCTGCGCGGCGACCTCGAGGTGGTTGGTGGCCGTGCGCATGGTTTCGGAAGGCGTCGACGTGCCCCGGCTGGCGGTCGGTGTGTACGCCACCAGCGCGTCGACCCCGCTGTTCTTCGCACAGGCGATCGGCCGGTTTGTCCGTTCCCGGCGGGCGGGCGAGACGGCCAGTATCTTCCTGCCGTCGGTGCCCAACCTGCTGCAGCTGGCCAGCGAGCTCGAGAAACAGCGCAACCACGTGCTGGGCAGGCCGCACCGCGTGTCCGAAGAGGACCCGCTGGATGCGGAACTGCGCGAGCAACGCCGCGACGAGCCGGGTGAACCCGACAACGGTTTCGAGTCGCTGGGTGCCGACGCCGAGCTGGACCAGGTCATCTTCGACGGGTCGTCGTTCGGCACCGCGACCCCGGCCGGCAGCGACGAGGAGGCCGACTACCTGGGCATCCCGGGCCTGCTGGATGCGAGCCAGATGCGTGACCTGCTCAGCCGTCGCCAGGATGAGCAGCTGCAGAAGCGCACGGCATCGGGTGAGACCCGTCCCCGGTCGACGCACGGGCAGCTGCGCGAACTGCGCCGCGAACTCAACGCGCTGGTTTCGGCCACGCACCACAAGTCCGGCAAGCCGCACGGCTGGATCCACAACGAGTTGCGGCGTCGCTGCGGCGGACCGCCGGTGGCAGCGGCCAACAGCGAACAGTTGCAGTCGCGCATCCAAGCCGTCCGAATCCTGCACCGCGAACTGTAGGGATTTGTGGAGTATCAACGGCGGTGAGCGCCGGTCATACTCCACAAATCGCCGCCGAGTTCACAAACCCAGCAGCGCCGGCAGGTCGGCGACGGAGTCGATCACATGGTTGGGTTGCATCGCGAATTCGTCTGCGGCCCAACGATCCAGCGTGTCCTGGCGGAATTTTCCGGTGCGGACCAGCACCCCGGCCATCCCGACCACCTGGGCGGCCAGCACGTCGTTGTTGAGGTCGTCGCCCACCATGTACATCTCGTCGGGTTCCACCCCGAGCCGGGCGGCCGAGGCCAGGAACCCCGCCGGAGCGGGCTTGCCCACCGCGGTGGCCCGGCGACCGGACGCCTCCTCCATCCCGATCAGGTACAGCCCGGTGTCGATCCGCAGCCCCTCGGTCGTGGTCCACGCGGTGCTGCGGTGCATCGCCACGACGGGCACGCCCTGGGCCATCCAGTCGTACACCCAGCTCAGCGTCACATGGTCGTATTCGGGTCCGGCGCCACCGAGCAGCACCACATCCGGCTTGTCGGGCATCGGCCCTCCGCGGGTGTCCACCGAGGCGACGATGTCGATGCCCGGCATGTCGTCGGCGACGTCGCCGCTGTTGACCAGGAAACACCGCGCGTCTGGATACCGGTCACGGACGAAATCGGCGGTGAGCACCGCGGCGGTGATGACCTCGTCGGGCCTGACCGCCATGCCCGCTTCGGTCAGCAGTTCGGCGATCTGGACACGGGTGCGGGTGGTGGTGTTGGTCAGGTAGGCACTGGCGATCTGCTGGTCGGACAGCGTCCGTAGTGTCTGCGCGGCGCCGTCGATCGGCTTCCACGAGGTCACCAACACGCCGTCGATGTCGAAGAGCACCCCACCGATCGCCATGCTGCGACATTAAGCGCACCAGATCAGTCCGCAACCCGAGGGCGCGAAAGTGTGGGCCCGGACACCCTCGCCACCCGGCGCCGTCCCGGGTGGGTACGCGGACTCGGCGGACGTCACCGTCAGTCGGCGAACACCACGTTCCAGTCGTTCTTCATGTCGACGACTGTCCATCCCGCGGGACCGGCCTGCTGCAATGCCGTCACCAGTTTCCCGCTGGCCGGCGGGTCGGCGTCATAGGCGTACTCACGTTCGGCGTC
>CAZHIU010000014.1:0-38842 GCA_964532555.1 uncultured Microbacterium sp.
TATCCAGGACCTCTTCGACGAGAAGATCCTGCGCCAGAAGGTCGAGGGCGCGCTGGAGCAGAAGAACCACCTGCTGCTGAAGGTCTACAACCGCCGTGCGATCACCGTCGATGAAGTGGTCGACGATCTGCTCTCCTATGCCGATCGCCTGCGGCCGATGGTCGCCGACACCGGGCACCTGATCGATGAGGCGCTGGAGCGCGGCGAGGTCGTGGTCTTCGAGGGCGGTCAGGCCACAATGCTGGATGTCGACCACGGCACCTATCCCTTTGTGACCTCTTCGACGGCGACAGCCGCCGGAGCGGCGTCGGGGTCGGGGATCGGCCCCTCGCGACTTGACCGCATCGTCGGCATCGTCAAGGCGTACACGACTCGGGTGGGTTCGGGGCCTTTCCCGACCGAGTTGCACGACGAGAGCGGCGAGTGGCTGCGCTCGCGCGGCTTCGAGTTCGGCACGACGACCGGACGTCCACGCCGCGTCGGCTGGTATGACGCACCCATCACACGCTATGCCACGCGCATCAACGGCATCACCGATCTGGTGCTCACCAAGCTCGACATCCTGACCGGACTCGAAGAGATTCCGGTGTGTGTCGCCTATGACATCGAAGGCGTGCGCTTCGACGAGGTTCCGGTCAACCAGAGCGATTTTCATCACGCGAAGCCGATCCTCGAGTACCACCCCGGGTGGTCAGAGGATATCTCGACGGCGCGCCGCTTCGAGGATCTGCCGAAGAACGCCCAAGACTATGTGCTCGCGCTCGAAGCGATGAGCAACACGCGCATCTCGGTCATCGGCGTGGGTGCCGCCCGTGACGCGGTGATCGTGCGCAACGAACTTCTCGACTGAGCAGATAGAGCCGTCCTCATGCGGTCGCCTGTCTTCTCACAGATGCAGGGTCGTTCTTCGCATACAGGGCGACACGCCGGGGCTCGACCCTGCATCCGTCGATCTACCCTGCATCCGCGAGAGAGCCGAAT
The DNA here is from genome assembly GCA_964532555.1 of uncultured Microbacterium sp. GTDB lineage: Bacteria > Actinomycetota > Actinomycetes > Actinomycetales > Microbacteriaceae > Microbacterium. The sequence goes on from CAZHIU010000014.1 coordinate 982, forward strand.
GGCAGCCGGATGTCAGACCTTGGCATCCTGCCGGGCGAACCACACCTGCTTGATGATGATGAGCAGCGAGGCAGTGACCGGAATCGCCACGAGTGCACCCAGCAGACCCAACAGCGTGCCGCCGACGAGTGCGCCGATCACGACCAGGGCACCGGGGATCGCGATGGTGCGGTTCATCACGCGCGGTGTGAGCACATAAGCCTCCACCTGCATGTAGATCAGGTAGACGATCGCGAAGACAAGAGCCGCCATCGGGTTGGTGAAAAGCGCCAGCCCCGTGCCCACGACCCAGAAGATCAGGGTACCGACGAGCGGAATGAGGGTGATGAGGAAGGCCATGGTCGCCATCAACAGGGGGAAGGGCAGACCGAGGAACAGGTGGGCGAAGAAGACCACGACGGCGTTGAGGAAGGCGAGCACCACCATCCCCATCACATAGCCGCCCACCGACTCGGTGATCTGCTCGGTGATCGTTGCGACGTTCTCGCGGTCGCGGGCCGGGGCGAAGCGCAGCATCGACTGCTTGATCGTGGGCAGCGTCGCCACGAAGTAGATGGTGAGCACGAGCACGATGACCGCGCCCGAGATCGCTGTCGCGATCCCCATGCCGACCTGCAGCGTGCCACCGGCGATCGCGGCGAGGTTGCCAGGATCGGTGAGGAACTTCTGGATGTCGTCGATCAGCGTTGCCAACTGCTCGCCAAAGCGGTCGTAGAGGCTGGCATACAGTTCGCTGTCGAGGAAGCCTCGGATCGTGTCGGGAATGTCGTTCACGAAGGATGCGATCTGCGCGATCACGGTGGGCAGAATCGCCGCGATGACGAGCGCGATGATGCCGATCAGACCGAGCATCACGACCACGATGGCGAGGGCGCGCGACATCCCGCGTGCCTCAAGAAAGCGCACGGCTGGGTCGAGCCCGAGAGCGGCGAAGAGCGCGAGGGCGATATAGATGAGCACGGTTGAGAGGTTCGAGAGGGCAAGACCGAGAACGAAGGCGGCGAGTCCACCGAGCACCAGAAGGAACCCGAGGGCGAAGGGGTGCTGGATGCGGGTCCACAGTGATTGCGTGGACGGCTGCGGCTCGACGACCGGGCGCAACTTGTAGCTGCGCTCATCATTGGCCGTCGCTTTCGCGGCCTCTTCGGCTGCGCGAGTGGTGCGCTTCGCGGTGGCTGTGGCATCCTTTGCGGCGGGCAAGGCGGCTTTGGGGCTCATGCGATCAGCCTAGACTGCTTCGGCGCATCGGACCGGCGCGAAGCTCGACGCAAAACGATGGGATGCTGCGGCAACTCGCACCAGATTGTCGCGAGCCGCCGCAGCATCCCGAAGTGCCCAGGAAGAACCTCTTAGCTAGGGCAGCGCCCGTCGCAGCGTGAAGTACGAACTACCCGCGAGCACGAGCAGCAGCACGAGCCCCCACAGCGACAGGCCGAGCACGCCCTGTTCGACGATCCACATGAATACGGCTGCCCAGGCGTTCAGGCGTGCGGTGATCCACAGCAAAGCGACGAGCACGACGGCAAGCGCCAGAAGCGCAATGGTCAGGCCGATGGCACGATAGCGCTTCCAGATCGTGGCGCTCCAGAACCCGAAGGCGAAGAACAGCATCGACAGGGTGAAGAAGAACAGTGCGGAAACGGCGGGGCCGGAGTCGGTCACCCAGGGGATGTGGAAGAAGTAGCCGTCCATGCCCCATCCGCCGGTCGCATCCTCGATGAACCCGCCGATCACCATCACGACCGCGAGCAGCCCTGCGGTCAGCATCGCGGTCAGGAGCGTTCCGAGATAGAACTCCCTGCGCGTGACGCTCATCGCCTGCGAGAAGGGAAAGGTCAGCGTCAGCGCCTGGGCGCCGACGACCGCGAAATACCACATCGGCGCCTGGGCGCCGCCGCCGTAGAAGGGGCCGGTGACGTCACTGCCGATGAGTATCGCGTAGATCGCCAGGGTGAGCAGGAACGCTCCGCCCAGCACGATCAGCGGTATCCAGATGAAGGTCTCACGATTGACCAACTGCATGCGGATCACGTTCATGGTGCGGTTCATCGGGAGGCTCCTTCTTCGATGCCGGATGCCGCGGCATCCGATGAGTGCTGTGTCAGGCGCACGATGAGCTGCTGCAGCGAGACCGGTGCGACATCGAGATTGGCGGCGTCGATGGCGGCGCGATCGGCAGCGGTGAGTTGACCAAGAACGGTCACACTCGACACGCGTCCGAGGCTCTCGCGGTGGATGACCTCGCGACGGGCGGCGAAGGCATCGACCGCGGCGGTGTCGCCGACGATATTCACCGCACGCGAGCGCACGGCGTCAGTCTCTTCGTCCATGATGATCCGGCCCTCGTCGATCACCAGCACGCGCTCGATGAGATTCGACACCTCGTCGATCAGGTGGCTGGAGAGGATGATCGTGCGCGGGTGCTCGGCGTAGTCTTCGAGCAGCCGGTCATAGAAGTTCTGCCGGGCCACGGCATCCAGGCCGAGATACGGCTCATCGAAGAAGGTGATCTCGGCGCGCGCGGCGAGGCCGATGATGACCCCGACGGCGCTCAGTTGGCCGCGCGAGAGCTTCTTGATCCGGGTCTTCACCGGCAGCCGGAACTCGGCGGTCAGCCGCTCGGCGAACTCCTGACTCCAGTTCGGGTAGAACAAGCGAGCGATGCGGAAGGCGTGCAGGGGAGTGGCATCCTCTGGGTATTTCTGGCTCTCGCGCACGAAACACATGCGCCCGAGCACTCGCGCGTTCTCGTAAGGGTGCTCACCGAACACCGTCACCTCGCCCTGGGTGGCAAAGTTCTGCGCCGTCACGATCGACATGACCGTGGTCTTGCCGGCGCCGTTGCGCCCGAGAAGGCCATAGATCGTGTTCTCACGGATGCTGAAACTGACGTCGTCGACGGCAACGATCTGCTTGTAGCGTTTGGTGAGGCCGGAGACCTCGATCACGGCGGTCATGGGGTGATCCCTTCGTTGTGGGCGGATGCCGCCGCGCGCTGAGTCAGCAGGGCGGCGATGTCGGTGGGGCCGAGCCCGAGAGTGCGGGCTTCGGCGAGCAGGGGGTCGATGTAGCGCTCGGCGAAGGCGGCACGGCGCTCTTCTCGCAAGAGGGCGCGGGCTCCTGCGGTGACGAACATGCCGATGCCGCGGCGTTTGTGGAGCACTCCCTTCTCGGTGAGCATGGTGACTCCTTTGGCGGCGGTGGCGGGGTTGATTCGATAGAAGGCGGCGAGTTCGTTGGTCGAAGGCGCCTGGGATTCTTCTGCGAGCGTGCCATCGAGAATGGACTCTTCGATCGACTCGGCGATTTGAAGGAACAACGGGCGGCCTTCTTCGATCACGTCGCCTCCTTGTTGCACGGTTAGTTACTCAACTAACTAACCATGTAACTGGAGCCCATGTCAAGTCCGTGTGGTGATGTACACGGGCTTCGGGGTGCGCGCCCTGTGGCTTCGCGGGGCCCCTCCCAAGGCGCCGCAGGGCACGCATCCCTAAGCCCTTGCTGGTCTCGCCCGGGTCTTCTGCTCAGCCGCCGGCGGGGAGTTCGCGGGCGACCTTCTTCTCCAGCACCATGACGGCCTCGTCAGAGAGGGCGATCAGGCCGTCGAGTTCTTCGCGCACGCGCTTGTAGGCGATATTGCGTTCTGATTGCGTGGCCGACTCGTCGACCGCGACCCGCAGAAGCTGCTGCGCGCGGGCGAGGCGCTTGCGTTCGGGCTCGCTGAATCCCGAGTCACGGATGCGGCGGGCATCCTTCTCGGCGATGTCGAAAGTGACCGCGTAGCTGCCCACCGCGTCGAGGTATTCGGCGACGGCATCCTCCGAGACGCCCTTGCTGGAACTGGGGCGCACGGTGTCGGCGATCTTCTTTGCGCGCAGGAATGCGGCGGTCAGGGGGTTGCGGCCGTCGCTCATCGCGGGGAAAGCGATGAGTTTCGCGACATCCAGTTCGTAGTCGAGCCAGCGCGCGGTGATCTCATCGTGCTCGGCGAACAGCCTTTCGAGCAACTGGTTCGGCGGCACGGCGGCAGAGGATGCGGTAACCCGAGGCTTCTTCGAGGGCGCGGGCACCGGCTGGGTGCGTGCGGCGAACTGGGCAGCCTTGATCTCGCCCTTGACCCGGATGGTCTCAAGTCGCCGTTCGTGACGACGCTTGGCGGCGCGCTCCCAGGCCTTGCCGGCGCCGCCGAGCATGCCGAGAATCGGAAAGATGAGCCACCAATACGATCCCGCGAAGGTCCAGAACTGATCCATGATGATCTCAGCCTATGCGCGGCTCGATAGTGCGCGCGATCAGCTGAGCAGCCAGCTCAGCACGGTTGCTCCGCCGCCGACCAGCACCATTGCGATGATCACGCTCCAGGCGACGATGCGGGTGCGGCGGCTGCGGCGTTCGGCGAGGTCGCCGTAGTCTTCGCTGTACTTGTTCATGGGCGTTCCGTAATGGTCGGGCCGAAGGCGGCGGGCAGGGTCGTGTGTGCGGTGTCGCGCAGTTTAGAAACGGGGATGGTAAAAAAGCTCTGCACGTCGAGGCTGGGTTCGCTATCGGTCACGCCGATACGGGCGACCGGGTAGCCGCGACCCTCGCACAGGCCTCGAAAGCGCACATCGTCTTCGCGGGGCACGGTGACGATGACGCGAGCGGTGGACTCCGAGAAGAGGGCGGATGCGGCATCCACCCCGTCGCGCTCCATGATCTCATTCAGCCACACCCGAGCGCCGACGCCGAAGCGCAGCACACCCTCGGCGAGTGCTTGGCCGAGCCCGCCCGATGACAGATCGTGCGCCGAAGAGATCAGCCCCTCTTTCGCGCCCGCGTGCAGAAGTCCCGCGAGCGTCTTCTCAGCCACGAGGTCGACCGCTGGCGGGCGTCCGCCCAGGTGGTTGTGCACGGTGTCGGCCCAGGCCGATCCCGACAGTTCCATGGCGGTCGTGCCGAGCAGGTAGATGTTCTCGCCCGCATCCTGCCAGCCGCTGGGCACGCGGCGCGCGACATCGTCGATGATGCCGAGAACGCCCACGACCGGGGTGGGGTGAATGGGTGAGTCGCCCGTCTGGTTGTAGAACGAGACGTTTCCGCCGGTGACGGGGGTGCCGAGGGCGTAGCATCCCTCAGCGAGGCCGTCGACGGTTTGGCCGAACTGCCACATGACCTCGGGGTTCTCGGGGGAGCCGAAGTTCAGGCAATCAGTGACGGCGGTGGGCACGGCTCCGGTGACCGCGACGTTGCGGTAGGCCTCGGCCAGAGCGAGCTGCGCGCCCGCGTAGGGGTCGAGCTGGCAATAGCGGGCGTTGCAGTCGGTGGCAATGGCAACGCCGAGGCCGGATGCCTCGTCGACGCGGATCATGCCGGCGTCGTCGGGAAAGGCGAGGGCTGTGTTGCCGAGCACGTAGTAGTCGTATTGGTTGGTGACCCAACTCTTGTCGGCGAGGTTCGGCGAGGCAAGAAGGCTGAGGAACTGCGTCTTCAGGGTCGCCGGGTCGTTGTCGCGGGGGAGGCTCTCGGCGTCATCGGCCTGCAGCGCATCGAGCCAGCTCGGATAGCTGACGGGTCGTTCGTATACCGGGCCGTCGATCGCGACGGTCGAGGGGTCGACGTCGACGATCCGCTCGCCCTTCCAGTCGATGACGAGGCGCCCGTCGCCGGTGACCTCGCCGAGCACACTGGTTTCGACATCCCACTTCGCGGTGACGGCAAAAAAATCGTCGAGTCGGGCCGGGTCGACGATCGCCATCATGCGCTCTTGCGACTCGCTCATGAGGATTTCTTCGGCCGTCAGCGTGGGATCGCGCAGCAGCACGTTGTCGAGCGAGATGCGCATGCCGCTGCCGCCGTTGGCGGCCAGTTCGCTGGTCGCGCACGAGATTCCCGCGGCGCCGAGGTCTTGGATCGCCTGCACCAGCCGGCCCTGATAGAGCTCGAGGCAGCATTCGATCAGCACCTTCTCGGCGAAGGGGTCACCGACCTGAACGGCGGGCCGCTTGGTCGGGCCTTTCTCATCGAAGCTGTCGGATGCCAGGATGCTGGCTCCGCCGATCCCGTCGCCGCCTGTGCGTGCCCCGAAGAGCACCACCTTGTTGCCGATGCCCGAGGCATTGGCGAGTGTGAGGTCTTCATGGCGCAGCACCCCCACGGCGAGGGCGTTGACCAGCGGGTTCGCCTGGTAGACGGAGTCGAAGACCGTCTCGCCGCCGATGTTGGGCAGGCCCAGGCAGTTGCCGTAGAAGCTGATGCCACCGACGACACCGTGCACGACGCGCGCCGTATCGGGGTGATCGATGGCACCGAAGCGCAGTTGGTCCATGATCGCGACCGGGCGTGCCCCCATTGAGATGATGTCGCGCACGATCCCGCCGACACCGGTGGCCGCCCCTTGGAAGGGCTCGATGTACGAAGGATGGTTGTGCGACTCGACTTTGAAGGTGACCGCCCAACCCTCGCCGATGTCGACCACACCCGCGTTCTGCCCCATGCCGACCATGAGGCGTTGCGTCATCTCTTCGCTGAGCTTCTGCCCGAAGCGGCGCAGGTAGATCTTCGACGACTTGTAGGAGCAGTGCTCAGACCACATCACCGAGTACATCGCCAACTCGCCGGATGTCGGGCGTCGGCCGAGGATTTCGCGGATGCGTGCGTACTCATCGTCCTTGAGCCCGAGCGCTGCGTAGGGCTGCTCTTTCTCCGGCGTCGCCTCCGCGTTCGCGACGGAGTCGGGGGTGTGCTCGATGGTCACGCGGGCTCCAGAAGAAGGCGGTGCGGTGCTGTTCCAGTTTAGGCGGATGCGAGCGCTGCTGTCTTGCGATCAAACATCGTGCCCCCACCGGTCGTCCAACCGGTAGAGGGGGTTGAAGGTGTCTTGTGCCCCGGTGTCCCTGGCGGCACACTGCGCGCAACTTCCTTAGTCGATCTTGACGACAATCTCTCCGTGCGCAAAGTCGTTCAATGTCGGACGGAACATCTCGCCGGCCTCGATGGCGAGATGAAGAATGGTCTGAAATGCTCCCTCTCCCCCGAGCGTGTCCCAGTAGTCCTTGCCGATAAGAACGGGTGGGCCACCGACCATGTCAAAAAGGCGACTCGGAACAGTCCATGCGTAGTCATTCAGTTGCTCGCCGTAGGGGTTGTAGGGCAGACCAAAGAAAACTTCATTCGTGTCGTCTTTGGTCGCGAGGGCGAGTAGATCCCGCTTTGCTTGTGCTGTCTGATCCAGGTTTGGTTTGACGGTCTTGATTGACACGAAGCTCCACTGACCATCTCTGCGCCACGCGAGATCCGAGATGATGGTTCGTGTCGAGGTCGCGCCCATGCCGAAGTGACCGGCGTCGCGTATCCGCTGCACTTCCGAGTGCCAGTTCACGTTTCGTGCGCCGCCAAGGCTCGCGTCACGTGCGTAATTGATGATCTTGTCTATCTCTTCCCACTGCGTTGACGTGAGTGTCACGTCCGTACGTCGTTGAGAATGGGCTTCATCGGGGTCGGTGTCGACTACGACAAGTTTTGAGATCCTCTCAACCACGCGCTGGCCAAAGGATGTCGAGAAAGAACGCTCGAACTTGCTCCAAAACATTGCTTCTGGGGAGAGCAGAGCGGCATGAAAGGGCTGATTGCCAAGTTGTCCACGGACGCGATCTAGTGTCCCCTGAAGACAGGCGAGGAACTCAAGCCGGATTTGGTCTTCGGTCGTGGCCCTCATAGGCAGTCCCTTCGCTTAGGACGACTCTAGCGGTCGATGACCAGCGATGGGACACGCGTAGGCATCCTCCTTGGTGGTGTCCAGCTCTCGGTATAGCCTCAGTTTCGTGAGCGAACTACTGTCTGATCCCGCGCCAATAAGCGTCAAGGAAGCAGCTTTGCGGCTGAAGGTCTCGCAACAGCGAGTACGGGCGCTACTGCGTGACGGTGTGCTGTTCGGCCGGCAGTTAGAGCGCGTATGGATGGTCGACCCGAGCTCGGTTGAGACGCATGCGACGGCAACCGGAGTGCTCTCGCGGTCGACGCGAACAACAACGTCGACTCGGGATGGGTTGAACCTGCTTAGCTTCTTCAGCGGTGCCATGGGGTTGGATCAGGGCTTAGAGAATCAGGGCATCACTACGCGGTTCGCGTGCGAGATTGACCGGTGGGCGCGCGAAACCATTGCGATGAATAAGTATGGACTTCCTGTGGTCGGCGATATCTGGAAGCACGACGCACGTGACGTGCTTGAGATAGCGGGACTCGATACGGAGCAGATCGACGTGATCGCCGGAGGGCCACCCTGTCAGGCGTTCAGCACCGCTGGAACTCGGCGTGGGTTATCTGATCATCGCGGAAATGTGTTCTTACGATTCATTGACATGATCTGCGAGATCCAGCCGCGTTATGCCGTCATCGAGAACGTTCGTGGACTTCTATCCATGGCCGTGGCGGAGGGGTCGATGCATAGGGGCGAGACCATCAGCGCACGGTATACATGCCGTGGAGGTGTTATCGCCTACGTTGTCGATGTATTGCGGGACGCAGGTTACGCGGTCTCCTTCAATCTGTACAACGCGGCTAACTTCGGATCAGCCCAGAAGCGTGAACGCGTGGTGATCCTGTGTAGTCGTGATCGAGGTCGTATTCCATTCCTTGAGCCTTCACATGCGAAGCACGGGGCATTCGGGCTCCAACCCTGGCGAACGTTCCGCGATGCAGTCAACGGTCTCAATGAGGAGTCTGCTGAACACTTGGACTTCCCCGAGGCGCGGCTCAAGTACTATCGAATGCTTGGCCCTGGCCAATACTGGAAGGATCTGCCGCCTGATGTCGCAAAGGAAGCGATGGGGCGTTCCTATTTTTCTGGTGGGGGGAAGACGGGCTTCTTCCGGAGACTGGCATGGGATGATCCTGCTCCAACGGTGGTCACCCATCCTGCAATGCCGGCAACTGACCTGGCTCATCCAGAGCTAAACCGGCCGCTGAGCATACAAGAGTATCGACGCCTACAGGACTTCAAGGACGAGTGGCAAGTCGCAGGCCCGCTTAGGGAGCAGTACAGACAGCTTGGCAACGCGGTGCCTGTACGACTTGGGGAGGCTATCGGCCGAGCTATCGTCCGACACGATCGCGGTGACACCTGGGAGGAAATTGCCGGCTTCCCGTATTCGCGATATCGAGGGACGAGCGACCTTGAGATTGACGAGGTCGGGCACCGCATGACTTCGAGATGAGGCGAGCGCCTGGCAACGAAGCTCAAACAACCCTAGATACCCTATTCGTGTTTGCCTAGCTAATGAGGACTGGCGGCTCTTTGAGACGACGCTGATGTGGAAGAAAAATGTGCCTCAGTTGACCCGCACGAGCTCCGCATCGCCGGTGGCGACTCCGACGCGCGAACCGATGACGTCGTAGTTCTCGGTATCCGTCGCGACGAAAACGCACGAGATCGGGTAGGCGTTGGCGTGGGTGGCGTTGAGCTTGGTCCAGTCCCACTCGAAGTTGGCCGAGATCTTCGTCAGCGTCGAGGGGTTTCCGGCATCGGCAACTCCCACGAACACCGAGCGGCACATATCGGCCGCACGCCGCTCATCCTCTTGTGTGCGCGCCACGCCCTCTTCGAAGGTGTCCCACACGCGATCGACGAATTCGTCTCCGAAGATCGATGCGTCGAACTCGGCGAAAGTTTCTATCCAGTGTGCCTCGGCGCACGATATCAAGTGCGAGACAGGTTCGGCATAGGCGCGGCACGAGCGCAGTTCGACGGGAAAGTCGGGCGACAAGAAGTCGTAGATCACCGGCTCGCCCGAGGGCGACGTCACGCGGATGCGATCCCCCTTGAGGTCGGTGAAGTCGACCACACACGCGACCTCGGTGGCTCCGGTCGCTTTCAAGTGCGCGGCGCTCGCTATGGTCGCATCGATCCAGAAGCTGCCTGCCGGCCGCAGCCCCGTGTCGCCCGCAGCGACCCCGTTCATGGCTTGATCGATGCCTATGCTGACGCTCGTCAGATACTCGCAAAAGCCTGTGAGGTACGAGCGGAACGCGAGCCGCTTGGCGCCATCCGCCTTCAACAGTGCCGCGCGTTGCTCGTCGATCTGCTCGATGGTGCCGTTCGTATCGATCCATCCCTCGGGCATCGCGATGACTCCGACCACCTCGAAAAGATGGGGCAGACCGCAATCGATCACCGCGGTGAAGTCGGGGCCGAGCAGGCCGCGTGCCGCATCCTGCTCCACACCGCCCAGGCAACTGCCAACCTCGATCGCGGGGTACTCGACCGCGGGAGGAGTCGTCGTTGTGGGGCTCTCACTCGGCGGGGGCGGTGTGGCCGTGCCGGTGCAGCCTGCGAGAACGAGGGTGATCATGGCCGTGCTGGCGACGGCGGCGATCGTGCGGAATCGAAGTGCCATGCGTCCATCATGAGAGGCTGCACCCCGCAGCGCGAGCCCAACGCACCCTGGGATCAAAAGCTAGGGTGCCTCGCCGCCTCACCCGGCCTGGCTGCGGGCATCGGGTTCCGAAAGGATGCTGGCGAGCTCAGAACGACGTGTGATGCCGAGCTTGCGGTAGGCGTTGGCAAGATGAAACTCGACGGTCTTGAGCGTCACGAAATGGCTCTCGGCGATCTGGCGATTGGTCGCCCCGGCGGCGGCGGCCAGAGCGATGCGATGCTCGCCCGCCGTGAGCAGGCTCACGAGGTCGGCGCGGGGATCGATCTCACCGGCCCGCACCCGCGCGAGCAGTGTGTGAGCGCGGTCTCGCAGCGGACGGGCGCCCTCGCGCTGAGCGTAGTCGAGCGCCGCGGTGACAAGCCGTCGCGCCTTCTCGGCGTCGCCGTGACGTGCGGCGATCTCGCCCAGAGCGATCTGCGCCTGGGCGCGCTCATAGCGCGCTTGGTCGCCCGCTGCTAGCATGGCACGCCGATACAGCGCCTCGGCCGTGCTCTGCTCTTCGGCGAACTCGGCGAGATCGAGCAGGATGCCGGCGTGCGCCATCGGATGCGCCAGGCGCTCGGCATCGGCGAGGGCGTCGTGCAGCAGCATCCGCGCCCGTTCGAGGTCACCTTCTTCGTTGCGGCGACCGAGCGCTTTGGCGGTGCTCACTCGCCAATCGACGCCGCCCGCGGTAAGCGCCTGCTCGCGCCCGAGCAGCTCGGCACCGAGACGCGCCGCCGTTGCGGTATCGCCGGTGACGAGGGCCACCTCGATGCGGGTCATCGGGTCGAGGAACGAGAACGTCGCCCCCTCGCCACGCGGCTCCACAGCGGCAACTTCTCGGGCGCGATCACCATCGCCCGCCCGCAGCAGCGCCAGCACGAGGTAATGCCGGATCGGATAGAAGTAGGTGTGCCATCCGAGTCCGATCGTCGACCAACTCGCTTCGAGATCGGCGAGCGCCGCGCGAAGGTGGCCGTAGCGAAGGTAATGACCGCCGCGCGCGTAGCTCGCCGTGCCGAAACCGAACACGCTGCCGCGCGCCCGCGCGTCGTCGAGTGCGGCGGTCAGCCAGGCGTCGCCCTCTTCGTAGAGGCCGAGATAGTTGAGCGCCCCCGAGAGCATGTAGCTGATCGGATCGTCGGCACCGCCGGGCGCAAGCCCTTGGTTATAGGCGCGCAGCGCATAGTCTCGGGCCGTCTCACTCGGGCCTGCCGAGAGCGTCAGCGCGAGCGCGGCGACCGCATAGAGAGCGGCGTCGGCGCGGTCGTCGGCGCGGGTGGCTGTCGCGGCGTCCTCGGCGAAAGCCAGCAGGGTGCCCGCCGCCTCGGGGGCGAAAGTGATCTCGTTGGCGAGGATCTTCGCCCGCAGCATCCGCGCCTCGAAGGCCTCTTCTCCGCTCTCGGCGCGATGCGCCTCATCGAGCGCCGCGCGGGCAAGCTCATAGGCACGCGCCGAGGTGCGCACATCGCCGGCCATGTACGCCAGGTCGCCGAGCTGAGCCCAGTTGGTTCCGCGCTCGACGGGGTCGTCAAGCGCGGGAGATGCGGTGGCGATCCCCTCGATGTCGATATCGCCCTCGCCCTCGAGCACACGGGCGCGCCCGACGGCGAACAGTAGTTGTGCCCTCTCGCGGGGGGATTCGCCGCCTTCGGCGAGGGCGCGCTCGAAGTATTGCGCAGCGATGGCGGGCGTGCCCGCGCGCTCGGCGGCCTCACCCGCGTCGCGGAGGCGTGCGGCGCGCTCGCGGTCGCCATCGGGAGCGGCGAGAAGCTCGTGTGCGGCGACGGCAGCGGCGGGAGCACCTGCTTCGCGCAGTGCACGAGAGATGCGTTCGTGCAGATGCTCGCTGCGGGGTGCATCGAAACCCGCACGGATCGCCTCGGTCACAATCGGATGAGTCATCGTCACCTCGTCGCGGTCGCGGGTGGCGATGGCGGCGGTGGTGAGCTGATCGAGGGCGTGGGTGAGGGCGCTTGTGGCTTCGCTCGTCGGATCGTTTGCGCTCAGGCGCTCGAGGATGTCGCCCGGGAGCGTGCCGCCGCCCGCGGCGAGCAGATCGGCCACCTCGCGCGCCTCGGGGTTGAGCAGCGAGAGCCGTGCCCGCAGCGCACTCTGGATGCGATCGGGCGTGGCACCCGCGTCTGCCATGATGAGCTCGCTGACATAGAAGGGGATGCCTCCGCTCAGCCGGTGAATCTCGGCCGCGTCAGCGTTCGAACCCACCGTCAGCTCTTCAACCGCCCGAGCGCTCAGCGGCTTCGGCGTCAGCAGCGTCGTTGTGCGCGCGGCGAGCAGCGCGCAATACGCGGGGTCGTCGTCGATGTCGGCATCGGGGCGGGCTGCCAGCAGAAGCACGACGGGCTCCCCGCGCAGACGCAGGGCGAGATCGGCGATGAGGCGGCGACTGCCGGCATCCGCCCAATGCAGATCGTCGGCGACGAGCAGCAAGGGCGCCTCATCTGATGTCGCGGCGACTGCCCACTGGGTGCCATAGGTGAGCATTGCGGGATGCGGCGCTGTGCCCGTCTCGAGAAAGGCGGCCACCGTTCGCGCCGGGCCATCGAGGCGATCGGCGTCGACGGCGAACCAGTCCCACAGAACGCTGTGCGAGGCCGTTGCGCTCAGCACGGTGAAGACACTGCTGCGCTGCGTGAAGCCGCGCTCGGCGGCGATGGCGCGGGCCGCGTCGAGCAGGGCGGTCTTGCCGATGCCCGCCTGACCCCGCACCACGACCGTGCGGAAGGCGCCCGCCACGGCGTCGGTCATGGCCTGCGCGATGGCGTCGATCTCGGCGTCTCGCTCTAAGAGGGTGTGCGGCATGGGTTCTCTCAGAGAATCGGAATGGAACAAGCGTAGTCCAGGCGATCAACCGGGATGATCTGTGGACAACTCCTGTGCCGCGAGGAGGAAAGTCGGTACCGTGAGCGGATGAAGACTTCTCGCCTTTCTCGAGTCTTTGCCGCTGCGGGCAGTGGGATGCTCGTCGCTGTGCTTCTTCTGGGCTGCGCGCCCGAGGAGCAGCCAACGACGCCCGCGCCGACGCCGCTCTTTGCGAGTGAAGAAGAGGCCTTTGCGGCGGCGGAGGAGGTTGTGAGCAACTATCTAGATGCGACAGGTAGATATGCAGCCGGTGAGACACAGGCGAACCCGTTGCAGTACGTGACGGGGACTCTCTACGAGTCGGATCTAGAAAACTGGAGAGCGTATGAGCAGGGCGAAGTTCGTCTCGTCGGCACATCCATCATCGGCGACTTTAGCGGTCTCGAGGCCGAACTGAGCCCCGGAAACGTGCGGATCACTGCCGCAGTTTGTGTAGACAGCTCCGGAGTGCGCATAGTCGATTCATCGGGCAACGATGTAACTCCTACTGAGCGTGAACACATCACAACATTGATCGTGACTTTCGTTCTCGACGATAACCGCCTTCTGATGTCACAGTCTGTACGTGAGGGGGCGGGGGGATGTTAGGGGTATTCGTCGTTCTCGCCGCTTCACTGGTTTTCCCCACGTCTACCGTCAGTTCTGGAAGCTGCTCATTCTTCGAGCAGCAACTTGGCCTCTGCACGACAAACGACGGCACCTCGATCACCATCGGAGGGGAGCAGACGACACCGGGCACCCCTGGATCGAACCCCGGCAGCAACATCGGTTCCAATCCGGGGCCGAGCACACCGCCATCCCCGCCACCGGTCTACACGGGTTCCTGGTGCGATCTCGAAGATGCCTGGTGGAACCGGAACACGGCCTCGTGCGCCACGACTGTCGTTGCGACTCCTTCGGTCACGATCTCCGACCTGGTGCGCTTCACCCCGCCCGGTTCCCCACTGACGGTCGAGCCTTTCGGCGTGGGGATCGCGGGGTTGCCATCGAACTTCGTGGCGTCATCCGCGACGTACAACACGAGCGGCACGCTCTTCGGGCGCAGCATCCGCGTGCGCTTCACTCCCGATCTGCATCGCTTCCACTACGGCGATGGCTCCACGGTGACGACGCGCGCGCCCGGAGTGGCGTGGGAGACAGCGGGCCAGGCACAGTTCACGCCGACCGCGACGGGTCACGTCTACGCCACGCGCGGTCTCTATACCGTGCGTGTCGACGTGCTCTACACCGCGCGGGTCAACTTCGGCACCGCGTGGATCACCGTCTCGGGGCACGTCACCGCACGCGGGCCATCGCAGCAGGTTCAGGTTTATGAGCCGCGCACAGCGCTCGTCGCCTATACCTGTGACGAGCTGCCCGGCGCGTCCGGCTGCTAGCCGATCACCCCAGTCGCGTGAGGTCGTCTTCGAGCGCGACCCATGCGAGCATTGCGCATTTCACACGGGCACTGAACTTCGAGACGCCCGAGAGGGCGGCGGCATCCCCGAAGGTCTCTTCGTCAAGCGGTACGGTTCCCCGCGAGCGCAGCGCCGCACGGAACCCGGCGATCAAGGCGTCGACCTCGGTGCGCTCCACCGCACCGTCGTTCTCGGCGGCGCGCTCACGCATCAGCGCGGTGAGCATCGACGCGGATGCCTGTGACACCGAGCATCCCGAACCCTCCCAGGTGACCTCGACAAGGCGACCTCGCTCATCGACGCGTGCGCGCAAGGTCACCTCGTCGCCGCACACGGGGTTGCGCTGGAAAGAGATCGCCGACAGCTCGGTCTCTTCGGCAAGACCCTGGCCGACCGGGCGCTTCGAGTGATCGAGCAGCAGCTCTTGGTAGAGAGATTCCAGGCTCATGATTCCACTCCGAAATACGCGCGCACCGCGGCGACCGCGTCAAGCAGGGCATCCACATCGTCCATCGTGGTGAACACGGAGGCCGACGCGCGCACCGTTGCGGTGAGGCCGAAGCGTCGGTGCAGAGGCTGGGCGCAGTGGTGCCCGACCCGCACGGCGATGCCGCGTGCATCGAGAAGCTGACCGGCGTCGTGTGCGTGCACACCGTCGATGCCAAAGGAAGCCAACCCCACTCGCGACACCCCGGCGGCATCGCCCAGCACGCGCACCCCGGGTATCTCTCGCAGCCCCGCGAGCATTCGGTCAGAGATGGCCTGTTCGTGCGCGGCGACCGCCGGCATTCCGAGCTTTTCGAGATAGCGTGCCGCTGCGGCGAGCCCCACGGCTTGCGATACCGGCTGCGTGCCGGCCTCGAACCGCTGGGGTGCGGGCAGGTACTCGGCCTCATCGAGGGTCACCGTGGTGATCATCGAGCCACCCGTGAGAAAGGGCGGCAGGGCATTGAGCACCTCGCTGCGGCCATAGAGCGCACCGATACCGGTGGGTCCGAGCATCTTGTGGGCCGAGAACACGGCGAGGTCTACGTCCAGCGCCGGAAAATCGACCGGCAGATGCGGAACAGACTGGCAGGCGTCGAGCACGACGAGCGCACCGACCGCGCGGGCCAGCGCGACAAGCTCTGCGACCGGGTTGACGATGCCCAGCACGTTCGACACATGGGGGAAGCCGAGAATGCGGGTGCGTTCGCCGATGAGGGATGCCGCCGCATCCATATCGAGTCGACCGTCGTCTCGCACGGGGATGTGCCGCAAGCGCGCACCCGTGCGTGCCGCAAGCTCTTGCCAGGGAATGAGGTTCGCGTGGTGCTCGCTCTCGGTGAGCACGATCTCGTCACCCGGCGTGAGCGCGAAACGCGCGGCGGCAGCCCCGCCCCGCCCCGCCGTCGCATTGCCGATCGCATAGGCGATGAGGTTGAGCGCGGAGGTCGCGCCACTCGTCCACACCAACTGCTCGGGGGCCGCACCCACGAAGTCGGCGACGGTCTCGCGTGCCTGCTCGAAGAGCTCGGTCGCTTCGGCGGCGAGGGTGTGGGCACCGCGGTGCACGGCCGCGTTCGTGTTCGTGAGAAACTCGCGCTCGGCATCCAGCACGGCCTCGGGCCGTTGCCCGGTCGCCCCCGAGTCGAGGTAGACGAGCGGATGCCCCTGCACTTCGCGCTGCAGCAGCGGAAAATCGGCGCGCACGGCGCGAGGGTCAAAGCCGGTGGAGGTCACCCTTTTAGGGTACGGGGGTTCGATCGCGTGCGGGGCGAGAGCGTGCGGTTGCCTCGGGGACGGCGAGGGGATGCCGCGGCAAGACGCGCCACCGGAACAAGAACCTTTCTCCGCGCTTGACACAGCATCCGGCATCCCGTAACGTACAACCAAATGGTTGCACAATTAGAACTGAGCGAAACGGAGATCGACCGTGTCTTCCAGGCCCTGGCCACGGCGACAAGGCGCGATATCCTGCGACGCACAATCGAGCGAGAACAGTCGATCTCAAGCCTCGCGCGAGAGTACGAGATGTCTTTCACCGCGGTGCAAAAGCACGTCGCTGTGCTCGAAGAGGCACAGCTCATCATCAAGCGGGCCGAGGGGCGCGAACGCCTCGTGCGCGCCAACCCCGAAATGATCGCACGCGCTCGCGCCCTGCTTGCGCGTTACGAAGACCTCTGGCGGGCACGCATCGACCGGCTCGATGCGCTGCTGGCTGAACCCCACCACTAACACGAAGGATCACAGATGCCTGTACGCGAAATCACCACCGATGCCGAAAGTCTCACGATGACCCTCATTGTCGACACAACGGCCCCCGTCGAGCGGCTCTGGGCCGCCTTTACCCAGCCTCGACAGTTGGAACGCTTCTGGGGTCCTCCGGGATGGCCAGCCACCTTCACCGCCTTCGACTTCACCCTCGGCGGGCGTGTGCGATACGCGATGGTGAGCCCGCAGGGCGAGCACTCCTACGGGTCATGGGAGTTTCTTCGCATCGACGAGGGCACCGCCTTCGAAGTGCTCGACGCATTCACCGATGCCGAGGGCACCGTGTTCGAGGGCTTTCCCGCGATGCGCATGGTCTTCACTTTTGAGCCGACCCCCGAGGGCTCTACGCTGCGAAACGTCACATACTTCGACTCGCTCGAAGCACTCGAACAGGTGGTCGAGATGGGTGCGATCGAAGGCTCGCGCCAGGCGATGGGTCAGCTTGACGCCGTGCTGAAGGATCTGCGCGAGTACGCGCAGGGCAAGGGAACGCAAGTCGAACTTCTCGACGACACTCATGTGCGCATCACGCGCCTGATCAACGGCCCGCGTGAACTGGTGTGGCGCGCACACTACGACGATGAACTGGTCAGGCAGTGGATGTTCGGTCCCGATGGTTGGGAGATGACCGAGAACGTCATCGCCACCGAGCCCGGTCAGAGTCACCGCACCTCCTGGGCACCGGTCGGCGACACCGAGGGTGAGCCCTTCGGTTTCGAGGGCGAAGTGCTTCTCATCGACGCCCCGCGACGGGCGGTCACCACCGAACGGATGCAGGGCACCGAAGGCCCTGAGACGATCAACGACCTCAGTCTCTACGAGGAAGACGGCGCAACCCTCGCCACGGTGCTCATCGAGTATCCGAGCAAGGAACTGCGCGACATGATCCTCGCCACCGGAATGGCAGACGGCATGGAGGCTTCCTTCAGCCGTCTGGAGGGGCTGCTCGAGGCATCCGGAAACTAACGGCGACTCTGCCCTGCGAACAGCTCTAGGCGGTCGCCGCAGCGAGCGCGATCTGGATCATGTCGCCAAAGGTCTGCTCGCGCTCCTGCGAGCTGGTGCTCTCGTGCGTGACCAGGTGGTCAGAGACCGTACAGATGCTCAGCGCCTTTCGCCCGTGGTAGGCGGCGAGAGTGTAGAGGGCGCTGGTCTCCATTTCGATGCCGAGCACGCCGTGCCGCAGGAAGGCCTCGTTCAGTTCGGGGCGCGTGCTGTAGAACTGGTCGCTCGACAGCAGAAGCCCCACGTGCACGGCGTGCTGCAGGGGCATCGTCTCGGATGCCACGACCGCCGCTCGCAGCAGCCCGAAGTCGGCGATGGGTGCGTAGTCGAGTCCGTGAAAGCGCACGCGGTTGATGCCCGAGTCGGTGCAGGCGCCCTGCGCGATGATGATGTCGCGCATTCCGACCTTCTCGGTGAGCCCGCCGCAGGAGCCCACGCGCACGATCTTTTGCACCTCGTACTCCTCGAACAGCTCGTGGGCGTAGATGGATGCCGAGGGCATCCCCATGCCCGAGCCCTGCACCGAGACGCGGTGGCCGTTCCAGGTGCCGGTGAAGCCCAGCATCCCGCGCACCTCTGAGTAGCAGACAGCGTCGTCGAGAAAAGTCTCGGCGATCCACCGTGCGCGCAGCGGGTCGCCGGGAAAGAGAACTACGGGGGCGATCTCGCCCGGCTGGGCGCCGATGTGGGTGCTCATGCCTCCAGAGTACGCGTCGCTCATCCTTTCGCGCGGCGCACTATCTGGGTGATCCGGATCGGGGTGATGGCGGCATTCGGATGCGGTGCCCTCGATTCGCAGTATGATGATTTCATCAAACCAACAAACCAGACGTGGAGTTCATCGTGCTCAACAACCCGAGCAGACCTCTCTACGAAGTGAAGGCGGGGCTCTTCAAGGGTCTCGCGCACCCCATTCGCATCCGCATTCTCGAGGTACTCTCCGCCTCTCCCGAGGCTTCGGTTTCGGAGCTTCTCGCCGAGACCGAACTGGAAGCATCCCACCTCTCCCAGCACCTCGCCGTGCTTCGCCGCAATCGGCTCGTCGCGGCCGAACGTCGTGGCAGCCTGGTCTTCTATCGCCTCGCCTACGCGCAAGTGGCCGATCTGTTGCGAGTAGCCCGTGCGCTTCTCGGCGAGATTCTTGAGGCGACACAGCGGCAACTCATCGAGCGCGACGGCCTGCCGGCGATTCCGGACGCCTGGTGAGCGCAGCATCCATCGTTCGCAGTCTCGCACCCTCGCGCGACGACTACCGCGGACTCGGTCGCAGTTGGCGAGTGGACCTCACTGCGGGGATCACCGTCGGCATCGTCGCTCTGCCCCTCGCCCTGGCGTTCGGGGTGAGTTCCGGGGCAGGGGCCGAGGCGGGACTGGTGACCGCCATCATCGCGGGAATCGTCGCGGCCATCTTCGGCGGCTCGCCCGTGCAGGTCTCCGGCCCCACCGGTGCGATGGTCGTGGTGCTCGCGCCGATCATGGTGAACTACGGACACGCGGTGCTCGGTGTGGTGTGTCTGCTTTCGGGCTCGATCGTGCTGCTGGGCGGCATCCTTCGCCTCGGCCGCACCGTCAGCTACATTCCCTGGCCGGTGATCGAGGGCTTCACCCTCGGCATTGCGATCATCATCTTTCTGCAACAGGTGCCGACAGCCACGGGCACCGCGGTCGGCGAGAGCACGAACGCAGCGGTCGCGGCGGCGCAGTCGCTGATGACGGTCACCTGGCCGAAGCTCGGCTGGTCGCTCGGGATCGTGGCGCTCGTCGTCGCGGTCATGCTGCTTGCGCCGAGGATGCACCCGCGCTTTCCCGGGTCGCTCGTGGCGATTGCCCTGGCGACACTGCTCGTCTGGGTCTGTGAGTTGCCGGTCGACACCATCGGGGAGTTGCCGGTAGGTCTGCCCGCGCCCGCGCTTCCGAGCGTCGAGTGGGCGACGGTCACGGCACTTCTCGGGCCTGCGCTCGCGGTGGCAGCGCTCGCGGGGATAGAGTCGCTGCTCTCAGCTCGAGTCGCAGCAACCCTCGCCGACACAGGCCCCTACGACGGCGACCGTGAACTCGTGGGCCAAGGGCTGGCATCCATCGCCGCCGGGTTTTTCGGGGGGATGCCGGCGACCGGTGCGATCGCGCGCACGGCGGTAAATGTGCGCGCCGGTGCGCGCACACGCTTCGCCTCGATCACCCACGGACTGCTTCTCTTGCTCGTGGTCTTCGTGGGGTCGGGGATCGTCTCGCGCATCCCCCTTGCCGCGCTCGCTGGAGTGCTCATGGTCACCGCCTTCCGCATGGTGTCGCTGGCGACGATGCGCACCGTCGTCAGCACCACACGCGCCGACACCCTCGTCTTCATCGTGACCGCGATCGTTACGATCAGCGTCGATCTCGTCTACGCGGTGCTCGTCGGTATCGCTGTCGCCGCCTTCTTCTCGCTGCGTCAGCTCGCGCGAGCCAGTGGCGTGCACCGCGAGGAGCTCCCCGGCGCTGTCGAGCCGGGAGACGAGCGCATCGCTCTGTTCCGGCTCGAAGGGGCGCTCTTTTTCGGGGCATCGGAGCGAATGCTCGAACGGGTCACTGCGCTGCGCGATATCGAGGTCGTGATCGTTCGGATGTCGCAACTCCACCTGCTCGACGCCACCGGAGCCCAGGTGATCACCGAACTGATCACCAGCCTGGAACGACGCGGAATCTCCGTGCTTGTGAAGGGCATTCAGGATCGACACCGTCACCTCGCCGAGCGCGTGGGTGTTCTGCGTCTGCTGCGCAAGCGACACCATCTCTTCGAGAATCTGGATGCTGCCGTCGCTCACGCGCGCGATCACATTCGCCGCACAGCGGTGCACGGCAACTGACGCGGAGAGCGCCTAGGTCAAAAACTCCCGCGCCGCAGTGACCAGAGCGGTCACGCCGACCTCGATGGTGGGGTGTATCTCGGGCGCGAAGAAGGGCGAGTGGTTCGTGGGGATGTCGCTGTCGAGACGCCCCGCCTCGTGAGCCGCTGCGAAAGCCGCAGGGTCGTGTCCGCCCCAGAACCAGAACACCAAGGGCACGCCGGTGTCGCGGGCAAACCACGAGACGTCTTCGCTGCCGGTGAAGACACCGGGGTCGATCACGGCGCTCTCGCCGAAGGCACGATGGAAGGCTGCGACCGCGCGCGCCGTGGCATCCGCGTCGTTGATCGTCGGGGGCAGGGAGTGCAAGCTCTCGATCAGCGGCTCCTTCTCTGCGCCGGATGCCATCGCTTCGGCCCGTATGACTCGCTCGACACTTGCGAGCACCTTCGCACGGGCCTCGTCGTCGGGGTAGCGCAGGCTCAGGGCCATCGTCGCTTCGGCCGGGATGATGTTGTTCTTGAGCCCCGCATGGATCGAACCGACCGTGACCACGCCGATCTCGCGCGGGTCGATCTCGCGAGAGGCGACCGTCTGCAACCGCATGATCGTCGCCGCTGCCATCACGATGGGGTCGATCGTCGCATCCGGGCGCGAGCCGTGACCGCCACGCCCGTACATCGTGACGCGCAAGCCGTCGGATGCCGTCATCTGAGGTCCCGGGCGCACACCTATCGTGCCCGCGGGCAGCGGCGCGACGTGCTGGCCGAGCACGACATCGGGGTGGGGCACGAGCGTGCGCAAGCCCTCGTCGAGCATCGCGCGGGCACCCTCGCCAAGCTCTTCGGCGGGTTGGATCAGAATGACGACGGTGCCCGACCAGTTCTCGCGCTCGGCGACAAGTTGCTCGGCCGCGCCGATCATCGCCGTGACGTGCATGTCGTGTCCGCAGGCGTGCATCACCGGAACGGTGCTTCCTTCGGGGTCGATCCCCTGTGCGGTGCTCGCGTAGGGCAGGCCCGTCTGCTCGGGCACCGGCAGACCATCCATATCGGCGCGCAACCACACGACGGGGCCTGCGCCATTCGAGAGCACCGCCGCGACGCCGGTCTTGCCGATCTTTTCGTGCACCTCGAAGCCAAGATCGCGCAGGTGCCTCGCGGCGATCCCCGCGGTGCGCGTCTCTTGGAACGACAGCTCGGGGTTGCGATGCAGGTCGATATAGAGGGCCTCAAGGTCGATCGTCATGGTCTTGAGCCTACTCGCGTCGCTGTCTTTTCGACGGGGGAGCCTGCGGCAAAACTCTGTGCGTGCGACGTCGGTGGGAGTAGGGTGAGCACGATCGATTCTTCTTGAGGAGGAGCAATGGTGCCCGAAATCAACTACTGGGCCGTGCTGGTCGCGACCCTCGCGAGCATGGTGATCGGCTCAGTCTGGTACACGCCGAAGGTGTTCGGCGAACGCTGGAAGGAACTGGCGAAGGTTTCTCAGCCAGAGACAAGCGCCGCCGCGTGGAGACCCATCGTGGTCGCGATCGTGACCTCGTTCGTGCTCGCCTGGGTGCTCGCGGGGGCGACGACCATCGCCTGGCATTTCTACGAGGGCTCGTTCCTTGTTGCGGCGCTGCTGACCGGTGTCATCCTGTGGGCGGGCTTCACCGCGGCGCGTTTCATCACTCATGACGGCTTCGAGGGGCGACCCTTCACGCTGACGATGATGAACATCGCGATGGAACTTGTCACCGTGCTCGCGATGGCCGTGATCATCGGGGTGTGGCCGCCAACTATGGGGTGACGGCTACCGCGAGGCGGGGACAGCGGCGGTCGTGCTGACGGGCCGCCGCTAGGTCGCCACGGCAGCGAGGTGGGCGATGGCGCTGGCGAAGAAGGCCAGACCGTCTGTACCCGAGCGCATGGCCTCGGCCGTGTCGGGGCCGAAGCCCGGCTCTGTCGCGTGCTCGGGATGCGGCATGAGCCCGACCACGTTGCCGCGCTCGTTCACCAGGCCCGCGATGTCGCGCAGCGATCCGTTGGGATTCACACCGAGGTAGCGGAACGCCACTAGCCCCTCGCCCTCGATACGGTCGAGCGTCTCGGCACTCGCGATGTAGCCGCCCTCGGCGTTCTTCAAGGGGATGACGATCTCCTGCCCGGGCGCGAACTGGTTGGTCCACGCCGAGCCTGTGTTCTCAACGCGCAGGCGCTGGTCGCGACGCACGAAGTGCTGATGGTCGTTGCGGATGAGCCCGCCCGGCAGCAGGTGCGCCTCGACGAGCATCTGAAAGCCGTTGCAGATGCCGAGGATGGGCATCCCGGCGGCGGCGGCATCCTTCACCTCGGTCATGATCGGCGAACGGGCGGCAATGGCACCTGAGCGCAGGTAGTCGCCATAGCTGAACCCGCCGGGAAGGATCAGTGCGTCGACTCCTGCGAGGTCGTGTGACCCGTGCCAGAGGGCGATGGCTTCGGCGTCGGCGAGGCGCACGGCGCGCTGCGCGTCGCGATCATCGAGCGAGCCGGGGAAGGTGATGACCCCGATCCGGATGCTCACGGAAGCACCTCGACCCCGGTGACGTCTTCGATCACCGCGTTCGAGAGAATGTCTTCGGCGATGCGGTGGGCTTCGGCGAGCACCTCTTCGGTGACTTCCCCCTCGACCTGAAGCTCGAAACGTTTGCCGATGCGCACACCGCTGAACGATTCGATGCCGAGCCGGGCCAGCGCCCCCGTGACCGCCTTGCCCTGCGGGTCGAGCAGATCAGACTTGGGCATGACGTCGACGACGATTGTGGGCATTTCAGGCTCCGGATGTCGGGGGTGCTCTTTCATCCTATCGGCGGCTGCGCTGCGGCCCCCGCGAGACGCAAGCTGCCGCGCGAAACGGGTGTGTGTCTCGCGCGGCAGCTTGCGTCTCAGCGCGATTCAGGAAGCGAACACCGTATGCAGCTCGCCGATCAGCTCGCGCCCGCCGAGCCCGGAAATCTCGAAGAGCACCGAGATGCCTGTGACCGTGCTGCCGAGCCGCTCGATCAAGGTGCGCCCTGCGGCGAGGGTGCCGCCGGTCGCGAGCACATCATCGATGAGCAATACCCTCGAACCCGGCGGCAGATCGTCGTGCATCTCGATGGTCGCGGTGCCGTATTCCAGGGCGTAGTCGACCGAGGCGGCCGGTCGGGGAAGCTTGCCTGCCTTGCGAATGGGGATCACTCCCACCCCGGCGGCGATGGCGGCGGCGCCGGCGAGAAGAAAGCCGCGCGCCTCGATCCCCGCCACCACGTCGAACGTACCGGTGAAGGGGGCGATCAGGGCCTCGGTGGTGGCGCTGAGGGCGGCCGCATCGGCCAGAAGCGGCGTGATGTCGCGAAAGAGGATGCCCGGTTCCGGGTAGTCGGGAATCTCTCCGATGAGGGATGCCGCACGGTCGAGCTCGGGAGAGGCCACCGCACCAGCGTAGTCGTCGGCGCGCCTGCGCGTGGGGGTTCAGGCGGTCAGGCGCTCGATCAGTTCGCGATAGCGGGATGCAGTGCGCTCGACGATGTCGGCGGGCAGCTCGGGGGGCACGCCCTGCCTGTCCCAGTGCGAGCCCAGCCAGTCGCGCACGATCTGCTTGTCGAAGCTTGCCATGCGCTCGGCGGGTGTCAGACCCGCCCCCCAGGCTGCCGCATCCCAATAGCGAGAGGAGTCGCTCGTCAGGACCTCGTCGGCTAGGCGCAGGGTGTCGGTGGCATCCGTGCCGAACTCGAACTTCGTATCGGCCAGGATCAACCCTCGCGACAGGGCGATCTCTGCCGCACGGCGGTAGATCTCCAGCGAGCGCTCGCGCAGCTCGGCGGCGCGCTGTGCCCCCACGAGTCCCACCGACTGCTCGAAGGTGATGTTCTCGTCGTGCTCACCCATTGGCGCCTTGTAGGCGGGTGTGTAGATGGGCTCGGGCAGCCGGTCGCCTTCGCTGAGGCCTCCGGGCAGCCGGATGCCGCACACCATCCCGGTTGCTTGGTATTCAGCCCAGCCCGAGCCGCTGAGGTACCCGCGCACGACGCACTCGACCGGCAGCATGTCCAGCGCCCGCACGAGCATCGCCCGCCCGCGCGCGGCTTCCGGAATATCTCCTTCGACGAGGTGATTCGGGATCGGGTCATCACCCTCTGCGAGGCGCGCGAACCACCACGAACTGAGCGTGGTCAGAAGCGCACCCTTGCCCGGGATCGCGGGTCTGAGCACGTGGTCGAAGGCGCTGATGCGATCGGATGCCACGACAAGCATCCGCGTGTCGTTCTGCGCCTCGGGAAGGTAGAGATCGCGCACCTTGCCGGAATAGACGTGCCGCCAGCCGGGCAGTTCGAGCGGGGTGGTCACAGGCTCATTATCCCGTGCGCTGCTACTTGTCTCGGCTCGGTGATCGATCCCGCACGCCTCGTTTGCGTGGGCGTCAGGCTACCGCGGCGGCGATGTCGACTTCCTCTGCGCGTCTTTGTCACCGAGCCGCCCCTTGTGCACGTGGGTTGAGACGCGCAGCGTTCGACGATGCCGAGGGTCACGTGTCCCCCTCCGAAGAACGGCGCCTCAACCGGGGCCGGAACACCTCGATCCGGATCACCGGCTGGCGCTCTGCTCCCTCCCTACGCGACGTTGCGCTCTCGTGTTCCCGTTCGTCGTCAAGCTCTTGCCGCACGCTGTCCCACGACTTCTCTGCCTGCATAAGTTGTTTGAGAGTTGCGGCAGTCCGGAGCGTTCTGATGAAGGGGAGATGACTCGGTGTCACGGGCACGATGTAAAGCGCGACGACCACGCCTATCGCAAACGCAGACAGCGCGGCGAACCCCCACAATCTCGCGAGTAACGCACCCAGCACCGCCAGGACCATCAAGAAGAGGCCGAAACTCCTGCCGATCCAAGAGAGAGCTCGATTGCTGAGCCTGTGCGGCGGAAACGGCGTTATCGCGCGCCACATGACCGAAACGATCACCGCGCCCAATCCCAGTGCCACGAGAAACTCCCACGCAACAAGATGGATCTGGAAGCCACGGAAGTCCCGGACCAGGCCCGCCCCGCCGAGAAGCGGAACGCCAACCACTGGAATCAGCCAGTACACCCCTTCTGCGCCCACTCGCTGACGCCACGCGATCGTCGTACTGGTTGTGATGCCCCACTTCTCCGCCGCAACACGGAGCTTCTCCCTCTCCCGCCTGGCGGTATACAACCGCTCCGCGGCGGGGCGCTTGAGCGGGATCAGCCCGGCTACAACAGACACGAGCCATGCACTGAGCAGCAACAAGACAAGCTCGAACGTCACCCGCTGCCAGACGATCACCCAGAGCACCGCCGCCGAGAACAAGGACACCAGCAGTGTAACCCCGAGAGTGAGGACTTCGATCAGCGTGCGATTCTTCTCCGGCAGGACCTGAATGCCCTTGGGCGGGAGGGAGAAAGCTATCCCGATCACGATTGTCGCCATGACAGCGAGGAAGGCGAAGCCCGAAGTCATCTCGACGCCTTGTTCGGCGTTCGTGTTCAGCAACCAGCCCGCCACGGAGGCGGCCGCTTCACAGAACGTCTGACTCGTCAGATCTACTAGGATCACCGATGCCAGCGCAGGGAACATCGTTAAGGTCAGCGTGAAAGTCGGCCACATCCAGAGCGAGCGCGCCTGCTCTGCATCACGAGGTGCAGCGCCCTGCTCCGGCCTGTTCTTTTCCTCGTCGCTTGTCACTCCGCACTCCCTCAACTGTGCTCACTGCGTAAGCCCTTGACCACATCCCATGCTTGCACCACCAAGGGACATGACGACGCCCGTTAAGGCAAAGCCATGTTCTATCAGACACGCGTCGGCCACGTCCGCAACTCCACACCGTGATGATTCACTGCCAACTACACGACGACATGCTTTGAACGTCTGCAACTCTCGCAGCCGACGCCTCAGTTCGATCTGACTGGCGGCTCATCGGTGCCGGTGAGGGCATTCACTGGCCGCAGCTCGATGAGGACATCTCCGTCGCCGGACTCCTCGCCGGTCGCTGAGCACTATTCCGCTACCGCGGCGGCGATGTCGAGGCGGAAGTGGCTGCCATCGAGTTCGATGTGGCCCATTGCGGTGTAGGCGCGGGCGCGGGCGCGGGCGAAGTCGGGAGCGGTCGCGACGACGTTCAGCACGCGCCCGCCGGTCGAGACGAGGTGCTCCTGTGCCGCATCCGGAAGGCTCGTCGCAGCATGCACGAGGGTGACCCCATCGACCGATGCTGCCGACAGCAGGCCGCGCAGCGGCTGCCCCGTCTTCGGTGCCTCAGGGTAGCCCCCGCTCGCGAGCACAACCGTTATGGCGACGTCGTCAGAGAACTCGAGCTGATCGATGTCTTCGAGGTGCCCGGATGCCGCCGCGAGCAGCAGTGCTGAGAGGGGCGTGCGCAGCCGCGGCAGCACAACCTGCGTCTCGGGGTCGCCGAAGCGGGCATTGAACTCGATCACCTTCACGCCGGCATCGGTCAGCACCAGACCCGCGTAGAGCAGGCCGACAAAGGGCGTGCCCTCGGCATCCATGTGCCGGATGACGGGAAGCGCCACCGCCGCGGTCACCTCGGCGACGAACGCCCCCTCGCTGCCGAAACGCTCGGCCAGCCAGGGCAGCGGCGAGTACGCACCCATGCCGCCGGTGTTGGGGCCAATATCGCCGTCGTAGGCGCGTTTGTAGTCTTGCGCCGGGCTGAGCGCGCGCACGGTATCGCCATCGCTGACGAAGAACAGCGACACCTCGGGGCCATCGAGATACTCCTCGATCAGCACGGCACCCGAGCCGAGATACTTCGCGGCGTGATCGAGGGCCGCGGCACGGTCGGATGTCACGAGCACGCCCTTGCCCGCGGCGAGCCCGTCTGCCTTCACGACATACGGGGCGCCGAGTGCGGTGAACGCCTCTTCTGCCTCGGCGAGGGTCGTGGCACGCATCGCGCGTGCCGTGGGAACGCCTGCCGCGTGCATGATCCGTTTTGCGAAGCTCTTCGAGCCCTCGAGCTGGGCTGCCGCCCTGCTCGGGCCAAAGGTCGGGATGCCGCGCTCGCGCAGAGCATCGGCCACCCCCGCGATCAAGGGGGCTTCGGGGCCGATCACGACGAGGTCGATTGCTTGGGCGAGAGCAAAGTCGGTGACGGCGGAACCGTCGAGGGGGTCAAGGTCGACGAGCAGCGCGAGGTCACCGATCCCGCCGTTACCGGGTGCGATGAACAACTCGTGACCCGCGTTCTCGGCGTGAAACGCCAGCACGAGCGCGTGCTCGCGGGCGCCTGATCCGAGAACGAGGATCTTCATGCCGCCAGCCTATCGGCGGTGATTCCGGTGACGCCCGGCATTCGGATCTCTCGAGACGCGCGCTGCCGCGCGAAACAGCTATGCGTGTCGCGCGGCAGCGTGCGTCTCGCCGCGCCGTTCACAGGGCGATGGAGCGTTCGGCCGAGGCATCCCAGGGCAGAACCCAGCCCGCCGCCTGGAAGAGTCCGTCGAGCAGGATCGCGGTGAAGCCCCATACGATCGTGCCGTCGAGGTTGAAGGCAGGGCCGCGAAACGTCACCGGGCCACGGGTGAGCACGGAGGTGAAGCGATTGGCCGGGTCGAGCAACTGTGCGACCGGCGCACGAAAGACGTCCACGGTTTCGGCGTGATCGACGGCGGCAACGCGGGTCGGCGCGCGCCACCACGCCAGCACCGGGGTGACCAGATGGTTGCTGACGGCGAGGGGCAGCGGGGCAAGAGTCGCGAGAACCTCCACTCCGCTCGGGTCGAGGCCGGTCTCTTCTTGAGCTTCGCGCAGAGCCGTGGCGGCCGCATCCTGATCGCCGACTTCGCGGCGTCCGCCCGGAAACGACACCTGCCCCGGATGCGAAGAGAGCGTCGCCGCCCGCCGCTGCAGCAGCACATCGAGATCAGCGGCGACCGTCACCTCATCGGCGCGCGCCGGGATGGCGTCAAGACGGCCGAACAGCATGAGCACCGAGGCGGCGTGTGCGCTCGTGCCGGCGGAGGGATAGTTGTGTTTCCACAGCTCAGAGTTGCCCGCGGCGGCGATGAGTTCGGCGCGGGCACCCGTGATCGTTGCGTGTTCAGACATGCTCTTCGAGCCTAACCCGTGCAGAGTGTGGGGATGCGGCTGCGCGCCCGGCGTACCCTGGGGGCATGGTCGCGCGCAGAATCGACACCGCCGCGGGGCGGGAAGCGCTCGCCACCGTCGCCGCGGGGGATGCCGCCCGCTCGCAGATAGCGACCGCTGTGCGTTATCTCTTGCAGCTTCTCGCCGAGAAGGCACCCGGCAACAGCGTTGAAGTGCGGGTGCCCCCTTTCGCTGCGGTGCAAGTCGTGCAGGGTCCGCGGCACGCGCGCGGCACGCCACCGAACGTCGTCGAGATGGACGCGGCGACGTGGATCGCCGTGGCCACCGGAGCCTCCGCCTGGGCCGAGGCCGCAGCGGCTGGTCGCATCCAGGCATCCGGCACGCGTGCTGAGCTCTCAGATCTGCTGCCCCTGCGTCCCTGATCTGCGCGAGGGCGCGCTCAGCGGCGGGGCACGACCAGGGGCACGCCGCTGGTCGGGTGGTCGAACACCTCGACCGCCTGCCCGTAGACGGCCTCGATGCGCCCGGCGGTGAGCACCTCGGCGGGGGTTCCGGATGCCACAACCCGCCCCCGAGAGAGCAAGGTCACCCGGTCGGCGTGTGCGAGCGCGGCGTTCAGATCGTGCAGCACGATCGCGACGGTCGCCCCCTCGCGCGCGCGGGCACGAGCGATGCGCATCACATCCTCGTGGTGTTTGAGGTCGAGGGCGGCCGTCGGCTCGTCGAGAAACAGAACCTCGGTGCGCTGTGCCAGCACACGTGCCAATGCCACCCGTGCTCGCTCACCACCCGAGAGCGACGAGACCGAGCGGCCACCGAGATGGAGAACCTCGGTAGCGAGCATCGCGGCGGCAACCGCGTTGTCGTCGTCGGCCTCGGCGGGGGTGCGCGCCCAGGGCGCGCGTGCCATCTGCACGACCTGACGCACAGTGAAAGAGAAGAAGACCGCGTTGTGCTGCAGAAGCACCGCGCGACGACGAGCGAGGTCTCGGGGGCGGATGTCGGAGAGTCGTTGCCCGTCCAGCCGTACCGTTCCTGTGCGGGGGGCGATATCTCCGGCCAGCACTCCGAACAGGGTGGACTTGCCCGCGCCATTGGGGCCGACCAGCGCGTGCACCTCTGCGGGCGCGATCTCGATCGACGCGTCTTCAAGGATCGGGCGAGGGCTGGCATCCGGCCAGACGGTGACCTCATCGGCGATCAGGCGCAGGTTCATGCCCAACCCCCCGCCTGGCGGCGCGTGCGCACGAGCAGCCACAAGAAGAAAGGCCCGCCCACGAGCGAGGTGATCATGCCGATGGGCATATCGGCCAGCGGCACCGCGGTGCGAGCAACGAGGTCGGCGATCGCGATGAGCAGCGCTCCGCCGAGCATCGAGGCGATCACGAGGGGAAGGTGCGCGGGGCCGAGGATCATGCGCATGAGGTGCGGGATGACAAGCCCCACGAAACCGATGATCCCGGCGAAGGCGACCGCGGCGCACACGAGCAGGGCGACAGTGACGATCACGACGATGCGCAGCAACTCGACCCGCACCCCGAGGTGTCGGGCGGTGCGCTCGCCGAGCGAGAAGAGGTCGAGGCGATGGGCGAGAAAGAGGGCGACGGCCGTGCCGACCGCCACGAGCGGCGCGACGATCGCGATGTTCGGCCAGAGCGCGCCGTTGAGCGAGCCGAGCTGCCAGAACACGATCTGTTCGCGCGTTGAACTCGTGCCGAGAAAGGTCAGAAAGGCAAGACCCGCCCCGGCGATGGCGTTGATGGCGATGCCGGTGAGCAGCAGTGTGACAACCTCGGTGCGCCCTCCCGAACGGCTGATGAAGTAGACCGCCAGCACGGCGAGCAGGCCGCCGATGAAGGCGAGCGTGGGCGTCGTCCAGAGCCCGAGCGTCGAAAGGCCAAAGGTCAGGCTCGCCGCGGCACCGAGGGCGGCACCGGATGATACGCCGACGACGCCCGCATCGGCCAGCGGGTTGCCGAAGATCGCCTGCATGAGCACACCCGCAACGGCAAGCGCCGCACCGACCAGAAGACCGAGCACGAGACGAGGAAGGCGAATGTTCAGGATGACGCCTGTACCCATCGTGCTCTCGGGAGCCCACGCCGTGTCGATACCCACGGCGTGCAGAAGGATGCCGACGATCTGGCTGGGCGAGAGCGTGTACTGTCCGCTGCCGAGCGAGATCACGCACGTCGTCACGAGGGCGACGATGAGCCCCGCGAGCAGCAGCGCGAAGACCGAGCGAGAACGCCGGTCCGTGGGTGTCGTCACGAGTGCTCCGGTCATCCGTGCGAGCCGCTCGCCGTCGGCGCATAGAGGGCGCGTGCGAGCGCGCGCACGATCTCGGGCGAGCGCGGCCCGAAGCTCAGGATGTCGGTGTCGGCCATGTCGATGACGCGTCGGTTCGCCCCCGCCGGGGTTTCTGCGATGGCGGGAATCCGCGAGATGAGTCCGTCGATGCCCCCGACCGAGGCGAGCCCCTCGGTCATCATGACGAGCACATCGGGCTGTGCAGCCACGAGCGCTTCCGCCGTCATCGGCTTCATCCCCTCCCATCCGATCTCGGAGGCAACGTCAATGCCCCCGATCGCCTCGATGAGTGAGTCGGCACCCGAGTCGCGCCCGAAGATGTAGTAGATGTTGGCGTTCCCGCGCACATAGAGAAAGAGCATCCGCGCCCGGTCTGCGGTCGCGGCGGGCGTGACCTCGGCGATTTCGGCGAGGGCGGCGCGGAGTTCGGCGTCGATTCTTGTGATGAGGGATGCTCCGCGCTCGCGAACCCCGAGGGCTGCAGCGACCTCGGCGATGTGCTCGGCGATGGTATCGAGGCGGCGTTCTTCGGAAATCACGACGACGGCGATTCCGGCATCCCGCAACTGCTGCCGCACCTCTTTCGGGCCGATCGTCGTATCGGTCAGCAGCACCGTGGGGGCGAGTTCGAGTATCGCCTCGGGGTTCAGCGTGTGCCCGCTCTTGGTCACGAGGGGCAGATTCTCGGTGCCGAGGAATCCGGTCGACGAGTCGCGTCCGATGACGTTGTCGCCCAGCCCCAGGGCGAAAACCGTCGCCGCAATCGTGCCCGAGATGTCGACCGCGAGGATGCGACTGATATCGGTGACGGTGACACGACGCCCTTCGCTGTCGGTGACGGTCACCGGGAGAGTTGGCGCGGTCGTATCGGCGATCGCGGCGATGGCGTTGCCCGAGAGGCAGGCGGTCGAGCCGCCTTGCGCTGCGCGCACTTGAGTCATTGGAAGTTCGGCTATGCGCACCTCTGTAGCGGCGCAGGACGTCGCTGTCGGTTCCTTCGCTGCGGGGGTGCTCGCGCACCCGGCCACGGCAAGGGTCGCGGCGAGAATGAGCAGCGAAAGACTACGTTTCATAAGGTAAGGCTAACCTAATACTTGACGTGCCATCGGTGATCGGCTAGCGTCGTCCAAAGTGAGGTTAGCCAAGCCTAACTAAAGTCAAGCCGTTTTGCCATCCGATCGCATCGAAGCGCGAGCGAAGTGTTCGCGGTCGTGCGGCCCAAGGAGGGAATCAGTGAACACCGCAGTAGCATCCACATCCATCACGGAGCGCGGAAGGGCACTGCTTGCTGCCCTGACCGCGCTGTTCTTGGTTCTCGCCGGAGCCTTGATCGCCTTACCCGCGACGGCCGACGACGAGCCGAGCGGCCCCCACATTGTTGTGTCGAAAACGACCGGGTTGAATCCGGGTGGCGAGACGATCACCGTGACGGGTTCCGGCTTTGTGGCGAACCCTCCTTCGACGGATGCGACGCGCGCGCCGGTGGGGGCGGGAAACTTCGGTGGCGTGTACGTCGTCTTCGGCAAGTGGTCGGATGACTGGGCGCCATCGGCTGATGGCACGCGGCCATCTTCGGGCAACCTCTCGCAGCGTTGGGGTGTGCACGAGGCGCAGTTCGGTGGCAGTATCAACGCGGGTAACGGCGGCTTCATCATCCCTGAGGACGGCTCTTTCGAGCTGACCTTCACGGTCGCGGACTCTTCACTTCTGGAGGGCAACTACGGCATCTACAGCTACGCCGGCGGTGGCGCGGTCTACGCCCCCTTCGAGACCTTCACCCCCCTCACCTTCCTTCCCACGCCGGAAATCGTGGTGTCGAAGTCGACCGGGCTCGACCCCGAGGGCGAGACGATCACCGTGACAGGCTCCGGCTTTGTGGCCAATCCTCCTTCGACGGATGCGACGCGCGCGCCGGTCGGGGCGGGAAACTTCGGTGGCGTGTACGTGGTCTTTGGAAAGTGGTCGGATGACTGGGCGCCCTCGCAGGACGGTTCGCGCCCCGGAACGGGCAACCTCTCGCAGCGGTGGGGTGTGCACGAGGCGCAGTTCGGTGGCAGTATCAACGCCGGTAATGGCGGCTTCATCATCCCCGAGGACGGCTCTTTCGAGCTGACTTTCACCGTTACCGACTCGTCAGAACTCGACGGGAACTACGGCATCTACAGCTATGCGGGTGGAGGCGCGGTCTACGCCCCATTTGAAACCTTCACCCCGCTCACCTTCACCGCCGAGACAGAGCCGGGCGATGGCGAGCCGGGCGACGGCGAGCCGGGAGACACCGATCCCGGCGACAGCGACCCGGGCGAGACCGACGACACCGAGCCGGCAACCCCGGCGACCCCGAGCGGCGGATCGCTGCGCTGGGCCATCTCTTCGGCCTTCACCGACTACGTCGTCGGCCCCATCGCCAAGGGCGAGATCATCGTGTCGGGCGGTGCGACGCGAGCGGGCGGTCAGTTCCAGTTCGGCCAAGCATCGGCTAGCGGATACAACAGCGAGACGGGGTTCGGCACCGTGTCGTACACCGGCACCGTGCGCTACACCGGCCACAGCGGCGGACTGGATGTCACCGTGAGCAACCCGCGGATCGTCATCAGCTCTGCCAGCACCGCAACGATCTTCTTCACCTACGAAGGCGCGAGCGTGGCGTTCGCGACGCTCAACCTCGCCGCGGGCACGAAGAGCACGAACGATGGTGCGGTGACGTACACGGCGGTGCCGACATCTCTCACGGTCGACGGTCGAGAGCGCATCTTGGGCGGCTTTGCCACGACGCTCAGCCCCCTCACCTTCACCATCGGGTCGGCGGCGCCCGCGCCCGCAGGCTCGACCGGTACGGTCGCACGGGCGAGCACGACGACGCAGAAGAGTGATGAACTGCCGGCGACGCCTCCCACGAGCACCGGGATTGCCATCGATGATGCGCAACTGGCGGCCTTGACCTCGGGCGAGCAGGCATCGTTCGAAGCGCCGGGGTTCCAGCCGAACGAGCAAGACATCAAGGTCGTCGTCTATTCGACACCGGTGTTGCTGGGCACGGTCACCGCGGATGCCGAAGGCATTGCTCGCTGGACGGGGACGCTTCCCGCGACCCTTGCCGAGGGTGAGCACACGCTGACCCTTCAGGGCTCGGTGGTGCGCGGACTCGCCTTCACGCTCAACCGTGTGAAGGTCACACAGGTGCTCGGTGAGTGCGTGGCCACCGGTGCAACACTGAAGTGGGGATTCAAGGAGACCTTCCGCGTCTACCTCGAAGGCATCGCCAAGGGCGGGTGGGAGCTCGACGGCATCCGTTATGACTATCCCGACTTCGTCTGGGCGGATGGCACCGGATCGTACTCGGCGAGCACCCGTGCCGGGCTTGTGGAGTTCGACGGAAGCCTGCGCTTCCACGGCCACGACGGCGCTCTGAACACGACCTTGAAGAACGCGCGCATCGAACTCTCCGGAGATACCGGGTATCTCATCTTCGACGTCTCCGGTGAAACACAGGGTGGTGCAGACGTTGACGCCAAGAACGTGCGCTTCGCCCAGTTCTCACTCGCCGGAGTCTCGCCGGTCGATGGGACGCTGACGCTCGTCGCGATTCCGGCGGTGCTGACTGCTGCGGGGGCCGATGCTTTCGGCACCTACCCCGCAGGCGAGGCGCTCGACCCGATCTCGGCGATCATCCCGGTCGGAACCGATTGCGGCACGGGCGTGGAAGAACCTGTCACGACCCCGGAGGACTCGGAGGCACACGCTATGCCTCTGTGGCCGTGGGTCACCGGCGGCATCGTGCTGGCCGCGCTGATCGCCGCGGGCGTGGGATTCGGCGCTGTGCGTCGTCGCCGCGCCGAGACATCGCTCTGACGCGGTTCTGAACCGCGAAGGCCCTCACCTGGCCGCCATCTTCGGGTGAGGGCCTTCGTGCGCGGTGACGGCGAACCCAAAGGTGCGAGAATAAGGCCATGGAGCCTGAAGAAACCCCCGACACCGGCCTTGCCACCGTGCGGCGCGTACCGCGCTACGGCGTGTTCATGGCCCTCGGCGCGGCTGCGGGGGCGATCGTCGCGGGCATCGTCGCTTTCACGGGCGATGGTGGTCCCTCGATTACTGGCGTCGAGTATTCGACCGGCCAGGTGTTCGGCTTCGCGCTGCTCTACCTTGTTCCGATCGGTGTGGCGTTGGGTGCCGGCGTTGCGATCCTGCTGGAATGGCTGACCCGTCGCCGCGACCGTGTCGTGCGGGTTCAGCGCGAGCGCATTCGGGTGGCCCCTGAGCATCCGGATGCCACCGAGACCTGAGCACCGGCGGCCCTTGCCTAGACTTGAGCGCGTGAACACTCTCGAGGCCGACCGCGAGGCTCTGCTCGCGCTGATTCGCGCCGAGGCGGTCTTTCACGGCGATTTCACGCTGTCCAGTGGCAAGAAGGCGAGTTACTACGTCGACATGCGACGACTCACCCTTGACCACCGCGCGGCCCCCGCGATCGGGCGGGTCATGCTCGATCTCATCCAGGATCTGGGTGCGGTCGCGGTCGGAGGGCTGACACTCGGTGCCGACCCGATCGCCAACGCGGTTCTGCACGCCTCTGTGGGCACCGCTCAGCCGCTCGACGCCTTTGTCGTGCGCAAAGAGCCGAAAGACCACGGGCGCGGTCGTCAGATCGAGGGGGCGGATGTCGCCGGTCGCCGGGTCGTCGTGCTCGAAGACACCTCGACCACGGGGCAGTCGGCGCTGAAAGCCGTCGAAGTGCTGCGCCGTGAAGGAGCGGATGTCGTGGCGGTCGCGGTGATCGTCGACCGCAAGACCGGTGCGCAGCGGGCGATCGAAGACGTGGGGCTCCAGTGGCGCGCCGCCTTCGACCTCGATGACCTCGGACTCGACCCGCAGTATTGACACGCTTTTGTCAGCGACGCGGCTTACTGTTGCGGGCATGAGAACCTCGGTGACCACTGCCCTTGCAGGCCTGGCGCTCGCTGCCCTGGTGCTCTCCGGGTGCACGACCACGACGGAGCCCGAGCCGACCATGCCGCCGACGGCCGACACAACGGCCCCCGCCAACACGCCCGAGCGGGCACCCCGGCCCGGCGAGTTCTGGTGGGGCCAGCCGAGCATCCCAGATCCGACACGCCACCCGAACTGCGAGGAGGTCGCGTGGTCAGACATCTGGAGAGAGAAGGAGGGCGACCCGTGGCAGATTGCCGTGTTCGGTGAACCGGTCGACTCCGGTGTCATCCCGCAGGCAAGCGGCCCCGCAGAGTACGACACAGACGGTGCCCTCATCGCGTACACCGCCCAGCCTGGCGATAACCTGTGGTCGATCACGGAGCGGTTCTGCACCGTCGTGCGGGCACTGGTGAACTACAACGACGGGCTGGACTACGGCGGTCAGATCAAAGCTGGTGACCGGCTCCTGCTGCGGCCCGACCCGAACCTTCCGGTGCGTGACCTGAGCGCCGAGCACGCCGACGGAAGCACGTCCTGACAAAGTCCCGATGCCCGGTGCGTCGAGTTGCCCCACAGATGCAGGGCCGTTCTACCTCTGCAGGGCGACACGCCGCCATCCGGCCCTGCATCCGTAGATCTGCCCTGCATCTGTAGACAGTAGGGCGGGTTGTCAGCGTTCGTCGTTGCCCCAGGGGCCATTCCACCACGCGCCGTGGTCGTTCTCGTCACCACCCGAGCCGCGCGAGCGCGCATACTGCACGATGATGACAACGAGGGTCGTCAGCCCCATGAGCAGCAGCACGAGAAACAACAGATCACGCTCGGTCATCATCGTCTCCTTCTGCGCTCGCCGCGCTGTGCGCACTCAGCCATACCGCCTGAGCGGTGCCGCGGGGAAGGATGGCTGCTCGCCCGTCTAGCTCGTAGCCATCCTTTCGCACCACGATCTCGCTCCCCACACGCACGCCGAGCGCCTCAAGAGAGCGCAGCAGCTCTGGGTCGCGGTCGCTCACGCGCAACACCGTGCCGCGATGGCCCGCGGCGGCGTCGGCGAGCAGGATGAAAGGCTCGCGGTGAACGCGACCTTCGGCATCCGGAATCGCATCGCCGTGGGGATCGAAACGAGGAGACGAGAGACGCTCGTCGATGCGGGCCAGCAAGCGGTCGCTGATCGCATGCTCGAGAATCTCGGCTTCGTCGTGCACCTCATCCCAGGTGTAGCCGAACTCGCGCACAAGCCAGGTCTCAATCAGGCGGTGTCGGCGCAGCATCGCCAGCGCGCGCTGCTCGCCCTCGGGCGTCAGCCGCACAGCACCGTAAGGCACGTGGGAGACGAGCCCGGATGTTGAGAGCTTCTTGACCATCTCGGTCACCGAGGAAGGCGCGACCCTAAGGCTCGCGGCCAGGGCAGAGGGAGTGATGGGCGCGGACTGCCACTCGGTGTGTGCGTACACCGTCTTGAGATAGTCGTCGGCAGCGGGAGAGGCCACTCGACAAGCCTAGTCGTGAGTCTGGCGGCGCTACGCTGGCGGGATGACCCAAGCGCCCGAAAGCAGTCACGGGGTCGGTCCCTGGGAGGGCGAGTGGCCGCGCGAGGCGCACTACGACCCGGAGCTGCTGCGCGAGGGCGACACCCGCAACGTCGTCGATCGCTATCGCTATTGGCGCATGGAGGCGATCATCGCCGATCTGGATGAGCGGCGGCATCCCTTTCACGTCGCGATCGAGAACTGGCAGCACGATATGAACATCGGCTCGATCGTGCGCA
>CAZHIU010000015.1:0-37259 GCA_964532555.1 uncultured Microbacterium sp.
GCTGGTGGAACGACTCCTCTTTGCAGATGCGCACCATCGCGCGGCCGTAAGGGCCATAAGAGGCACGGCAGAGGGGAACCTGATTGCAGATCGCCGCGCCGTCGACAAGCCAGCCGATCGAACCCATATCGGCCCATGTCGGGGTCGGGTAGTTGAAGATCGAGGAGTACTTCGCGCGCCCGTCGATGAGTTGCTCGGTCATCTCGTCGCGAGTGATGCCAAGAGTCTGCGCTGCCGAGTACAGATACAGGCCGTGGCCCGCCTCGTCTTGCACCTTGGCCATCAGGATCGCCTTGCGCTTCAGGCTCGGCGCGCGCGTGATCCAATTTCCCTCGGGCTGCATGCCGATGATCTCGGAGTGCGCGTGCTGGGAGATCTGACGGATGAGGGTCTTGCGGTAGCCATCGGGCATCCAGTCTCGGGGCTCGATGCGCTGCTCCGCAGCGATGAGTTCGTCGAAGAGTGCCTGCTCGTCGACATCCTTGAGCACTTCCATGCCATCTCCTTGTCGTTCGCCGGGATCACGAGACCCTGGGCCTTTACAGAACGATCGGTCAGTAAATTGTATCGCCCCCGCGTCGGGAGCGACAAGTACCGCCCGTCACAGCATCCTTTGTGCCGTCGTGACCGACCGCCCGCGAAACTCGGCAACCACCTGGCCTTCCTCATCGGTGACGGTGACGTCGTAGATTCCCGCACGCCGGTTCTTTGAACGTCGGGTTGCGGATGCCGTGAGCCGCTGCCCCGCCCGCGTGCTCTGCAAAAAGGCGATGTCGGCACCCGCGGCAACGGTGACGAACTCATCCTCGTTGCACGCGATCGCGAACGCCGTGTCTGCGAGGGTGAAGACCATGCCCCCGTGCGTGATGCCGAAGCCGTTGAGCATGTCGTCGCGGATCGTCATGCTCACGATCGCTCGCCCCGGCTCGTCGAGCACGACCTCCATACCGAGCGCTGCGGATGCGCGGTCGCGCTGCATCATCGGGCGGGTCATCGGCGCTGCTCCTTCTGAGCGTGGCTGAGTGCGGCCACGACTTCGGCGGCCGCCCGCTCGCCCGAACGAACGGCACCCTCGAGATAACCGCGCCACGCCGGCGAGGTCTCGGTGCCGGCGAAGTGCACGCGCCCGTGCGGTTCATCCAGGCGCGAAGGGATGCTGGTGAGCAACCCCGGTGGGGCCAGCTCGCCATAACCGCCCGCCGTCCACGGGTCGCTCGCCCAGGAGTGTTGGTGCACCTCGATGGGGCTGCACCCGGCTTCGCCGACGGCCCCGGCGAAGATGTCACACAGCCGCTCATGGCGCTGCTGTGGCGACAGGGCGTCTAGTTGCTGCGCCCGACGACCCACGATGAGGGTTGCGAGCATGCCCTGCCCGCCCCGGCTGACGTCGAGAGTGTTGCCGCCGTCGCCAGACAGAGACACGGTCTGCCCGCTGTGACCGTCCGCACGCCAGAAATCGTTTTCGTACACCGCGACCGCCTTCAGCACGCCTCCGGAGTGCATCCTCGCCCGATGCGACGCTTCTTCGCCGAGAAGCCGCGCGGCGAAGCGGGGCGGCACGGCGAGCACGACGCGTTCGGCCTCGCGCTCCCAGCCCGTGCCATGCAGGCGCACGCCGTGGGCGGTCTGCTCGATCCGCTGGACCGGAGTTTCCAAATGCACTGCGCTGCCGAGCGACGCGGCGATCGACTCGGCCACTTTGTCTGCGCCACGCGAGAAGACCCATTCTTCCGCCGCGCCGCCGAGCAGGGTCTTCACGCCTCCCGCACCCGACACGTCCGCAAGCACGCCAAGCAGAGATACCTCGCTCGTATCGGCAGATACGTTGACGGCGACCATCGCGTGCAGGAGTTCACGGGCCAGCGGATGCCGCGTGGCAGAGCCCACCCACTCGGCGAGCGAACGGGCATCCAGCTCTTCGGCGTCGGGGCTCGCCCAGGGTCTCGCGGGGTCGACACCCTTGCTGAGTCCCTCCAGTCGGGCGAGCGCCGACTGCAAGCCCCACACCATGCGCGGAGCACGAAGAGCGAGCGACGCTCCCGAGCCGTACCGCTTCGTGCCGTCGATCAGGGT
Source organism: uncultured Microbacterium sp. (assembly GCA_964532555.1). GTDB lineage: Bacteria > Actinomycetota > Actinomycetes > Actinomycetales > Microbacteriaceae > Microbacterium. Next base: position 2,074 of record CAZHIU010000015.1, read on the forward strand.
CGCAGCCCCCGCGGGTGCGGCCTGGGTCTGCTCGCCGAAACGGGCTGCGAGCGCGAGCAGCCTCTCGTGCGGGCGGCCCAGCCACTGGCCGCCGAGGTCAACAGCCGCGCCCTGAGCCGTGGTGACCGAATAGGCGCGGCCGCCGACGCGATCCCTCGCCTCGAAAACCTCTGCGTCGATGCCCGCATCGGCCAGCGCGAGCGCCGCTGTGAGCCCGGCGTATCCGGCCCCAACGACAACGACCCGATTTTTCACGCGCGCTGCTTGGCAACCAGGGTCAGCACGTCGTAGCTCGCGACGAGTTCGTCGTTCTGGTTGCGGATCTCGGCATCCCACCGCACCTCGCCGTACTCGTCGGTCTCGCGAGGGGTGATCTGCTTGGCGGTAAGGGTCACGCGAATCTCGTCGTCCGGCGACACCGGGGTCACGAAACGCAGGTTCTCGAGTCCGTAGTTGGCAAGAACGGGGCCAGGCTCGGGGTCGACGAAGAGCCCCGCGGCCCACGACACCAGAAGGTAGCCGTGTGCGACGCGCCCGGGGAAGAAGGGGTTGGCGGCGGCTGATTCCTCGTCCATATGTGCATAGAAGGTGTCGCCCGTGAAGTGGGCGAAAGTCTCGATGTCATCGAGGGTCACCACACGGGATGCGGATGCGATCTGGTCACCGATACGCAGCTCGGCCAGCGACTTGCGGAAGGGATGGACGCCCGTCGCATCCGCGGCTGACCCGCTGTGCCACACGCCCGAAAGGGCGGTCAGCATCTCGGGACTGCCCTGCACGGCGGTGCGCTGCATATAGTGCAGCACGGCGCGGATGCCGCCGAGCTCTTCCCCACCGCCGGCCCTTCCCGGCCCGCCGTGCACAAGGTGCGGCACGGGAGCACCGTGCCCGGTCGAGGTGCGCAGGTTCTCCTTGCTGAGAAAGAGCACGCGCCCGTTGTACGCGCCCATGCGCGACATCAGTTCGACCGCCACCGCAGGATCGCTCGTTGCCACGCTCGTCACCAGAGACCCGCCACCGCGACGCACGAGTTCGGCCGCATCGGCAAGATCCGTATAGGGCAGGATGCTGGTCACCGGTCCGAAGGCCTCGATGTCATGAGCGGCATCGGTCTGGGCGTTGTCGAAGGCGAGCACGATCGGGGTTACAAAGGCGCCGCCGGGAGAGACCCCTTGCGTGCCATCCGCGTGCGTCACCTCGGGCGGGGCCGTCGAGCCCAGCACCACGCGACCCCCGGCATCCTGCAGCACGGCGAGCTGACGCAGCACCTCTTCGCGCTGGGCCTCCGAGACCAGCGGGCCCATCGTGACGTTCTCGGCGTGCGGGTCGCCGATGACGACGCGCTCTGCGATTATCGCCCCCAACGCCTCGACGACGGCATCCACCGCATCGGTGGGCACGATCGCGCGGCGGATGGCCGTGCACTTCTGCCCGGCCTTCGTGGTCAGCTCCACGAAGAGTTGGCGAATGTAGCCGTCGAACTCGGGCGTGCCGGGGGTGGCATCCGGGCCGAGCACCGAAGCATTGATCGAGTCGGTCTCGGCGACGAAGCGCACCCCGTCTGCCGCCTGGTCGCGCAGCCGCGCGGCGGTCGAGGCGCTGCCGGTGAAGGAGACCATGTCGCCCAGGCGCAGGTTCTCGAAGAGGTTCGGGATGCCGCCGCTCACCAGTTGCAGCGAACCCGCCGGCACCAGGCCGGTCTCCAGAAGCATCCGCACCCACGCCTCCGTGACATAGGCGGTCGGGCTCGCGGGCTTGATGAGCGAGGGGACTCCGGCCAGAAACGCGGGGGCGAACTTCTCTAATGCGCCCCATGTCGGAAAGTTGAAGGCGTTGATCTGCACCGCCACACCGGGCAGCCGCGTGTACATATGCCGCCCGAGGAATGTGCCGTCTTTCGACAGCGACTCGGCCGCGCCATCGAGGTAGACCTGGCTGTTCGGCAGCTCGCGGCGCCCTTTGGAGGAGTAGGTGAAAAGCACGCCGATGCCGCCGTCGACATCGCTCAGCGAGTCACGACGTGTGGCTCCTGCGCGCAGAGACAGTGCATAGAGCTCCTCTTTGCGGTCGTTGAGCACGGTGGCGAAGCTCTTCAGCAGCACCGCCCGCTGGTGGAAGGTGAGTTCGCCGAGGCTTCGCTGCCCGACGGTGCGGGCGTGCTCGAGCGCCGCGGCGAGGTCCAGACCCGCGGTGCTCAGGCGCGTGACCTCCTCGCCCGTCGACGAGTCGCGCACGACGCTCGCCTCAGCGCCGCTTGCGGGTGTCCACCACTCATCCCACACATAACTGGGCAGTATCGCCATCATCCCTCGCTCCATTCGTAGAATCCTCGGCCTGATTTGCGGCCCACGTGTCCTTCGGCGACCATTTTTCGCAGCAGTTCGGGTGGCGCGAATCTCTCGCCCAGCTTTGCATGCAGCTCTTCGGCAATGCCGAGGCGCACATCGAGCCCGACGATGTCGCTCGTGCGCAGCGGTCCCATGGGATGCCGGTAGCCTCGTTCCATCGCGGTGTCGATGTCGGCGGCGCTGGCAACGCCCTCCTCCAGCATCCGGATCGCCTCGAGCCCCAACGCCACCCCGAGGCGACTGGACGCGAAACCGGGAGCGTCCCGCACAATGATCGCCGCCTTGCCGAGTGTTTCGACCCACTCGCGGGCAACGCCCTGCACCTGGGGGTCGGTCGCTTCGCCGACGACGATCTCGACGAGCTCAGAGGCCGGCACGGGGTTGAAGAAGTGCAAGCCGAGGAAGCTGCCTGGTCGGATGAGCGTCGAGGCCAGGTCATCAATGGAGATCGACGAGGTATTGCTCGCCAGAACGGCATCCGATGCCAGCACCGCCTCCACCGCCTGCAAGGCCTCGACCTTCAGCGCGCGGTCTTCGGGCACCGCTTCGACGACGAGGCTGGCGCCTGTGAAGGCCTCCATGCCGACAGCCGTGGAGAGCGCCGCGTCGAGCTGCTCGACCGTGCGCGAACTCGTACCCCGCTGCACCGAGCGACGCACACTCTCGTGGATGCGCTCGGCAGCGGCGGCGGCCAGCGCTTCGTCGCGCTCGACCACCACGACCTCAGCACCGGCGAGCAGAAAGGCGTGCGCAATGCCGGCGCCCATACGTCCGCCCCCCAGAACGCCGACGCGGGGGTTCACTTCTTCTTCCTCTCCAAGAACTCGCGCATCCTTCGCTCTTTCTCCGGGCTTTCGAAAAGCTCGGCTTGGAGGTCGAGGTCAATGTCGGGGTGCGCCTCGGTGGGCGCACGCAGCGCACGCTTGCTGTGCTGCGTAGCAAGCGGGTCGTTGCGCGCGATGCGGTCAGCGATCGCGTGCGCTGCGCCCAAAAGCTCTTCGGCCGGGTGCAGCGACGACAGCAGACCCCACGACAGCGCCTCTTCGCCCTCAAGAATCCGCCCCGTCAGCAAAAGCTCCGCCGCGCGCGCCGTTCCCACGATCTGAGGCAGACGCCACGTGGCACCGGCTGCCGCAATGATGCCGAGGCCCGTCTCGGGGTTGCCGATGCGCACCTCGGGCGTGCCGATGCGGATATCGGCGGCATAGGCGAGTTCTGCCCCGCCGCCCAGCGCATAGCCATCCATCGCCGCGATCACGGGCATCGGCAGTTCGTGCACCCGCCTGAAGGCGAAGGTGTTGATGCCCTCGCGCGCATCGGCCGCCCGGCGCTGGCGAAGCTGCGCGATGTCGGCCCCGCTCGCAAACACTCCCGAAGCACCGGTCAGAATCAAGATGCGCGGTTCCTGCTCCAACTCGGCGCAGAGCGCGTGAAGCTGATCGATCAGCTCGCGGTCAATGGCATTTCGCGTCTCGGGGCGGTCAAGGGTCGCCACGACCCGGTCACTCCGGCGCTCGAGGCGCAGCGTCTCAGCCATCGATGCGCTCCACGATCATCGCCGTGCCTTGACCGACGCCAACGCACATCGTGGCGAGGCCGAAGCGCGCGCCCTCGCGTTCCATCCGGCCGAGCAGTGTCACAAGGATGCGACATCCGCTCGACCCCAGCGGATGCCCGAGCGCGATCGCGCCGCCATCGGCGTTGACGATGTCGGGGTCGAGTCCGAGGCGTCTCATCGAGGCGAGCGACTGCGTTGCGAAAGCCTCGTTGAGTTCGACCGCGCCGATGTCAGAGAGCGAAAGACCCGCCTTCGCGAGCGCCTTCTCGGTCGCGGGCACCGGCCCGAGCCCCATGATCTCGGGAGCGAGCGCGGCGGATGCCGCCGCCACGATGCGCGCACGCGGCACAAGACCGTGGCGCGTGATCGCCTCGGCCCCGGCGACAAGAACCGCCGAGGCGCCGTCGTTGAGAGAAGAAGAGTTGCCCGCGGTCACGACACTTCCCCCCGCGACGACAGGGCGCAATCCGGCAAGCACCTCAAGGCTGGTGTCCGCACGCGGTCCTTCGTCGACGTCGAAGGCACCCGCCCTCGTCGGCACCGCAACGATCTCGGCGGCGAAGCGCCCGGCGGTCTGCGCGGCGAGCGCACGCTGATGGCTGAGCAGGGCGAAAGCATCCGCTTCTTCACGGGTGATTCCGTCAAGACGCGCGACTTCTTCGGCGGTCTCGGGCATCGAGAAGGTGGCTTTGTCACGGGCCGTCAAGCGGGGGTTGGTGAAACGCCAGCCGATCGAGGTGTCGAAGGCATCCCCCGGCTTCGCCCAGGCACGCACGGGCTTTGCCTGCACCCAGGGGGCGCGGGTCATGGACTCCACACCGCCCGCGATGATGGCGGAGGCATCCCCGGCCCGGATCGCCTGCGCGGCCATGGCGACCGCTGACATTCCCGAGGCGCAGAGTCGGTTGACGGTGATGCCGGGGAGGGTGTCGGGAAGCCCGGCGAGCAGCACCGCCATACGGGCGACGTTGCGGTTGTCTTCGCCCGCCTGGTTCGCCGCCCCGAGGATCACCTCATCGAGTGCCTCGACGGGCACACCGCTGCGCGCCACCGCTTCGCCCACGACCAGGGCGGCAAGGTCGTCGGGGCGCACCTCGGCGAGCGCACCGCCGTAGCGACCGGTGGCCGTGCGCACGCCGCCCACCAGGAAGACCTCGGTCATCCATCCTCCTCGACGGCAATTTACTCACCGCTCGTTCAGTAATCGTCGCAGACGGCACCGGCCCTCGCAAGCACGCCACGAACACCCCGTGCGTCGCTATCCGCCGGGGCGGAGGCGGCGGCGACAGAGGGATGCCAGACTGGGGCTGTGACATCCGACACCGCCCCCGCCCGCCGCGGGCGGCCCGGTTACGACCGCACCGAGGTGCTGCACCGGGCCGTGGGCCTGTTCAACGAGCAAGGCTATGACGCGACCTCGGTCGCCGACCTTGCCGAAAGGCTGGGGCTGTCGAAGTCGGCGCTGTATCACCACTTCCGTTCCAAAGAAGAGATTCTGCAGATCGCGCTCGAGACGGCCCTCAGCGGCCTCGAGGGTGCGCTGGCCGAGGCGGCCCGTCAGGGCGGCACGGCCTCTGATCAGTTAACCGCGGTGATCACCGGCGCGGTTCGCCTGCTGAGCGCCGAGTTGCCCTCGGTCACGCTTCTGCTGCGTCTTCGCGGCAACAGCGAGGTCGAGCGAGCCGCCCTCGCCCGCCGCCGCGCCTTCGATCAGCGAATGACCGCGCTCGTGCGAGGTGCGCAAGAAGACGGCCTGATCCGAGCGGATGTCGACGCCGCCGTTGCCACGCGACTCGTGTTCGGAATGATCAACTCACTCGTCGAGTGGTATCGCCCCGGCGGGCGCGAGGATGCCGAAGACATCGCACGCGACGTGCTCTCCGTCGCGCTCGAAGGGCTGCTGCGCCAGGGAACGACTAGCTGAACATCCACAGGCTCATGCACGAACCGAGGCCCACGACGAACACCGCGAAGAGCGCATAGCTCACCCACGCCTTCGGGGGCAGGTTCTCGGGGGATTCCTCGATGACCTCGACAGCCTCGTCGAGGCTCGCTCGGTGCTGCGTCTCAGAGCCGCTCATAGCGCGGCCACCAGACGGATCACATCGCTGGCCATCGCCACGGCGAGCACGACGAAGACGAAGGCGATGAACCAGGTGTAGAGCCATTTATGCGCGCTGTCACTGATCCAGAAGCGGCGCACGCTGTAGATGCCGTTGACCACGGCGACCACGCACAGCGCCAGCCCGATGGGTGCGGCGACGAATCCGGAGAGCCCGACGATCGGCACGAGAATCGGGATCGCCAGATAGCTGATCAGGCAGCGGATGCCGGTGACGAGCAGGGCGATCCGAAAGCCTCGGTGCGCCTCCCGCTCCGCTCGCGGCGAGCGCGGCACCGACTCGACGCGCAACAGTCGTCGCATGAAGCGATCCGCAGCCGACTCCGACCGCGCATCAACAAGATGCTCCTGCTCGGCCCGCTCGGCGAGTTGTACGCTCACGGACTCATCGTAACAGCGGCGGTGCCGCGCGGTCGTCGGCCGAACACTCGGCACGCGCCGCACGCTATCCGGATGCCGGGTCCAGCTCCATCTGCCCCCAGGGGCTGCCGTATTCGACGAGCATGTCGAGGAAGGGCGCGGGCGGCATCGCCTCGGGCCCGAGCACGCCGGAACCCGTCCACACCCCGCTAGCGAGAAGCTCCAACGCGATCACGGGGTTGATCGCGGTCTGCCACACCACGCATTGATGACCGTACTCGGCCATCGACCAGGCGTTGTCGACCACGTGATAGAGGTAGGTCGAGCGGGGTTTGCCATCCTTGCCGGTGCCGCGCACCCACACTCCCGCGCAGGTCTTGCCGGTCATCACCGGGCCGATGGTGGCGGGGTCGGGAAGGCAGGCTGCCACGACATCCCGCGGCGAGACCTCTACCCCGCCCACCCGCACCTTCTCGGTGCGGTCAAGGCCGAGCGTGTTGAGGGTCTTGAGCACGCCGATGAACTCCGCGCCGAGGCCGTATTTGAATGTGACGCGGTCGCAGTCGATCCAGCGCGGCATGAGCAGCACTTCTTCGTGCTCGACGTTCACGCATTCGACCGGCCCGATCCCCTCGGGAAAGTCGAAGACCTCGGGCTCGCTGAACGGCTCGGTCGTGAACCAGCCGCCGTCGACATCGGCTCGCGAGCGCTCCCAGATCACCGGTGGGTTGAGGCATTCTTCGATTGTGGTCCAGATCGAGAAAGAGGGAGCGAAGATCTCGTTGCCCTCGTCGTCGTGCACGGCGAGGTTCGCGCCATCGCGCGTGCCCAGCTCGGTGATGTGATCGAAGAGCTCGTCGGCGGCATGGCGGGCGAAGACATCCGACAGGCCCGGCTCGACGCCGATGCCGACGAGGGCGAGCGTGCCGGCGCGCTCCCACTGGGCAGCCTTGGCGAACTGCTCGTCGCCGAGTTTGACCCCGACCTTGCTATAGGGATGCGTCGCATGACGATGCGACAGGCTCATCGCCATGTCGAGATAGTGGGCACCCGCCGCGAACGCGCCGTCGAAGATCGGCATGACGAATCTCGGGTCCACCGCGTTCATGACGTGGGTGATCTCGTGCTGCGCGCACAGCGCCGCCACCGAGCGCGCATCGGAAGCATCCACCTGCGCCGAACGGAACCGCGCGTCGACCTGCGCCGCCCGCTGCGCGCGCGCCTCGTCATAGTCGGCGATGACGATCGTCTCGTAGAAGTCACGACGAGCGGCGATCGCGGCAAAGGCGCCTCCGACACCCCCGGCACCGATCAGCAGGATCCTCATCGATCTCACTTCCTTTCCCGAAGCCTGCGGCGCGAACACATTCGCACCACAAGACGCTGGCGAAAGTGACTCTAGCGCAGTAGCGACGAGATCAGTAGCATCTTCCTCTAGGAACGACGGATACAGCATCCAAAGTCGAATGCTGCGCACTTTTTCGTCGTCAATACGCAAAGGAGGGCTCGTGTCAAACGACGCCAGCAAGGCGGGGACAGGCCTCGCAAGCGAGGGCGGCAAGGGCGGGCAACCAAGCCTCAAACCCAACGCCATCGGCTTTTTCGATGCACTCGTCATCGGGATAGCCGCAACCTCACCGGCATACACGCTCGCCGCGATCATCGGCGGCCTGGTGGTCTTCGTGGGCGTACACGCCCCGGGCATCATGCTCGCCAGTTTCGTGCCGATGCTGTTGATCGCCGCAGCTTTCTACTACCTCAACACCGTCGACCAAGACTGCGGTACGACCTTCTCGTGGGTCACCCGCGCGATGGGGCCGTGGTTCGGCTGGATCGGCGGTTGGGCGATCACGATGACCGGCGTGCTGATCGTGGGTTCGCTCGCCGAAGTCGGCGTGCGCTTCTCCTTCCTCACCTTCGGGATGACGGATGCCGCCGACAACGAATGGCTGGTACGAGGTCTGGCAGTGCTGCTGATCATCGTGATGACCGCGATCTGCGTCTGGGGCACCGAGATGGCCGCACGACTGCAGAACGCCCTCATCGTGTTCCAGGTTGTCGCACTCCTCGTGTTTGCGGGGGTGGCGCTCTACCTGGTCTTCAGCGACAACTCGCCGTTCGCCTCGATCATGCCCTCGTGGGAGTGGCTGAACCCCTTCGGTGGCGGATGGGCCGGTGTGACCGGCGGTCTGCTGCTGGGTGTCTTTGCGTACTGGGGATGGGAATCGGCGGTGAACCTCACCGAGGAGACCAGCAACTCCTCGCAGGCACCGGGTAAGGCAGGCGTCTGGTCAACTGTCGTGCTCGTCGTGACCTACCTCTCGGTCGCGGTTGCAGTTCTCGCTCTGGCCGGCACCGACTGGCTCGAAGAGAACTTTGAGGAAGAAGAGAAGATCTTCGAACTCATCGCGACCGAGGCGATGGGGCCGTGGGCCTGGATCGTCATGCTCGCGGTTGCCACCTCCGCGATCGCATCGACGCAGACCACGATCATCCCGGCATCCCGCACCGGACTCAGCATGGCTCGCCGACGTGCGCTGCCGGCGATGTTCGGCAAGGTTCACCCGAAGTTCCGCACTCCCCACGTCTCGACCTGGTGGGTTGCGGGCATCGCGATCGTCTACTACCTGGTGCTCTCTGTTGTCAGCGAGAACGCCCTGTGGGATTCGCTCACGGCCTTGGGTCTGCTGATCGCCTTCTACTACGCCCTGACCGGCATCGCCTGCGCGATCTACTTCCGCAAGCGCCTGACGGCGAGCGTGAAGAACTTCGTGCTGATCGGTGTCGGCCCTGTGCTGGGTGCGCTCATGCTCATCTGGCTGCTCGTGATGGCGGTGATCGACTACGCTGACCCGGAGAACTCCTACAGCCAGACCTCCTGGTTCGGCTTCGGCCCGCCCCTCGTCATCGGTGTCGGCATCTTCCTGGCCGGTGTGCTGCTGATGGTCATCTGGTACTTCCGTGACCGTCGGTTCTGGGAAGAGCAGCCGAGCACCGCGGAAGAGGACATTGTGAAGTTCGCGGCCGAAAAGGCCCGGAGTGAAGAAGGAGCCTCAGCATGAGCGTCATCCTCGGCTACGACGAGTCCCCCGGGGCACAGTCGGCCCTGACGGCCGCGATCAACGTGGCCAAGAAATACGGCGAACCACTGGTCATCGTGTATGGCACCGCCCCTCCCGGGAACCTCGGCGAAGAGCTGCGCAGTCACGAAGAGGCCTTGGAACAACGTGGTCGCACCGTGATCGCCCCGGCGATCGAGCAGGCGAAGAAGGCGGGTGTCGAAGCGAGCATGGCGCTGGTGTCGGCAAAGCCCGTCGATGCCCTGCTCGCTCAGGCCGAGGCGCACGACGCGAGCGTGATCGTGGTCGGCACCTGGGGTGAAAGCCCCATGCGCGGTGCTTTCCTCGGCTCGACGCCGCACAAGTTGCTGCACCTGAGCACCCGCCCGGTGCTCTGCGTGCCGGCATCCGAGTAACGAAGACGGGGGTGTGGCACCCTGTGCCGCACCCCCGTCCCTCAAAGAAAAGAAAGAGGCATGCTGATGTCGACCCCCGCTGACCACCTGTGGCTGCACTTCACCCGCATGGCTGGCGCCGCGCGAACACCGGTGATCGTGCGCGGCGAGGGGGCCTACATCTGGGATGACCGCGGCAAGCGATACCTCGACGGCCTGGCCGGGCTGTTCGTCAATCAGCTTGGTCACGGCCGCGTGGAACTCGGCGAAGCGGCAGCGGCGCAGTCGCAGAAGCTCGCCTACTTTCCGATTTGGTCGTACGCGCATCCCACGGCTTTGGAGCTTGCCGAGAAGGTCGCCTCACTCACACCAGGCACCCTCAACCGCGTCTTCTTCACCAGCGGCGGTGGCGAAGCCGTCGAGAGTGCCTGGAAGCTCGCGAAGAACTACTTCAAGCTCGTCGGCAAGCCTCTGAAGCACAAGGTCATCAGTCGCGCGATCGCCTATCACGGCACAACGCACGGCGCTCTGTCGATCACGGGCCTGCCCCCTCTCAAGCAGATGTTCGAGCCGCTCGTGCCCTCGACCTTCCGGGTGCCGAACACCAATATCTACCGCGCACCCGTGCACGGCAACGACCCCGAGGCGTTCGGGCGCTGGGCGGCGGATCAGATCGCCATCGCCATCGAGCAGGAAGGCCCCGACACGGTCGCGGCTGTCGTGCTCGAGCCGGTGCAGAACGCGGGCGGGTGCTTTCCTCCTCCTCCCGGCTACTTCCAGCGGGTGCGCGAGATCTGCGACGAATACGATGTGCTGCTCGTCTCGGACGAGGTGATCTGCGCCTTCGGGCGCCTGGGCACCATGTTCGGCGCCGAGCGCTACGGCTACGAGCCCGACATCATCACCTGCGCCAAGGGCCTCACCTCGGGCTATGCGCCGCTCGGGGCGATGATCGCCAGCGACCGCCTGTTCGAGCCGTTCAAGGATGGCACGGCGATGTTCGCGCACGGCTACACCTTCGGCGGTCACCCCGTGTCATCCGCCGTGGCGCTGGCCAACCTCGACATCTTCGAGCGCGAAGGTGTGCTCGAGCATGTGCGGGCCAACGAAGACGCCTTCCGCGCGACGCTCGAGGGATTGCGTGACCTTCCGATCGTGGGGGATGTGCGCGGCGACGGCTACTTCTACGGCATCGAACTCGTCAAAGACAAGGCGACGAAGGCCACCTTCACCGACGCGGAGAGCGAACGGCTGCTGCGCGGCTTCCTCTCGGAGGCCCTCTTCGACGCGGGGCTCTATTGTCGCGCGGATGATCGCGGCGACCCGGTGATCCAGTTGTCTCCCCCGCTGATCTGCGATCAGTCTCACTTCGATGAGATGGCGCAGATTCTGCGCGCTGTGCTCACCGAGGCGTGGGAACGACTCTAAGTGCATCCCGACGCGCTCGATAAGGCGATCATCGCCGAACTGCAACGCGATGGTCGCGCCCCCTATGCCGCCATCGCCGAGATCGTCGGCCTCAGTGAGGCGGCTGTGCGCAAGCGGGTCAAGCGACTGATCGACGCGGGGGTCATGCAGGTGGTCGCGGTCACCGATCCGACCCAGCTCGGTTTCGCGCGACAGGCGATGATCGGCATCCGTGCCTCTGGCCCGCTCGAACCCATTGCCGAGGCGCTGTCGGAGTTGCCCGAGGTCGACTACGTCGTCATCACCACCGGCAGCTACGACCTGTTGATCGAGGTGGTGTGTGAGAGCGACGCTCATCTGCTGGAGTTGATCTCGCAGCGCATCCGTGGCATCGACCGGATCACCGACACCGACACTCTTATGTACCTGAAGCTGCAGAAGCAGAGCTACGCGTGGGGTGTGCGCTAGATCGCGCCACTACGGTCCGGCGCGCATCCCTCAGAGCGTGTGGGTGTCGATGACGAATCGGTAGCGCACCTCGGCGGAGAGCACGCGCTCCCACGCCTCGTTGATGCTCGAGGCCGCGATGAGTTCGGTCTCGGGGTGGATGCCGTGCTGCGCGCAGAACTCCAGCATCTCCTGGGTCTCGGGGATGCCACCGGTGAGCGATCCGGCGAGCGTGCGACGCGCGCCGATGAGCGAGAACGAAGGCACCGAGAAGGGCTCGGGCGGTGCTCCCACGTTCACGAGCACCCCGTCAACGTCGAGCAGACGCAGATAGGCCACGATGTCGAGACTGGCCGAAACGGTGTTGAGGATGAGGTCGAAGCTCTTGCCCAACTCGGCGAGCGCGACGGTGTCGCTCGTATCGACATAGCTCTTCGCGCCGAAGGCGAGCGCATCAGCCCTCTTCTTCGTGCCCCGCGAGAGCACGGTTACCTCGGCTCCGAGGGCGGCGGCGATTTTGACGCCCATGTGCCCGAGGCCACCCATGCCCATGATCGCAACGCGTGTGCCAGGGGCGACACCCCAGTGTCGCAACGGCGAGTAGGTGGTGATCCCCGCGCACAGCAACGGGGCGGTTCTCGCCGGGTCAAGAGCCGCGGGAATGCCCAGCACGAAATCCTCGTGCGTCACGATCGCCTGCGCATAGCCGCCCTGAGTGATAGTGCCGTCGACATCCCGTCCGTTGTAGGTCGGGGTGTTGCCCTTGCGGCAGTACTGATCCTGACCCCGGCGACAGGGCTCGCATTCGCGGCAGGAGTTGGATTGGCATCCGACCCCCACCGTGTCGCCGAGCCTGTGCCTCGTGACGGCTGTGCCGATCTGGGTGACCCGGCCCACGATCTCGTGGCCGACGACCTGCGGGTATGCGATCGGCCCCCAATCACCGCGAACGGTGTGGATGTCTGAGTGACAGATGCCGGCGTAGTCGATGTCGATCATGACCTCGTGCGGGCCGAGGTCACGCCGCTCGATGGTCAGGGGCACGAGCGGGTCGGTGGCGTTGACGGCGCCATAGGCCTTCACTGTTCGCATCGACGGTGCTCGCTTCCTTTTGTGAACGGGGATGCTGCATCCAGTCAACACCACTGCCCGAGCCGCTGACGATGCGCTCTTCGTCAGCGATGAGATACGCCAGCGACGCTCACGCACGCGCTGATATTCTGGTTGCTGGCACGCTCCGTGCCCTCGCGCAGTCGATGACGAAGTGCTCGTCTGACACATTCGCGGAGAGAACTGGCATCGATCAGGACACGTCCGCGATGGAGATTGCGCAGCCGAACCCTTCCCGGGTCGGTTGTGATCACCATGCCGCGAATGCGGCGCGAGAGAATGGGGAATCCCGATATGTCCGTGAAAACAGACAAGACCGCAAAAGATCTGCACGCCGTCGTCGACAAGATCGCCGGCATGCCGGAGCCGTACGCGACGATCGGCGCCCGGCTGCACGAAACGATTCTCAGTGCCGGGCCGAAGCTCGCCCCGCGCATCTGGTATGGCATGCCCGGCTATGCCACAGGGCGCAGTGCACCGGTGCTGGTGTTCTTTCGCCTCGATGACGGCGTGATGTCGCTCGGGCTGTCAGAGAAGGCGAGGGTTGAGCGCGAAGCGGGCAGCACGCTGCACCCGTGCGCGTGGTACCTCGACGAAATCGACGAGGCCACCGAGACGAAGGTCGCAGACCTCGTGCGCACGGCGTTCAGCTGACACCGAAAGGGTGGGCGTCGACCTGATGGTCGGCGCCCACCCTTTGTGCGCGAGGGGGGACTTGAGTCCCTCCGTCCCCTCCACTCGCCGCTGCGCGGCGTGCGGAGCCTCCGGCCGGTGGGGCCTGCGGTTCACGGTGCTGTCCCCGTCAGAAAACGATCGAGGCCGACCCATTGGGCCGACCTCGATCATTCTGTGCGCGAGGGGGGACTTGAACCCCCACGCCCTTGCGGGCACTGGCACCTGAAGCCAGCGCGTCTACCTATTCCGCCACTCGCGCATTGCCGGGTCGAAAAGGCGACCCAACCTGCCGAGAATATCACGCATCCCTGGGCCTGAGAGACCTCTGATCTCGCGAAAATCCCTGTTTCACCCAGGTGGGCTGACTACGATGAGCGTACCGACCCGATCATCGTGGGGAGCCCCGTGGGATTACTGGACAGTTTTGAGAAAGGTCTCGAGCGCGCCGTGAACAGCGCCTTCGCCAAGACCTTTCGCAGCGGCATCCAGCCGGTCGAGATCGCCTCGGCGCTGCGGCGAGAAATCGACACCAATGCGGCGATCGTCAGCCGCGACCGCATCCTCGCGCCCAACCACTTCACCGTGGGCCTGAGCGACGACGATTACGAGCGCATGCAGAAGCTCGGCGGCGCGCTCTCTGAAGAGCTTCACACCCTGCTGAACACGCACGCCAAGGCGCAGGGATACATCTTCGCCGGCCCCCTCGCGATCGAGGTCGAACACGATGAGAAGGTTGCAACGGGCACCGTGCGCGTCGACTCCGCAACCGCCGAGGGGCAGGTGAGCTGGCACGTGGCGCTCGATGTCGACGGGCGACGCCACACGATCACGAGTGCCCGCACGGTCATCGGCCGCGGCAGTGACGCCGATGTGGTGATCGGGGATGCCGGCTCCAGCCGCCGTCACGCCGAGATCCTCTGGGACGGCGAGCGCGCCATGCTGCGCGATCTCGGCTCGACGAACGGAACCAAGGTCAACGGCATCCGCACGCCCGAAGCCGCCCTGGCCAACGACACGACGATCACGATCGGCCGCACAGAGATCGTCTTCCGCGTGCTCGCCGAGGCTGCATCCGCATCCGCCCCCTCCTCGGGAGTGATGCCGTGACCGATCTGACGCTTCTGCTGCTGCGCATCGGCTTTCTCGTGCTGATGTGGTTCTTCGTGTTCGCCGTGATCTACTCGCTGCGCGCCGATCTCTTCGGCGTCAAGGTGCGAAAGCTCCCCGTCGAATCGACAGCGGCGATCCCGAAGTCCGGCCCCTCCGCCCGCAAGGGCGCACCGGCGGCCCTCGGCGCCGCCACGCGCCTGGTCATCACCTCGGGGCCGAAGGCCGGTCTCGAACTGCCCCTCGGCAGCGAAGCGATGACCATCGGTCGTTCCAGCGAGTGCGGTCTGGTGATACGCGATGACTACACCTCCAGCCAACACGCCCGCCTGCTCGTGCGCGACGGCACCTGGGTGATTCAGGACCTCGACTCGACGAACGGCACCTTCCTCGACAACAAACGCGTGACCACGGGCAGCCCGATCACCATCGGGACGCCCATCAAGGTGGGCGCAACCACCTTTGAACTGAGGGCGTGACATCCGGCATGGCCTTCGAGGGATCCAGCGCCGCAATCTCGCATACCGGCAGAGTGCGGGCGAACAACCAGGACTCCGGCTTCGCCGGGGACCGCTTGTTTCTCGTCGCCGATGGGATGGGCGGGCACGCCGGCGGTGACGTCGCATCCAGCCTCGCTGTGACGCACCTCGCAGCCCTCGATCGCAGCTACGAGTCGACCGATGCCGCTCAGATCGCCCTCGCCGACGCCGCCACGACCGCAGCGGATGCACTCATCCGCGCCGCCCGCGAACGCCCCGAACTGGCCGGCCTTGGCACCACGATCAGCGCGATCATCATGGTCGATGACTATGCCGTCATCGGTCACATTGGCGACTCGCGCATCTATCTCTACCGCGACGGCGAACTCACCCAGATCACCTCCGACCACACCTTCGTGCAGCGCTTGGTCGACTCGGGCCGGATCACCCCGGAAGAGGCGCGCACGCATCCTCGTCGTTCGGTGCTCATGCGCGTGCTCAGCGATATGGAGGCCGAGCCCGAACTCGACCTCTTGGTCATGTCCACCCAGCCCGGCGACCGTTGGCTGCTGTGCTCTGATGGGCTCTCGGGTGTCGTCGACGATGCGCATATGCGCAAAGCTCTGCGCACCGGCATGGCGCCAGGACGCACCGCGGATGTGCTGCTGAAGCAGGCGCTCGATGGCGGCGCACCCGACAACGTCACCATCGTCATCGTGGATGTCGGCGGTCAGCACCCCTTGGCATCCGGCCCCGCAATCATCGTCGGCTCGGCATCGAACCCTTCGGGCATGGTCGTGCCGCCCCTTCGCCCGAGCCGCGGCGGGTGGCTGCATCCGGTGCGCCAAGGGCGCAACGAGCCCAGTCACTTCGAACCAGGCGCCGACTATCTGGAAGAGCTCATCGAAGAGGATCGGCGGCGCGCACGCCGGCGGCGTTGGGGCTGGTTCGCCGGATTCATCCTGGTTCTCGGCCTTCTGGCCGCCGCCGTCTACGGCGGCTATAGCTGGACCCAGACCCGCTTCTTCGTCGGAGCCGACGAAGACACCGTGGTCATCTTCCAGGGCATACAGCAGAACATCGGCCCGATCTCGCTGTCATCGATCTACGAAGACACCGGCATCCCGATGGATGACCTGCCGCAGTTCTCGCGAACGCAGGTCGAGAACACGATCACCGCGCGCTCCTTCGAAGACGCCCAAGAGATCGTCGAGCGGCTGAGAATCGCCGCCGAAGACAACGTCGCCCGGCAGTCGCAGCGCGAGCAGGAGCAACAGGCGCAAGAGGAGGCGAACGAATGAGCGTGGACGGTGACGCCGGCGTCATCGCGGCATTGCGTCGCGTGCGGATGCCGCAAACCCAGCGCAACCGCGAACTCGGCCTGCTGCTGTTCGCGCTGATCGTCGCCGGTGCGGCGATCACCCTCGTGCAACTCGGAGCGCTCGGAACCATCGACCCGCAGATCCTTGCCCTCGGCGGGGGGCTCGCGGTCATCGTTCTGGCCGTGCACATCGTGCTGCGCGTGGTCGCCGCCAACGCCGACCCTTTCGTCGTGCCGATCGCCACCGTTCTGACAGGACTCGGCATCGCGATGATCTACCGCATCGATATCGCCCGCGGGCTCGAAGGCTGGGACGCCTTCTCGCTGCGCCAACTCGCGTGGGCGGCGATCTCGGTGGCCGGGGCTGCGGTCGTGGTCATCGCCCTGCGCAACTACCGGGTGCTGTTCCGCTACACCTACCTCTTCGGGCTCGGCGGCATCGTGCTGCTGCTTCTTCCCTTCGTACCAGGGCTTCGCATCCCCGGCGCAAACGCCGATGTCTGGGTGTCGGTGGGGGGCGTGTTCAGTTTCCAGCCGGGCGAACTTGCGAAACTCTGTCTCGCCGTCTTCTTCGCGGGCTACCTTGTGCGCACACGCGAAAGCCTCTCGTCGGTCGGAACCGTTTTTCTGCGGATCACCTGGCCCCGCCTTCGCGAACTCGGCCCGGTCATCGTCATCTGGCTGCTCTCACTCGGCATCATCGTCAGCCAACGCGACCTCGGCACGGGCCTGCTGTTGTTCGGCATGTTCATCGCAATGCTCTATGTCGCAACCGGCAAGACCAGTTGGGTGCTGATCGGCCTCGCTCTCGTTGTCGCGGGCGCCTTCGCCGCGACCCAGATCCTGCCCTATGTGCGCGGGCGGTTCGTCAACTGGCTCGATCCCTTCAACCCCGAGGTCATGGATGCCGTCGGCGGCAGCTACCAACTCGTGCAGGGTCTGTTCGGTCTCGCCCACGGCGGGCTCATCGGCACCGGGCTCGGCCAGGGCCGACCGCAACTGACCCCCCTCTCGCATAGTGACTTCATCATCCCCTCACTCGGTGAAGAGCTCGGCCTTTTCGGCCTGTTCGCGATTCTCTGCCTCTACATGCTCTTCGTCAGTCGCGGCATGCGGATCGGTCTTGCGGGACAAGACGACTTCGGCAAGCTCCTTGCGACGGGGCTCTCGTTCACCATCGCCCTGCAGGTGTTCATCATGGTCGGTGGGGTCACCCGGGTGATCCCGCTCACCGGCCTCACGACACCCTTCCTCGCAGCCGGTGGGTCCTCGCTCGTGGCCAACTGGTTGATCGTGGCGTTGCTTCTGCGCATCTCTGACGGGGTGCGCCGCCAACCACGGGTGGTGATCGGATGACCCGCGAGCTGCGGCGCCTGAGCGCCATCATGCTGCTGATGTTCTTGGCGTTGTTCGCGTCGACGAGCTGGATTCAGGTGCTGAACTCACAGGCTCTGGTGCAGCATCCCGACAACAGTCGAACGCTCTACAACAGCTACGAGATTCAACGCGGGCCGATCATTGCCGAAAACAGCGTACTCGCCCTCTCGCACCCTTCGGATGACATCTACTCCTTCCAGCGGATCTATCCCTTCGCCGAGATGTGGGCGCATGTGACCGGATACTTCAACCCGGCAATCCGTTCGTCTCAGGGCATCGAGCGAGAACTGAACGCCGAGCTGGCAGGAACGGATGGAAGCGCCTTCTTCGCCGTGATCGAGCGCATCATCTCCGGGCAGCCTCAGCGCGGGGCGAATGTGATGCTGAGCCTCAGCGAAGCGGGGCAGCGAGCCGCCTACGAGGCGCTTGACGGCCTCAAGGGTGCGGTGTTCGCGATCGAGCCCGCCACCGGTCGCGTGCTCGTGATGGCATCCACCCCCGGCTTCGACGTGAACCGGCTCGCCTCGCACACCCCGAAGGATGCTCTCGCCTACTACGACGAACTGCTCGCCGATCCGCGCAAACCCCTCTACAACCGCGCGATCGCAGGAGACCTGAATCCCCCGGGCTCCACGTTCAAGATCGTCGTTGCCGCTGCCGCCTTCGAGAGCGGGCGGTTCACCCCAGAGTCTGAGTTCCCCAACACCGTCGACTACGTCTTACCCGGCACGAGCGTGGCCATCCGCAATCAATGGCAAGGCACCTGCGGACCGGGCGAGACGGCGACGATCGCCACCGCGATGCGGATGAGCTGCAACACGATCTTCGCTCAGCTCGCGGTCGAGGTGGGCGAAGCGGCCCTGTTCGACATGGCCGAGAAGCTCGGATTCAACCACAGCTTCACGATGCCGCTGAGATCTCTTCCCTCGGAGTTTCCGCAGGGCCTCACGCCCGACCGCATCGCTCTTGCGAGCTTCGGACAAGGTGATTTGCGCGCCACTCCTTTGCAGATGGCGCTGGTCTCCTCGGCCATTGCCAACGGGGGCGTCGTGATGAACCCTCGAATGATCGATATGTTGCTCAACAACGATCTGTCGGTGCTGCGCTCCTATGACAACTCGGAGTTCGGGCGGGCGATGTCGGCACAGACCGCGAACATGCTGCGCGAAATGATGGTCGATGCCGTCCAGAACGGCACCGGACAGAATGCAAGAATAGAAGGGATCGCAGTCGCCGGTAAGACCGGCACCGCGCAGAACGGTGACACCCTGCCCCTGACGCTGTGGTTCACCGCCTTCGCCCCGGCGGAGAACGCGCAGATTGCCATCGCGGTGGTTGTCGAAGACGGTGGAGGCAAAGGGCAGTCGGGAAGCGGCGGATCGATCGCTGCGCCGATCGCGAAGAAAGTCATTGAGGCGGTGCTGAACAGATGAGACCAAGCAAAGGTGTGACTTTCGGTGGGCGCTATGAGCTGCTCTCGCGCATCGCTATCGGTGGTATGGGTGAGGTCTGGGAGGCCGATGATCACGTCATCGGCCGCTCGGTCGCGATCAAGATCCTCAAAGACGAGTACATGGGCGACCCCGGATTCCTCGAGCGTTTCCGTGCCGAGGCCCGCCACGCAGCCCTCGTCAACCATGAAGGCATCGCGAGCGTCTTCGACTACGGCGAAGAGAACGGCAGCGCCTATCTCGTCATGGAACTCGTTCCGGGTGAGGCGCTTTCCACCATCATCGAACGCGAGAGCGTGCTGAGTGCCGACCAGACGCTCGACATCGTCGCGCAGACCGCTTCTGCCCTGCAGGCCGCTCACGCCGCAGGTCTCGTGCATCGCGACATCAAGCCGGGGAACCTGCTCATCACTCCCGACGGGCGCGTGAAGATCACTGATTTCGGCATAGCGCGCATCGCCGATCAGGTGCCGCTGACCGCCACCGGGCAGGTCATGGGCACGGTGCAGTACCTGTCGCCCGAACAGGCCTCGGGGCATGCGGCATCCCCCGCAACTGATGTGTACTCCCTCGGCATCGTCGCCTATGAGGCACTCGCGGGCCGTCGCCCCTTCACCGGCGAGTCCCAGGTGGCGATCGCGATGGCGCAGATCAACGACGCTCCCCCTCCTCTGCCACAGACGGTGCCGATCCCCGTGAAGCATCTCGTGATGGCGATGATCGCCAAGAAGCCCGCGGATCGGCCCTCTTCGGCGGCGACGGTCGCTCGGGCCGCGGATGCGCTTCGACGCGGTGACCTCAACTCAGCGGCGATAGCCGTGCCCGCGATCATCGACGATGCCGCCGCCGCTGACGACCTCACACGTTTGATCTCTGAAGGTACGGTCGACGGCGACACGCGCGTGCTCCCTGCGACGGCGACGCTCCATTACCCACCCGGAGGGTCTCGACGCAGCCCCTGGACATGGCCGCTTGCGGCGCTCATCGCTCTTTTGCTCCTTGTGCTCGGCGGAACGGTATGGGCACTTGTCAACGATCTCGGCCCTGGCCAGACCCTGCCCACGGGGCCGGTGTCTCCCAGCGACACACCCACCGATGAGCCGCCGGGTCGCGTGGATGTCGAAGCGCTCCAGCTCCTCGGCAAGAACTGTGTCACCGCGCGCAACATTCTCGAGACGAACCTGTTGCGGGGCACGTGCGTGACCGGAGTTCACGCGACCCAAGAGCAGGACATCGGCCTGGTTTACGCGGTGAGCCCCGGTGGCACTGCCGAGGTCGGTGACATGATCACCCTCACGATCTACGACGGTGAGATTCCCATTCCGCCTCCGCTCAACCAGCCCACGATCAGCGGTGAGCCGGTGGCCGGCACGAGCGTCACTCTGAACTGGACGGCATTCGCATGCCCCGCCGGCTCTCAGCTCAGCGGTTACACGGTGACCCTCGGAAACGCGACCTTCCCCTCCACCGGATCGACGCAGGGCACTTTTGAGTCGACCGTGCGCCAGAGTCCGATCCTGCTCGGCCCAGACAAGGCGGGCCAGCAGGTGACGGCTGTGTACTTCGCTCATTGCGGTGATCGTCATTCCGAGGACTCGCCGAGGATGTCGATCACGATTCTCGCGCCCCCGGTGATTCCCGACCCTGATCCGGACCCTGATCCGGACCCTGATCCCGACCCTGATCCGGATGACGAAGAGGAAGAGTAACCTGGGGAGCAGAACTCGTTCGCGATGAGGAGGTAAGGCGTGTCTGGTGAGCCGCGTGTGCTTGCGGGCCGCTATCGCATCGACGAACAGATCGGACAGGGGGGCATGGCCCGCGTCTATCGCGGCCACGACCTCACCCTGGGGCGCGATGTCGCCGTGAAGATCCTCGAGGGATCCCTCGCTGAGGACGCCGAGTTCCGGGCGCGTTTTCGCATGGAGGCGCAGTCGGCATCCCGGATGTCGCACCCCACCATCGTGCGAGTGTTCGATGCCGGCGAGCCGTCAGCAGAGAGCGACGAGCCCCCCTTCATCGTGATGGAGCTCGTTCACGGAACGCTGCTCAAAGACGTGATCGCGGCCGGACCCGTGCCGGTGGATGACGCCGTTCGCTATATCGACGGCATCCTTGAGGCTTTGGAGTACTCGCACCGCGCGGGGGTCGTGCACCGCGACATCAAGCCGGGAAACGTCATGGTGACCGGGAGCGGATCGATCAAGGTCATGGACTTTGGTATCGCCCGCGCAGCAACGGACTCCTCGGCGACCGTGCTGGAGACAAGTCGTATCATCGGCACCGCCGCCTACATCTCGCCGGAGCAGGCACGTGGTGAGTCGGTGGATGCGCGCGCCGATCTGTATGCGGTGGGCGTGGTTCTCTATGAACTGCTCACCGGTCGCCCCCCGTTTCGTGGCGAGTCGCCCGTCGCCGTCGCTTATCAGCACGTCAGCGAGGCTCCGCTCTTGCCCACCGAGGTCAACGAGACCGCACCCGGTTCGCTCAATCCCGTGGTGCTGCGTGCTCTGGCCAAAGACCCCGAGTTGCGGTTTCCGGATGCCGCGAGCTTCCGTGCCGCGCTCGCCTCTTCGCTCACGGCTCGCACCCCGAGCAAGCGCAGAATGGACGCGCTCACGAACGATCTCTACCGTTCGAATCCGAGGTACACCGAAGAGACGATGCGCTCGTTGCGCGAGTTGAACGGCACGGCGACCGCGACCGACGCCCCCTCCCGGCCCTCGGCGGTCTGGATGTGGACGAGTCTGGCGCTTCTTGCCGTTCTGCTTACGGCGGCGGTCGTGTGGCTCGTGAGTTGGCGAGCGGCTGAGAACGCGAAATTCGTCACCCTGCCTCCGCTAGCGGGAATGACCTGGGAGCGAGCCGAAGAAGAGCTCACCGCTCTCTCGCTCCTCGCGACAAAGGTGCCTGAACCCAGCGACACTGTCGCCGAGAACATCGTGATTCGAAGCGAGCCGGCAGGCGAGGAGACCGTCACCAAAGGGCAAGAGATTCTTGTCTATGTGTCCAGCGGTGTGCTTCTGACCGAGGTGCCTGTGCTCGTCGGGCTGGGCAGCAACGAGGCGCGTGTCGCGCTCGACGAGGCCGGTCTCGAACTCGGCGCGATCACACGGCGCAATGACGCGCATCTCGCCGAGGGCACGGTGATGGAGGCCAGCTACGCCGCGGGAAGCGAAATCCGCCCCGGCACCGTTGTCGATCTGGTCGTTGCCAGCGGTCGGGTGACGCTGAACGATCTCACCGGCTTCGTCATCACGACCGCGATCGAGCAGCTTGAGGCGCTGAATCTCGTCGCCGACCCGGTGGAGAATCCGGGGTGCCCGGCGACCACTCCGCACACGGTCTGGACGATGTCGGTTCCGCCCGGCGATGTGCCGATCCGCTCGACGGTAACCCTGAGCTACTGCACCGGCGACTAGCCCGCGGCGAGCGGGCTGAGCCCTTCGGATGCCGCAACCGCTTCTTTGTCGCCGCACAGATGCAACCAGTTGGCAAGCAGTCGATAGCCGTGTTCGGTCAGCACGCTCTCGGGGTGATACTGCACCCCCCAGATCGGGAGCGAGGCGTGCGCGATCCCCATCACCGTGCCGCTCTCCGTGCGCGCGGTGACGAGAAGTTCGGCCGGAAGATCGCTCTCGGCGAGCGCGAGCGAGTGATAGCGCCCCACCGCAAAAGGCGTCGGGATGCCGTGATACAGTCCCGATCCCTCGTGTGCGAGCTGCGACACCATGCCGTGCATGAGCTCCGGGGCCTCGGTGACGGGCACTCCGTATGCCGCGCCGATGGCCTGGTGGCCGAGGCACACGCCGAGCAGTGGAACGCCCGACGCCGCGGCGTGATGAACGAGCTCGATGCAGTTGTCATTCGGCACGCCCGGCCCCGGAGAAAGCATCACCGCGTCAAAGCCCGCGAGGGCGGATGCCGGGTCGATGGCATCCGATGAGACGACGTCGACCTCGGCGCCGAGTTCGCGCAGATAGCCGACAAGAGTGAACACGAAGCTGTCGTGGTTGTCGACGACGAGAACGCGCACGCTCACTCCAGTTCGATCTCACCCGGAGATATAAGACTGGCAACCCACGGGAACGCGTAGAAGAAGAGACCGTAGACGATGGCCGCGGCCCCGACGAGCAAGATCAGCACGCGCAGCCACCAAGGACCGGGAAGCACTCGCCACAACGCCGCGTACATCAGGCGCTCTGCTCTGTCAGCCAGGCGGGCGCACCCAAGGCGCGTGGCTGGAAGCTCTCGAACACCCCATAGGCGATGATGCGTTCGGCCAGGGAGTACAAAGGCGAGCACGAGGTCATCGTGAGATACCGCTCGCCCGTCTGCACACCGGGCATCTGTGGAACCTCCAAGAGCACCTGCACTCTGCTCGGAACGACATATTCCATACTGCGGAAGCGGTAGAGATACCACCCCTCCCTCATTTCGATGATGATCGCGTCGCCGAGTTGAAGTTTGTCGATGTCGCGCAACGCAGCGCCGTAGGTCGTGCGGTGCGCGGCGATCGCAAAATTTCCCACATCTCCCGGCATCACCGATTGCGCGTACAGCCCGTAACGACGAAGGTCGAGGGTTCCGGCGCGACTCGTGCCACCGGCCAAGCCCCGAACATAGTCATCGCCGAATCGCGGGATGATCACATTGCCGAACTCTTCGGTGCCTTGGGGGCGGGCGGCGATCACCGGCTCGAAGATCACCTCACCGTCTTCGGTCACGATGGGGCTCGGGGCCTCGGGGGGATCCTGACTGTCCCACTGCTGCGACTGCTGCGCACCTCGACGATTCTCCTCGGCGCCCATGATGACATCGCCGATCCACATCTGCCATGCGACAAAGAGCATCGCAATGACACCGGCGGTCACCAGGAGCTCGCCGGAGACGCTTGCGACCGTTGCGCGGAGACGGGCACGGCGAAACTTCTTCTCTCGGGCTATCTCATCGAGCGAAGGAAGCCGATCCTCGAGACTGCCTTCGCTCAGCGTTGCGAGATACTGTTCGGTCTCTTGCCGGGCCTCACGCTCGAACTGCTCGCGCTGCTCGCGCGCGGTGCGGCGCGTCAACGCTTCCTGGGTGTGCTCCGACATAGCAGGGAGTCTATCGACCCTGGCTGAAAGCATCCGGACGGGTAGACTATCGGCATGGCACGAGTTTCTAAGTCTGAAGAACCACTGATCGAGCGCGCCGAAGGCGAAGCGGCCCCCAATCCTGTGTGGTTCAAGCCCGTCATGGTCGGATTCATGCTGGTAGGGCTCGTCTGGGTGCTGGTCTTCTACATCAGCGGCATGAGGTTCCCTGTGCCCGCGATCGGTTCGTGGAACCTTCTGGTCGGTCTCGGCATCGCCATGATCGGCTTCTTGATGACCACGCGCTGGCGATAGCATCCCCGCTTCGCCGAACGCCGCGAGTTACACCGCTGTCATTCTTCTCACATGTGGAGAAGCTGTGGATAACCTGCCTAGAGGTACCGCGCGGTGATGAGTGCCGGCACGAGAAACACCACAAGCAGAATCAAGGCGAGACCCACCGCACCCAGCAGGAGCGCCTGTATCCGCTGCTGAGATTGACCTCGCGTTCTCACCAGGATCAGCGCGACGAGCGCGCCGACAAGCGCGCCGCCGATGTGCGCTTGCCAGGCGATGTGAAAGCCGGGCAGAAAACCGATCACGAGGTTTGCGCCGAGAATGATCAGGATGCCGGTCATATTCGCCCCGGCAGAGCGGCCGATCACAAGGATCGCGCCGAGCAGACCGAAGACCGCACCGGATGCACCGACCACCGGGGTCAGCGGTGCGATGAGAGCGACCGCGACCGAACCGCCGAGGCCCGAGAGCAGATAGAGCGCGAGAAATCGCGCCCGCCCGAGCATCGGCTCGAGGCTGCGCCCAATGATGAACACCGCGAACATGTTCAGGGCGAAATGCAGCATGCCGCCATGCACCAGCAGAGCGCTCAGCAGGCGCCACGGCTCGCTCGCCCCGTCGGGATTGAAGTGGGGGTAGAGGCGCGGCGTGTAGAAGGCAAGCTCGCCCGTGACGATCGAGCCCAGACCCGGAATCACCTGCAGAAGCCCCACAAAGGCCGTCACCACGAGGATGCCCGAGGTGATCGGCGGCGGCCACCCGGCAAAGCTCGCCGCGAGTGCGCCGCGCTGCCTTCTGGCACGCCGCTGCGCCGGCGATTGCGCCTTGCGCTGCGCCTTGAGACACTCCGGGCAGATGACGCCCACCGGCGCCGGAGTCTGACACTCGCCACAGATCGTGCGCAGGCAGCGCTGACACAGCGCAAAGCTCTGCGTGCCGGGATGCCGGTAGCAGAAGTTGTCGCGGTTGCTCGCGAGCTCTGCCGATGTCATCCGGGTCTCTACGCAGCCACGACGTCGATGGAGTGCAGAACGACAGCTTCGATCGGTCGGTCGCCCGCACCGGTCGGCACGGCCGCGATCGCGTCGACCACTGCGCGCGAATCCGCGTCGGCGACGGCACCGAAGATGGTGTGCTTGCCCTGCAACCAGGTGGTCGGGTCGGTGGTGATGAAGAACTGTGAGCCGTTCGTGCCCTCGACCTGGCCGGTGAGGGCATTGCGACGCAGCCCCGCGTTGGCCATCGCGAGCATATAGGGCTCGGTGAAGGTGAGTTCGGGGTGGATCTCGTCGTTGAAGGTGTATCCGGGGCCGCCCACGCCCTGCCCCAGCGGGTCGCCGCCCTGAATCATGAAGTTCGGAATGATGCGGTGAAAGATCACCTCGCGATAGAGCGCACCCTCACCCGGCTTTTCGGTGGCGGGATCGGTCCACTCCTGGGTGCCGTCGGCGAGACCGATGAAGTTCGCTACGGTGCGGGGGGCGTGGTCGCCGTAGAGTTCGACGACGATATCGCCGTGGTTCGTGTGCAGGGTGGCGGTGTGTGAGGCGTAGGGCATGAGTCCATTCTTTCAGAGGCGCGTGCGCCATGGACCCGCGAGGTGATCTTGGCCTTCGCGATGACTTTCTTCGGCACCCAGCCGATATGGAGGGAGCTCTGGCAAGATGGATGCCTAGCACCACTGAGCACAAGGAGAGCATCGTGAGCCTCAGCCGAAAGCGCAAGAAGGAACTCCGCCGACTCCAAGAAGATGCTGCAAAGCTCTGGGAGTCGCAGCAAGCCGTCGCCGGTCACGCTGCCCAGGTTGCCCGCGCCGCGGGACGGCAGTTGGGTCAGGTCACCCGCGAAGAGGTCTTGCCTGCCGTGCAGAGCGGCTATGAGCGTCATGTGGTTCCGGCCGTTGACCGCGGTATGCGGTTCACCCGCAATGTCGTTGACAAGCAGATCGTTCCCGCTGTCGGCAGCGTCATCGGTTCGGCACTGTCGGCGTGGGATGTCGCGAATGACAAGCGTCGCACGGTGAAGTGGTTGCCCGGATACGTTGAGCCGACCCCGGCCAAGCGCGGTCCGAGTGTCGGATCGGTGATCGCCGTGATCCTCGGTGTCGCCGCAGCCCTGGGTGCGATCTATGCCGCCTGGCAGACCTTGCGCACCGACGACGAGCTGTGGGTTGCTGACGACCCGCTCGCCGGCCCGCACGCGTGACATCAGACTCGACTCCCGTGCCCGCGGGTGCTGTGCCCGTCGAAGGCCACGCGCGCGTTCGCGCCGCGGCCGAAGCCAGGGGTTTGCTCGTTGAGTTTCGTGAGCGCCCGCGCGCCCAGAGCCTCGCTGAAGCGGCATCCCTCATGGGCATCGCTGTTTCGGACATCGTGAAGACCCTGGTGGTCAAGGGATCGGCATCCGACGCCTATCTTTTCGCGCTCGTGCCGGGCGGGCGAAAGATCTCGTGGCCCAAGCTGCGCGCGCTCGTCGGGGCGAACAGGCTCCGCCTGCCCGAGCCCGAGTTGGCGTTCGAGGCCACCGGCTTCGAACGCGGAACCATCGTGCCCATCGGCAGCAGCAGCGAGTGGCCGATCTATGCCGACGAAACGATTGTCGGTCGTCGCATTGCGATGGGCAGCGGATCGCCCGGCATGCAGTTGTTCGTGGATGCCGATGCGCTGATTGCCTCCTATGGCGCCGTGGTCGCCGATATCTCCGATCCCGAAGAGGCACCCCTCTAAACGAGGTCTTCTTTCGCCATGTCCCGTGCGATATTGACCAGCTCAACGCGATCGAGCGCGGCGATCTGCGCGGGGCGGAACCATTCGGCCATGTCGGTCGATCCGTGTGTCTCGAAGCGAAGCTCGCCGCCGGTGACATGCCCGCGATAGACGATGCGCAGTGCGTGTACTGACCTTTCTTCGGGCACGATGCGCTCCGCACCCGGTATCACGAAGGAGTGGATGCCGATCAGCTCGTCGAGTTCGACGGTGTAGCCGGTCTCTTCCTCAACCTCGCGACGCGCGGCATCCGCGGGGTCTTCGCCCGGGTCGATGCCCCCGCCGGGGAGCGTCCACTTGACGAACGATCCCGTATTGAACCGTGCGAGCAGCATCCGCCCCTCGTCATCGGTGATCACGACATAGGCGGCCACACGCATATCCATGCGCTTCAGCCTAGGCGCGGGTGAGGGCATCACTAAGCTGGCGACATGCCCGATCACCATCTGCCAGAGACTTTCGTCAGTGTCGATGTCGAGACGGCAGGCCCGGATCCGCTGCGGTACTCACTGCTCAGTCTCGGCGCGTGCCTCGTCGATGACCCCGATACGGGCTTCTATGTCGAGTTCACACCGCTGCACTCTGCGGCAACTGCGCAAGCACTCGAGATCGCCAAGCTTTCGCTGGAAGAGCTGGCGATCACCGGGGTCGAGCCGGGCGCGGCGATGCGGCAGTTCGCCGATTGGCTGGCTGAGGCGATCCCCTCGGGAACCGTGCCGATCTTCGTCGGATTCAACGCCCCTTTCGACTGGATGTTCGTCAGCAGCTACTTTCACCAGTTCCTCGGCGACAACCCCTTCGGGCATTCGGCACTAGACATCAAGTCCTACTTCATGGGAAGAATGGGAGGGAGCTGGGCGGACACCAGCATGAAGTATCTCTCCCCGCGCTATCTGGCGGGGCGACCGCTCAGCCACAACGCATTGGCGGACGCCCGCGATCAGGCCGAGCTGTTCCGATCAATCAGATCAGATGAGGGGCGAGTGCGATGAGCAGTTCCGAAGAGGTTCAGAAGATTGTTGAGTCGGCACGACGCTTAGGTGTGGGTATCGACGAACAGGCAACGGGCGAATGGCTCGCGGCGATGGCTGCCGAGAAAGAAGAAGAGATCACGGTCAGCGCCGACGGTGTCTTCGGGCACCGTGTCACGATGCTCGATTACAGCCCGAAGGAGCTTGAGCGGTTTCGGAAGATCGGCAAGATCGTCGAAATCACCGGTCCTGCGGGCGTTGTCGAAGGTGCATTGGCTCTTTCGGGCTCGGCCGCACAGTCGAAGATTCAGTCGTACCCCGGCGATGCCGACTTCTTTCAGCGGGTGAACATCACCGCGCCCACGCGCGAGGAGGCCTGTGCGATCATGGCCGACATCCTCAAAGAGAAGGCGATCGCCTTCGAGCGCGGCCCCAACTACCAGTTCCTTGCAGCCAAGCTCGGCACCGACTCGAAGGGCAAGCCGATCACCTGGTCGATTGACGACATCCGTCAGGGTCAGATCGAGACGGTCGATGGCGTTGTTCTGTGGGGGGATGCCGCGCTCGACCCCGGCTGGGTGAAACTTGACTGGGTGGTCACCGATCCCGAACGCGGGCGCCTTTCTGATGCGTCGAACGTCGTCGATGTCACCTGGGAAGGGCCGGACGGCGAGATCGTTCCTCTCGACGGCTATCTCGACGCCTTCTTCCAAGAGGTGTATCTCGACTCGGAAGAACTGCCGGTCTTCGCGAAGGTGGCGAAGTTCGTCTCGGATGACGCGCTGGACGAGTATGTGGAGGCCTTGGAGGGCGAGGTGCGTAAATATCTCACCCAGCAGCTCAACTATGGCAAGGCCGCGAAGCGGATGTACAACGTGTTCCGCTATTCGGGGCGTCATCTCGAGGCCGCCTTCGTGCGTGAGCTGTTCGACGAGCCGGCGACGATTCTGTATCAGGTGTGGTCGCTGATCACGACCTTGGACAACGCGACACAGCCAGGTTCATCGATCTCGATTGAGACCGTGCGGGAACAGACCGACACCTTGATTCTCGAAACCGCAAAGGCTCTTGAGGGCGACGAAGAGGCGGAGATCATCGCTGCCCTGCTGCGTCTGCGGCGCACGCTGGAGAAGCAGGAGTCGGGGCAGGAGCGCACCGACGAGGTCGAGGCCGCGCAGACCCTGGTCATCAACCTGATCAACACCTTCTTCGGCGAACGACTGCGCGAAGTGCCGGAGATTCGCGACTACATCGACGGCATCCAGGCCGCCGGGAACTGAACTGCCGCTCAGTCGCCGCGCGGCTGAGCACCGATGGCGACGGCTCGGCCAGGGGTGCTCGACCACTGGCTCCACGAGCCCGGAAAGACCTTCGCGTGGATGCCGAGCTCGGCGAGCACAAGTGCGGTGTGCGCGGCGGTGATCCCGGAGCCGCAATAGCTGGCCACCGGCATGCCCGCGGTGACGCCGATCTCGGCGAGTTCCGCCCGGAGGGCGTCACGATCGCGGAGCTTTCCTTCGCTGTCGAGATGCGCAGTGGTGGGCAGGTTGATCGCCCCGGGGATGTGCCCAGCGACCGCGTCGATCGGCTCGGTCTCGCCCCGGTAGCGCTCTGGAGCACGCACGTCGAGCAAGATGCCCGCATCCGGAAACGCCGCCGCTTCGTCGATCGTGATCGCGTCGCGACCGATCTCGCCGAGCACGACCGTTCCTTCGGCAGGAACAACATCGTCGGTGTCGAGGGCGTGACCCGCCGCAGTCCACGCCCGCACGCCGCCATCGAGCACGCGCACCTCAACGCCCGCTTGGCGCAACAGCCACCATGCGCGCGCGGCGGCGAGACCCTTCGCGTCGTCATAGGCCACGACGATGTCGCCGTCGCTGATGCCCCAGCGGCGGGCCGCCTGCTGCAGGCCTTCGAGATCGGGCAGGGGATGCCGCCCCTGGCCCGTCTTGTCGTGGTCGGCTAGTTCGTGGGCAAGGTCGACATACACCGCGCCGGGAAGGTGACCGCCCAGGTAGTCGCTCTTTCCATCGGGTCGGTCAAGACGCCAGCGCACGTCAAGAAGGCGCACGACTCGGTCGTGCTGAAGCAGTTGTGTCAACTCGGTGACGCTGATGAGGTGGGGCATGGTTCGAGGCTAGTCGCATACGGGCGTCAATACCGTTCGGGCGACGTTCTTTACGATGCCGCAGCGGCGAGGCCTGCACGACTCATCGACACGAGGCGGTGCTCCACGGTACGATCAAACACCAACTTTCTTGCGCACAGGAGGCACCCATGAAGCTCAAAGCGGCCCTTTTGATCGCGGTCTCGATGCTGACGGGGGCCGCGCTGGCCACGGTCGTCTTTCTCGCGGTGGGTGCACCCGGTGCCACCCCAGCACCCGATGCCTCGTCACAGGCTCCGAGCGAATCACCGCTCTCATCGCAGCCTTCTGACTCGCTGATCGACAGGGATTTCGGTTCGGAGGGCTTGGACTCGAACGTTGCGGATGACGAGACGACGGCCTCTGAAGAGAAGAAAGAAGAGCCGAAGGCAGAGAAAGGCGCCGACGCGTCTAAGGCGCCCGATAGCTCGAAGGGGTCAACGCCGAAGAAGAGTGAGCCCGCCAAGAAGGACGACCCGAAGAAGAAGGACGACGGCAAGAAGGATGAGCCCAAGAAAGACCCCATCAAGGTTGTCACTGACGTCAACGGTGCGATGCTCGCGCTTGTCAACCAGGTTCGCGCAGAGAATGGGGCTGCGCCCCTCACGCTGAACTCAGAGCTGATCGCTGCCGCCAGCAAACAGGCCTACTATCAGGCCGAGAACAAGAAGATGACCCACGAAGGCCACGGTGGCCTTGAAGCGCGGCTCGGGCACGTCGGATACTGCTATTCCGCGGCGGGTGAGAATGTCGAGGTCGGGTACAACGCCGTCAATGGCGTTCACAACGGCTGGGTGAACTCGTCGGGTCACTTCGTCAACATGATCGACCCTGCCTTCACAGAGATGGGTGTCGCCTACGCAACCAACGGCGACAGGTACTGGGCGCAGGTCTTCGGCGCGCCCTGCTGAGCGGGTGAGTCTGGC
Organism: uncultured Microbacterium sp.; assembly: GCA_964532555.1. Classification (GTDB taxonomy): domain Bacteria; phylum Actinomycetota; class Actinomycetes; order Actinomycetales; family Microbacteriaceae; genus Microbacterium. The sequence goes on from CAZHIU010000015.1 coordinate 33,473, forward strand.
GCGGTTGCTGTGTCTCGGTGCGAGCGTGCCAAGCCTGCCGATATCAGCATCCGTCGGGACTGATTGCTTAGAGGTTGCGGTAGACGCTTCGTCGGTGCTCGACATCCACAACGAGCAACCGGAGCACTTGATCTTCAATGGAGGCCAGGATTCGATGGTCGCCGACTCGGTAGCGCCAGAATGGCTCCCCGATCAGTGCCCGTCCTTGCGCGCGCGGGGTCTCGCGGTTGAGGTCGCTCTTGAGAAACTTCTCTATCCGTAACCGGGCGCTCTTGTCGAGCTTCGCGATCTGTTTGAGGGCACGCGGGGTGATCTCGATGCGGTATGTCACTCGGCGAGTGCCTCGAAGTCGATGTCGTCGACCGAGACGGCAACCTCATCGGATTCGCGAAACTCCTGTAAGGCGTCTTTCGCCAGGAAGTAGTCTTCCCAGTCGTCGAGAAACCCTTCGATCGCCTCACTGGCATAGAACGCCTTGCTGCGCCCCGTGCGCGCGGCGAGCGCGGCCAGACGCTGGTCGATCGCCTCATCCAGACGAACGTTGATCTGTTTCGTGGCCACGGAATCCTCCTTGCTATACGAGTATAGCGATGTCGTTCGAGTGAAGTGTTATCCCAAGGAAGTGCTACCTGCTCGGAAAGCAGCGAAAGTTTCACATTCCGTGAGCAGGACAGACCAAGGCGGCAGGCCGCCGAAGGTCGACATCATGTTGTACGGGTGGCACGCCGGCTGAACCGACTTCTGGAAGCAGGCGACGCAACTCAAGATTCCTGCCGACGTCCTGAACCAGAAGCGCCCCATGTCTGACTCAGAGCGATAGTCGACTCGATACGGAGATTCCACCGAGTCGAAGCAGCGTTCTTCATTCTTAGTGAGACGTCTCAACTGCCTGAGCTAACGCCCCACACCTGTAGTGGCTGGATAGACCGTTACGGTAAGACAGAGGGGGTGTCGACAGGTGTAGAGATCGCCAAAACGTTAGCGTTGGTCGAGACGATTTGATGAAAGGTGAGCGTATGGACAGGAACAGGCATCTAACACAGGACGCTGCGGAGCACTATGCCGTGTGGCTCATGGCGAAGGAGGCAGAGGATCTTGGCGTTGCCTCACATCCCCACAGCGTAGGCCTCTGGCAGGGATTCGAGCAGTACCTCACAGCTCGCGGATGGAACCTTGCGAGTTTTGCTGGGCCTTACCCTGAATACAAGCGCAACGTCGACGTCCAGATACCAGCTTTCGTGCGCCGACTAAAAGAGACATTCCCGGGTCAGACCTTCCTCTTCGCGATCGACGAGAAAAAGTTCCGTGACGAACGGCGTAAGGCTGACTTCACGGTTCACGTTAGCGAAGAGCAGACCGTCCGGCATGTAAGCCTGAAGAACTACATCGGGACTGGTGGTGTAAGCCGACCACAGGTCTCAAGCGGCACGTTTCTATCGTTCGCCAATGGATTCGTCTTCGATGGGGTCGGTGTTGGCACCTATCGTGACCCTCGACCAGGTGGTACAGCATTCAAAGGCAGTGTCACGTCGAAGCGCAACGCTGTGCTTGAGTTCATGAACTGGTCGGGCCTGATCGAACCGTTGCAGGCGCTCGCCGACTTTCCTGCTTACGTACGTGAAAAGTTGTTCGTCCCTGAACTTCGGAAGTACAACGAGGCTCGCGTTCGGGAGATTGTTGATCAAATCTACCCGGTGGCACAGGATCGCATCCTTGCTATCTTTGACGCTCTCGGCGAAGGCCGTGTCCGGGAGAAGTTCCTGGAGCGCGCTGGTTTGCACCGCGCGGAAGACGTACTCTACTTCGATCAAAGGAACGTTCTCGACAGCATCAACGATCGTCGTGTTCATGCTGTAATCGACAAGGTACACATCACTGATACGCCACTTGTCGTCACTCGGGCGGGCCAAAGCCTGAGGTTCTCCTTTGGAAGACAAGAGAAGGAACTACTCGTTGTCGATGTGCCGCTCACGATCAACACCAACGGGGCATGGTATAGAGATGGCCAACCATATGAAGGAACGCAACGTATCAAGGACAAACAGCACTATGTCGACCTCGAGTATGGTGAACTCCGCCCGTACAAGAGCAAGGAGATTGCTACCTCGACAAACACCTACATCAACTGGAAGGCCACAGGCATCTTCGACGATTAGAACAGCGGAACTAGTTGCGGGCTACCATCCCTCGGAACACTCGCCTTCACCACCCGCTTCTTCCGTGGCCGCGTGGTCATAGCCTCAGCGAACAGCTCTGACATCAATCGTCGCTCTTCTGTGGTTTGCTCGACAAGATGTGCGTGAGGATCTAGCGAGTTGCCCATCACGATCGTGCCACCGTCAAGTCGACGCTTACAGAGATCAACGTTGTCGCGCATGAGATCAATCCCGTAGATGTCTGCTAGAGCGGCTTCCTCGGACATCCCGTGGTGGAAAACTTTGATCCACTTCGCGGCGACAAGGAATTGCCCATCACCACACGCCGGATCCAAAATCGTCTTCCCGGGGGCAAAGAGAGCTAGATCAAGATACTGCAGTATCTCGATGACCAACGATGAAGGAGTAAAGACCTCTGCAGTCGCCCGAACACGTTCGACTGTCCGCTCCACACCGTCCATATAGTCGTGCTCACGCAGCTTTGCGTCGAGTAGTCGCCATAGATCGGCTGACATAGCTCACCTCCTCAGCAGTCAACCCGAAGAATGCGGCCATCTGCGCGTCCGAGAGGGCACGATCCCTCGGCAAGTCGGGCAGACTCGAGAAAACTCGCTCGTTTCCGAACCCCGACCACTTCGCCGTTCGGTATACATAACGCATAAGTTCGCTGTTGAGGTTGTGTGCGAGGGTGAGACCTTCGTACTCATTTTCAACACAGACGAAGTACGCCATGTCGGTGCCGCCAAGCTCTCCGGCATCGTAGAACGGCTTCGTGTAGCCCGAACGGGTCCACATCACCTTCTTCGCGTCAGCCCAGTCCTGTCGAATCGATGACCACCAGGTCGACCGGTTTGTATGGAATACGGGGTATGGGTGACCGTCGTCACGCTCCTCGACAAGCGACGGCGTCGCGTCGTACCTCCGAATATTGTGGGCCGTGACGTAGTCCCACTCGACAGCGAGCTTGGGCCCGTCGTGGTACATGACCTTCTCATGGATGGAAAGAGCTATCGAAGATAGGTCGTTCGGAAGATACAAGATCGACTGATCCAACTCGATCTCAAACTCCTCTGAACCGGTTATAACCTTTGTCAGCCGAGAATCACTCGGCGTCTTCTCGATCCAATAGTCGCTGAATGTAGAACCAACTTCGGGGAAGTGATGGTCTGTCTCAACTCTAAGAATGTGTGTCTGCCAACTCCCCATCAGATCAAGGACCACGTTGCTCGGGCTCGCGAAACTAGCAGGGGACACCTGAACAAGGCTGCCGCCATCCTTCAGCAAACGGTCAAAGACACTCAAAGTGAAGTCAATCCAGAGCTTGTGTGGCGTCTTCTTCCGATTTGCCACATCCTGGAACGGTGGGTTCGTCAATACGAGATCGAACTTCATCACTGTCTCCTTGGGGACTCTTTCCATGGTAGCTCGGAGAGTCGACAATCGTCGGTGATGGCTAAAACAAGCCACCCATCTGGCGTTTTTGGCGCTGTGAAAGACACCGCCTCAGTCTATTAGCCGGGTGCTCGCATAGATGTGCACCCTGACCCATGTGAGAAAAATACCTCGCTCAAGAAACTGTGGAGCCTAGGAGATTCGAACTCCTGACATCCTGCTTGCAAAGCAGGCGCTCT
>CAZHIU010000016.1:0-32049 GCA_964532555.1 uncultured Microbacterium sp.
TAGAGCGTTCGACTGAAAATCGAAAGGTCACCGGATCGATGCCGGTCGGAGCCACCACTTCATAGAAACATCGTCAGCGGACATACCCGCGTCGAACAGCAGCAGCGGTGCCGCCCTCGGCGTTCTTCTCCCCGGTGCGGACGGACATGGCCGTGACCTTGCGTTGTGGCTCATCCATAAGGGCATTCCCGCTGGATATGAGCTGTCGTTCAGGCAACAATGGGCAGATGCCTTCTCCTCATGGATTCGACTACCTTGTCCAGGGCGAGGAGGTCGTGATCACTCACCACGGGCGGAAGGCGACCGTGCTGCGCGGGGCGCGAGCGGCTGCGTTCCTGGAGTCGGTGAAGGATCAGGATCCCCAGCTACTGATGGCACGGATGACGGGGAACTATCGTCGCGGCAATGAGCGCAGCGGCAAGCAGCATCCCCGCAACGCGGGTTGAGCGCCGCGATCAGTGAGGGATCGACAGCGGAATCATCAGCGTTGACGAGAGCCGCGGCACGGTGCCCGAAAAACGAAAGGTCATCGGATCGATGCCGGGTGGAGCCACCTCTTCATAGGCAGATAGTCCATCGGCGGTCACACCGCCGCACACCCTAGTCGACGGTAGCCCGGCGCTCCCAGTTGCTGCCGGGATTGACGACCACGGTCACAGGGCGCTCGGTCACCGCCCGAGAAAGAGTGAGCACATGAGTGTGCGGGGCGAGATCGTCGGTGCACACCTCGCCATCGCCATACACCGTCACCTCGATGGTCGTGGCATCCCGAAGTTCGAGTCCGGAAACCTTGTCGGGGCACGTCGTGCTTCCGAAGGTGAGCAGAGTCAGTTGCCTACCGTCGATCCAGGCGAAGAGTTGAGCGTCGCCGCTCAAGTACAGCTCTTCTTGCTGCTGTTGCGTGAGCCCCGCCGGGAACCCCGGGTGGCTCTGGCCGATCGGCGTGGCCGTCGGCGTCGCAGGGCCAGCCAGAGCGATGAGCAGAGCCAGCACCGCGAGCACGACCGCAACAGGCGTCATCGTGTAACGCTCCTGTCGAGAGCGCGAGACCGCGTTCATCAGCACAGACAGCGCGAAGAGAACCACCGCCACCCACATGCCGACTGCCGAAACCGCATCCGGAACCACGTCGATCACCTGGGCGCGGTCAAGGGCGAGCACCGCGATAAAGGCGTAGACCAGCACCGAGATGGCCGAGCCGATCCGGTAGCCGGTGGGCAGAACACCCTCATGCTGGCCGCCCCAGGCGAAGCGTCCCCAGGGCGCACCGAGCGCGAGCGCGAGTTGAAAGAGTGCGAGCACGGCGAGTATCGCTGCGAAGACAATCGCGATGGTCATGAGCAGGGCCTTCCGAGCAGACGCAGGGTCTTAGCCCTCGGCGCCGCGCGAGTCACGCTTTGCGTTGCCCCGCGCATGGATGACGAGCCCCATCGCCAGGCTCACGGCAAGGATGCCACCGACGAAGACGGGGCCGTTCCACGCGGGAAGCTCATGCGCAATGCCCATCATCACGAGTCCGCCGAGGAAGAGCATGACATACACAAGGAACATGAACATTGAGGCCTCCAGCTCGATCCTTCTTCAGCCTAGCGTCTCCGTCCGTTCCGGGCGATGAGCGACTAGAGCTCACCGGGCCCCATAGCCTGCTCGTCGATCGCACGGATGACGCGCAAGGTTGCCGTCTCGGGGCGAGCTTCGGCATCCGGTGCCCCCGCCCCACGCCGGGGGCGATACACCACGAGCGAGTGGAAGAGGAACCGCGCCACGAACGCCGCGATGAGCGACAACGCGGCCGCCAGCACCACCGGCAGGTGCCACGACTCGACCATGAACGCCAACAGCGGGATGCGCAGCGCCGCCTCGACGTTGTTGAAGGTGAACGATTGAGCGAAACGAACGCCGAAACTCGCGGCCCCAGAGCGCATATCGGCGAAGACGAAGCGCTCCTGCAGCAAGAAGTTGCCGATGATCGTCACCTCGGCGCCGATGATCGCCGCCCAGATATATCCCATGCCCATGCTGGTCAGCGCCCAGATGATGCCGAGGTTGACGATCGCACCGAGAAGACCGATGACCGCGAAAGCCGACATCTTGCCGAACCGCAGCCGCGTCAGATGCGCGAGAAAGGTCGTGCCCTGACGGAAGGTCGCCTTCGAGGTGCCGTGCCGACGTGCGTCGAAGCCCATCGGAACCTCTGCGGTGCGAAGCGGCGTGCGCGCGAGAATCTCCAGCAACACCTTGAAACCCTGCGGACGAAGCTGCTTGAGATCGAGACGCCGTCGATCGACGAGAAAGAATCCCGTCATCGGATCGCTCGTGCCCGCGAGCCGCAGCGGGAACATGGCCTTGGTCAACAAGGTGGCAGCCCGCGAGATGCCAAAGCGTATCTTCGTGCCCAGCCCCCTCGAATCCCCGCCTCCGATGTAGCGGGATGCCATCACCACATCTGCATCGCCCTCAGCGAATCGTTCCAGCAACCCCGGAATGAGTTCGGGAGGATGCTGCAGATCGCCGTCCATGACCACGCACACTTCAGCCGATGCGGCCGCGATCCCTTCGACCACTGCGCCCCCGAGTCCGCCGACATTCACCTCGCGATGGATCACGCGCACGGGCAGCGGCGCAGCAGCAGCGACGCGCTCGACCTCCGCCGGAGTGCCATCGGTGCTGTCATCGACGAAGAGAATCTCGGCATCGACGCCGTCGAGTGCCGCCGCGGCGCGCACGACAAGTTCCTCGACGTTTTCACGCTCGTTGAACGTCGGCACGACGATCGTGACCCCTCCTGCCACGTGCCATCCTTCCGCTCGAGCTCGCGATATCCATCGTGTCATGCTCTGCCCCTGTGCTCGTCATCGAGGAGTAGCCTGGTCTGCATGAACGCTGCTTCTGACACGATCACGATGTTCGGTGCGGACTGGTGCCGCGACTGCCGCCGCACCAAAGCCCAGCTCGACGAACTCGGTATCGAATACAACTACATCGACCTTGAGGCCGACCCGGATGCCGCGAACGCCGCTCGCGATATCTCGGGCCGCACGAACATACCCGTTGTGGTGTATCCGGATGCCACCCATCACGTCGAGCCGAGCAACGCCGACGTCGAGGCGAAGCTGCGTGAACTCGCGCTGATCTAAGCGTTCGGGTCGCCAACGACCTGGGCCTGGCGCTTCTCATGGCGGCACCTCTGCTGACGCTGCGGCGCGACCGCCTGCGCCGTGCTGATATCGAATCCGCGACGTAGGCTGGAAGTCTCGCCCGAAGGAGATTCCGATGACTCCGGATGCTACGCCCGCCCGTGCCGCCGCGAAGAAGCCACCCGCGGCGAAGAAGGCACCGACGAAAGCCCCCGCCAAGGCATCCCCCAAGCCCGCTCCTGCATCCCCCGCCCTCCCCGCTCAGACACGCGCGGCGCTCGACACCGCCATCGCGCAACTCGCCGATGGCGCGCGCACCTGGGCCGCCCTGACTGTCGGCCAGCGGGCCAAGCTGCTCAAGGCTGTGCGCACGAATGTCGCCTCCATCGCCGAGGAGTGGGCGAGCATCGCAGCCGAGTCGAAGGGCCTGAACGACGCCCATCCGCTGCGCGGCGAAGAGTGGATGAGCGGCCCCTACGCCGTGCTCGGCGCTGTCGACGCCTATGTGACGAGCCTCATCAAGCTTGACCGCGGTGGCGGCCCTCTTGACGGGGTGGGCATCGAGCGAGCGCCAGGCGGCCGCATCCGGGTGAAGGCTTTTCCCGTGACAGGCGAGGATCGGATGCTGCTCGCGGGCTTCAGCGGCGAAGTGTGGCTTGAGCCGGGCATCACCCCGGCCAAGGCTCGTGCCGCCGCCGGTCTCGCTCAGCGCACACCGACCGCATCCGGTGGTGTCGGGCTCGTGCTCGGTGCGGGCAACATCACCTCAATCCCCGTGCTCGACGTGCTCTACGAGTTGATCGCGCACAACCGCGTCGTGCTGCTCAAGCTCAACCCCACACAGGATGCGCTGAAGGCCGTGTTCGAACACGCTCTGGCCCCACTCATCGAGCCGGGGTTCCTGCGCATCGTCAGCGGTGACGGCACGACCGGTGCCTACCTCACCGCTCACGAGGGTTTCTCGCATGTGCACATCACCGGCTCTGAGGCCACCTTCAACACGATCGTCTGGGGGCCGGCATCGGGCGTCGGATCGGCCGAGACGAAGAAGCGTCGCAGCGAGAACCGCCCGAAACTGACCATCCCGATCACCGCAGAACTCGGCGGCGTCTCACCCATCATCATCGTGCCGGGTGCGTGGACCGAGGCGGATCTGCGCTACCAGGCCGAGCACGTTGCGACGATGCGGCTGCAGAACTGCGGGCACAACTGCATCTCGGGGCAGCTCGTCATCCTGTCGTCGGACTGGCCGCAACGCGAGATGTTCCTCGCGGCCCTCCGCCACGCCTACGCAAAGGCGCCGCAGCGGCCCATCTGGTATCCCGGTTCCACGGACCGGATGAGGCAGGCCGACGATGCCTACCCCGAGGCGCTCGATCTCGCCGGTCGTCTGTTGATCGAAGTCGACCGTTCGGATGCCACACCGCTTGAGACGACCGAGTACTTCGCCCCCGTGCTCGGTGTCGTGACGCTCGCGGGTACGGGGCAGACGTTTCTCGATAACGCCGTCGGATACGCCAACGAGAAGCTTCACGGCAGTCTCGGTGCGAACCTTCTCATCGACCCGGTCACCGAGAAGTTGCTCGGAGCAGGACTCGAACGCGCGATCACGGCGCTGCACTACGGCTCGATCGCGATCAATACCTGGACCGCACTCGGCTTCATCGTGCCGACTCTCAGTTGGGGCGCCTTCCCCGGCAGCAACATCCAGGAGGTCGGCAGCGGGATGGGCGTGGTGCACAACGCCCTCCTGCTCGACGGCGTGGAGCGCTCGGTCGTGCGAGGCCCCTTCCGCGAGTTCCCGCGTTCACTCAGCGGCGGACGCCAGACGATCCTCCCCAAGCCCCCGTGGTTTGTCACCGCCCGCACGGGCGCCGTGGTCAGTGAGGGATTGACGCGCTTCCGGATCGACCACAGCATCCCGCGGCTGCTCAAGACGCTCGCCCAGGCGATGCGAGCCTGAGGGGTCGCCACACACGATCCTTTGCAGCCCTTCACCTGCCCGTTCACGAAGGGCGGGCGATCTGCTCAGTCTTCGGTGGCCATCGGCCCCTCGCGCCACGGCGTGAACACGGCCGAGGCCAGGATCACAATGGCCGTGACGAGCACGAGGATCCGGTAGTCGGTGAACACCAGGATGCCGGCACCGACGATGGTGAGCACCGTCTGCGGCAGGTTGAACGCCATATTCGCCGCGGCCGAGGTGCGCCCCTGCAAACGCGGCGGTGTGAGACGCTGACGCATCGTGATGTAGGCGATGACGAGCCAGGTGACGCCGGCACCGACCAGCGCGAGCGCGATAAAGGCAAGCACAAACTGCTCCAGCAACAGCAAGGCGATGGCCAGACCCACCACGGCGACGCCCAGGCCGACCGTCCGGGCCTCTCCGAGACGCCCGATCGCCCAGGTCGCGGTCGCGCCCGCGGCGAGCGCGCCAATGCCCTGGATGCTGACAAGAGGCCCGAGCATTTCGGGTGCGACGCCCAGGCCTTGCTCCATGAGCGGAAAGACCGCGACGTTGACGAGCCCTGTGGCACCGAACGCGACCGCGACGAGCACCGTCAGACGCCCGAGCGGCGAGGTGCGCGCGAGGTGGCGGAATCCCGCGGTGACCTCGCTCCACCACGAGCCACCGGAGTCGGCGTCTTCGGTGGGCGACTCTGTCACGCGCACGCGTATCAGCAGCAGCGCGGCGATCGCGAAAAGCACCGAGGTGACGATCACGACGGCGTAGGGGCCGGCGAAGGCGTAGATCGCGGTGCCGACCAGCGGCGAGATCAATCGGAAGCTCTGGTCGACCATCGACAGCAGGCTATTGCCCGAGGCCAGCGATGCATCCGGAAGCAGATCACGGATGAGACCGGATTGCGCGGATGCGGTGAGGAACCCGACCGCGCCGTAGAAGAACACCGCGACATGGATGAGCCACGCCTGCTCGGGCTCGCGCACGAACAGGAGCGCAAGCAGCAGCACGGCGATCCCGGCGTTGGCCAGGATGAGCAGCTTCTTTCGCGACACACGGTCGGCGAGATGGCCAAGCAGCGGGGCGAACAGGGCGGGCAATCCGATCGCGGCGAAGACGAGGCCTGCGGCGCTGTCGGAGCCGGTGAGTTCTTTCACCCACACCGCCGCCATGAGGAACAGGGCGCTGTCGGCCAGATTGGTGAACACCCACGCGCCCGTGAGCGTGCGAAAGCCCGGTGAGGCGAGGGCGGGCCAGCGCCGGTTCGGCTCGGGCGTCGGTTCGGACGTCGTCGTCGCAGTGGAGTCGCTCATGAGGCACTCTCTTCTTCGTTGCTCGGCGGCAGATCGGGGTGCACGGTGGCGAAGAGCCGACTGGGACGTGCCCCGGACGGCCTGAGCGAGGGATCATCTTGTCGGCCCGCGAAGCGTTGGGTGAGGTTCCAGACCGTCCGGCTCAGCTCGGCCATCTCTTCGGGCGTCGCCCAGAAGGTAGATCTCGTGACCGTCATGGCGTCGACCCACTCCGTCGCTTCGCGATCGAGGTTCTGCAGGAAGGCGCGAGTGTAGGCGGTTGCCCGCTCGAGCGAGAGCGCCGCGAGCTCGGCGACGGCCGGCACGGAGCCCGGGGCATCCGGCGAGGGTCGCAGGTCGAGGCTGTGCGTGACCGGACGCCAGGGCTTCTCACGCCCGCGACGCTCGGCGGGTTCGATGAAGCCGTACTTCGCCAGCATCCGGAGGTGGAAAGAGCAACTGGCCACCGACTCGCCGATGCGCTCGGCGCACTCGGTCGCGGTCGCCTCTCTCGACTCGGTGATGACGTCGAGCAGTTCTAAGCGGATCGGATGCGCGAGGGCGCGGATGCGGGCGGGGTCGGAGATGGATTGTCTCTCGCTCATGCGCCCAGCATACAACTCTAAAGATATCTTGCGCAAGCTATCTTTAGAATACGAAGCTCACGACTTCCCCCCGTGCGGGCATGCGCCGACAGCGTCGCGGCCTCCGCCGCGACCCGCGGGGGCTCAGCCGTACCCCGGGCGGTTACAGCTCTGAAGCAGGCACAGCGAACACATCGCACTGGCCGAGACCGTGCTGGTACCCCGTGGCGAACCAGAACTGACGCTGCGCGCTTGAGCCGTGCGTCCAGCTATCCGGGTTCGGAACGCGGCCCGACTGTGACTGGATGTGGTCGTCGCCCACGACCGCGGCGGCGTTCAGCGCATCGGCGATCTGCTTCTCGCTCGGAGCTTGCAGATAGGGCACGCCGTTGGCATCCTTCTGCTCGGTCATCGCACCCACCCAGGCTCCCGCAAAGCAGTCGGCCTGCAGCTCCATGCGCACGCCATTGCTCGTGGCACCCGTGCCATTGTTCGGATTCTCAGCCATGATGCCGGTGATGTTCTGGATGTGGTGCCCATACTCGTGCGCGAGCACATAGAGCTGCGCGAGCTCACCCGCCGAGGCACCGAACTGCTGACGCAGCAGCGGCCAGAACGCCGGGTCGATGTAGATTCCCTCGTTCGGCGGGCAATAGAAAGGGCCGACCGCATTGGATGCGACACCACACGGCGTGTTCGTTGAACCGTCCACCACGGTCAAGGTCGGTTCGCGGTAGTTCTGCACATTGGCATCCCAGAACTGGTCGATCGCAAGGGATGCCGCCGCGATCCGGCAGGCATCGTCTTTGTTCGCATCGGCACCGGTGTTGCACTCGGTGATCGAGGCCGGAGGCTGCTCCTGCTCGTTGCCGCCGAATATCCCATCGACGAGCGGAGTCAGAGCGCCGAAGCCGAAAGCCTCCATGAGCACGACGACGATCGCACCGATGCCGAGCACACCGCCGCCCGCCACTGCGGCGTTGCGCCCTCGACGGTGAGCCTTGTTACCGCTGACATCGGCGTTCGGGTTGAAAGTCATGTGAAGAGCGTACTCCGCTCCGACGGGAGCGCCGCACGGGCGGTGCTCCTTCGCGCACTCCGGTGAGACGTGCATCCCCTTGCTTTCGATGTCGGCGCGAACAAGGCAGACTAGGAGGCGTGGATAGGAGGTGCCCCGATGGACAGAGATCTTGCCGAAACGAGTCCCCTGCACCTGCCGCACGCCGCGACCGAGTGCCCGAAGTGCTTCGAAGAACTGCTCGATGACCGTTTCTGGTGGGCAGCTCGCCCCGAGGGCTCGCGCCTTGTGGGGCTGGTCGTCGCACGCGATGACATGCCCTCGGTGGTGAACCAGCGCGACGACCTCACCCGCTTCGGTGTGCCGATCGAAGGCTTCCGGCATCCTTCGCCCGAGGTGCTGGAGTCGTGGGAGGATCGCCTCACCCGCCTTATCGACACCCTGCACACGGGCGATATTCTCGTGGTCGCGAAACTCGCCGCCCTGGGCGCGGATGCCGAGGAGTCCACCCGCACGGTCGCCGAGTTGCAGCGTCGCGGCATCATGGTGAAGGTGTTGAGCCATGACTCGCGGCACTTGGCGAACGCCGCGCGCTGAACCTCGGGCTCAGTCGCTCGCTCGCCAGCATCCGACGAGGTGATCGTCGACGAGTCCCGCGGACTGCATCAGCGCATACATCGTCGTCGGGCCGACGAAGCGGAAGCCGCGACGACGCAGCTCGCGACTGAGTGCCTCTGACTCGGCGGTGACGGCGGGTACTTCTGCGAGCGTAGCGGCGCGTGGCCTGCGCGGTTGCTGCGCGGGAACAAACGACCAGATCACGGCGTCGAGCTCGCCCACGGGCATGTCGCGAACAAGGGTGGCGTTCGAGATCGTCGCGAGAATCTTCGCCCTATTACGGATGATTCCCGGGTCTGTCATCAGGCGCTCGACATCGCCGTCGCCGAATGCGGCGACCGATGCCGGGTCGAAACCGTGGAAGACCTCGCGAAAACGCGGGCGCTTGCGCAACACCGTGATCCAGCTCAATCCTGCCTGAAAGCCTTCGAGCGCGATCTTCTCGAACAGTGCCCGATCGCCGTGCAGGGGTGTGCCCCACTCTTCGTCGTGGTAACGGCGGTACTCGGCATCCGCGCCCACCCAGCCGCAACGGCCGCGGCCGTCTGCGTCCCACACGATCGAGTCCACCTGCTCAGGCTAGCGCCAGAGCATTTCGTCTCGCCGCGCAACAAGCGGAAGGGCTCAGCCCTTCTTCTGGGCCTTCTTCTCTTGCTTCTTCTTCGCCTTCGCCTGCGCGTACAGCACCTTCTCTTCGACGGGTGCCGCCCCGGATGCCGCAAGCCCCGCGTAGTAGGCACGCGCCTCGTCTTGCCGCGTCTTCTCTGCCCCCGAAGCGATAGGAGCGCGCACATGCTCAGGCTCATAACCAAAGGCATCCACGAGGTCGACCGCGTGAGGACGAAGGCGCGCACACAGCCGATCGATGTAACGAGATACGGATGCCGCACGCTGCGAGGAGAGGCGACCGTTGATGAGATACCACGACAGATGCTTTTCGATCACGTGCAGACCGAACAGATCGCGCAGCCACTCGAGCACCTGTGCCGTGCCCTCGTCGGTGACCGCGTGCACGGCGTCCGTGAACGCCTCCCACTGCAACAGCTCACCGTGAGCGCGCGCCGCCTCGATGAGATCGACTTGATTCTCGTTGAAGATGCGTTGGGCTTCTTCAGCGCTCGCCTTCTGCGCGGGGCGGAGGCGCCCCGCGATATCGCCCACCAGATCGTGCACGCGGTCGGTCAGCAGCGCGTGTTGCTGGTTCTCGCGCAGACCCAGCTCGACCGAGCGTGAGGTGAGACCGAGGTCGACCACCGCCTGCCCGAGCTGACGGAGCCCCGCGCCGTGGAAGACGCGCTCGGCGGTCTGGAGGGCACCGAAGGCGGCGAGCGCGGCGGCATCCTTGCCGGTGAACTGCTTCGCGTAGTCGGTGAGCAGCCGCTTGCCGACGAGCTGAAGCAGCACATTGTTGTCACCCTCGAAAGTGACGTAGATGTCGAGGTCGCTCCTGAGCCCGACGAGCCGGTTCTCGGCCATGAACCCCGCACCGCCGCAGGCCTCGCGCGCCTCTTGCAGGGTGTCCAGAGCGTGCCAGGTCGACAGGGGCTTGAGCGCCGCGGCGAGCGTTTCGAGGTCCTCGCGATCCTGATCGCTGTCGGCACGGTGACTGAAGACATCGTCGAACTTCTTCAAGAACTCGTCGTGCGCGAAGATCTGCGCGTATGTCGTCGCGAGCCTCGGCAGCAGGCGACGCTGGTGTTTGGCGTAGTCGAGCAGCACGACTTCCTGCCCGTCGGCACCGTCGAACTGGCGACGCTGAGAACCGTAGGTGATCGCGATATGGAGGGCCAGAGCCGAGGCCCAGGATGCCGCACCGTCCAGCGACACCCGACCCTGAACGAGCGTGCCGAGCATCGTGAAGAAGCGTCGACCCGGACTCTCGATCGGGCTGGAATAGCTGCCGTCGGGAGCAACGTCGCCATAGCGGTTCAGCAGGTTCGCGCGCGGGATGCGGATGCTGTCGAAACTCAGCCGACCGTTGTCGATGCCGTTCAGCCCCCCCTTCACGCCGTCGTCTTCGCGGGTGATGCCAGGGAGGTCATTGCCTTTCGCGTCGCGCAACGGCACATAGAAGCAGTGCACGCCATGGTTGACACCCTGGGTGATCAACTGCGCGAACACGGTCGCAGCGACCCCGTGCAGAGCGGCGTTGCCGAGGTACTCCTTGGTCGCGGCGCGGAAGGGCGTGTGGATCACGAACTCTTCGGTGTCGGGGTCGTAGGTGGCGGTCGTGCCGAGGGCCGCGACATCCGAACCGTGACCGATCTCGGTCATCGCAAAGGCCCCGGGTATGTCGAGGCTCAGGATGCCGGGCAGCCACCGTTCGTGATGCTCCTGTGTTCCCAGTTGCAGCACGGCGGCGCCGAAGAGCCCCCACTGCACGCCCGACTTGATCTGCAAGCTGGGGTCGGCGACGAACAGCTCCTCGAAGGCGGCGATGTTCGCCCCGTTGTCTTCGGCGCCACCGAACGCTGCCGGATACGCACGCTGCACCGCGCCCTTCTGCACGAGCAGGTGGAGTTGCTCGAGCACACGCTCGCGGTGCGCGTCCATGTCCATTCCGTCGACGCGCCAGAAGGCCGGGTCTTTGATCATCTCGCGGGCCTGGCGACGGACGCCGGCCCAGGTGCCCAGCAGTTGCTCGGTGAGCTGCGCAATATCGACACGCGGCTGTTCTTGCGCGGCCTCGGGAGTCGCTGCTTCAGACATAGGAGTCCTCCAGAAAAAGTGGGGATGTATTCATGGTAGGTCTACGACAACGGTGCCAGAAGGCGGCTGTGCGCTTCCTCTAAGCACCTCCTACCTGAGCGCGATGGTGACTTGTTCGCTCCCCACAGGCTGCGTCAGATGTCCACCGCGCGGGCGTCATTGCCGTGATGCGGCGCGGATCAGTCAGCCCCGGCGATGACGGCGAGAACCGCCTCACCATAGGACGCTCGCTTGGCCGCGCCGATACCACTGATTCCGTCGAGGGCTGCCAGGGAGTCGGGACGGTGCTCGGCCAGAGCGCGCAGGGTCGCATCCGCGAAGACGATATACGCCGGCACCGCCTGCTCTTTCGCCACGCCCGCGCGCCACGCCCGCAGCTTCTCGAACAATTCGCGATCCCTTGCGCTCAGTGTCTCGGCAGCCGCGCTCGCTTTGGGCGTGCGCTTCTTCGCCACCCTTCCGATCGTGTCGCGACGCAGCAGCACCTCTCGCTCGCCGCGCAGCACCTCTGCGGCTTCGGGGCCGAGGGCGAGCACGGCGTACTCCCCCTGCGGCACCAGAATCCCGGACGCCAGAAGCTGCCGCACGATGCTGCGCCAATCCTGATCCGACAGATCGGCACCGATTCCGTAGGTGCTCACACTCTCGTGCCCCTGCTGGCGAATGCGCTCGGTATCGGCCCCGCGCAGGATGTCGATGAGATGCCCTGCTCCGAATGCCTGCCCGCGCTCGCGCTGCAGTCGCACAATGGTCGAGAGCATCTTCTGCGCGGGCACCAGTCCGTCGAACGTTTCGGGTTTCTCCAGACAGGTGTCGCAGTTGCCGCAGGCGCCCGATGCCTGCCCGAAGTAGCTGAGCAGGTTCTGTCTGCGGCAGGTGACGGTCTCGCAAAGGGCGAGCATGGCATCCAGGTGCTGCTGCATCCGCATCTTGTGGGCGCGTTCGCCGGGTGACTGATCGATCAGACGCCGCTGCTGCACGACATCACCCAAGCCATAGGCCATCCAGGCGATGGCCGGGTCACCATCGCGACCCGCGCGACCGGTCTCTTGGTAATAGCCCTCGACAGACTTCGGCAGATCGACGTGCGCGACAAAGCGCACATCGGGTTTGTCGATCCCCATTCCGAAGGCGATGGTGGCGACCATGACCACACCGTCTTCGCGAAGAAACCGCGCTTGGTTCGCCGCGCGCGTCTCGGCTGGAAGCCCCGCGTGGTAGGGCAGCGCGTCGATCCCCTGTGCGCGCAGGTACTCGGCCATCTGCTCGACGGCCTTACGGCTGAGCGCGTAGACGATCCCGGCCGCGACATCCGGCCCGCCGACGATCTCGGGAACCGACCGGATGAATGCCAGCAGTTGCCTGCGCACATCCACCTTCGGCTCGATGCGGTACTGGATATTGGGTCGGTCGAAGCTCGCGACGAAGTGGCTCGCGTTCTGCATCCGCAGGCGCTCGGTGATCTCCCGATGCGTTGCCCGGGTCGCGGTGGCCGTGAGCGCCATCCGGGGAACACCGGGAAAGCGCTCGTCGAGATCGGCGAGTGCCAGATAGTCGGGGCGAAAATCGTGCCCCCACTGCGAGACGCAGTGTGCCTCGTCGATCGCGATGACGCTGAGGCGCCCGCGCTGCAGCAGCGCCGTGGTCTGGGGAGCCGAGAGCCGTTCGGGCGCGACGTAGAGAAGGTCGAGTTCACCGGCGAGATACGCCCGCTCCACATCGGCGCGCTCGGCGGGCGACTGGGTCGAGTTGAGATACTCCGCACGTACACCGTTGGCGCGAAGAGCATCGACCTGATCGTGCATGAGCGCGATGAGGGGGCTGACGACCAGTCCCGTGCCTTCACGCAGCAGCGCAGGAATCTGGTAGGTGACACTCTTGCCGCCGCCCGTCGGCATGAGCACGACCGCGTCTGCGCCCGCGGTGACGTGCTCGATGACGGCTGCCTGATCGCCCCGGAAAGCGTCGTAGCCGAAGACCCTGCGAAGAGTCTCCACGGCTTCGTTCAGCATATGCCCAGCGTATCGGCCGCCTTCGACAGACCGGCTGCGCTGCTCGCACCGCGTTCGCGCCCACCGTGCCGCCTTAGGCGTAGCGTAGAGACACAGCGCAAAGGAGCCACCCATGAGCGACACCACCGTCACCCGCAACGACGAACTCTCCCGCTACGAGGTGCACTCGGATGATCGACTGGCCGGTTTCATCGACTTCGAGCAGGGCGAAGGCGTCATCCGCTTTCCGCACACCGAGGTGTTCCCCGAGTTCCGGGGTGGCGGTATCGCCCTGCGGCTCGTCGCCGAGGCGATGAAGGATGCGGCGACATCCGGCGATACCCTCGTGCCCATCTGTCCCTTCGTCGTGAAGTACCTGCGACGCAACGAGGTTCCCGGCGCGACGGTGGACTTCTCCGAAGATCCCGCGGCCTGAGATGCGCGGTCCTCGGTCGATCACCCTCGAACCCCGCGAGGTTCCCCTGGGCGGTGTGCGCGCGATGAACGTCATGCGCACTCTTCCCCAGCGCGAGTTGCCGACCATCGGGGCGTGGTGCTTTCTCGACCGCTTCGGACCGGAGCGCACGAGGATGCGCGTCGAGCCGCATCCGCACATCGGCCTGCAGACTGTCACCTGGCCGCTCGTGGGCGATGTGCGCCACCGCGACTCGCTCGGCAGCGACGTGGTGCTGCGCCGTGGGCAACTCAACCTCATGACAGCCGGGCACGGCATCTCGCACTCCGAGTATTCGATGGGCGATGACCCGGTACCGCTGGACGCCTTGCAGCTTTGGGTGGTGCTGCCCGAAGACGCGCGGCACGGAGCCGGTGGTTTCGAGCACCATGCGCAGTTGCCGAGCCTCGCACTCCCCACCGCAGAAGGCGCGGATGCCATCGTCACCGTCGTGCTGGGCGAGTTCGCCGGGGTGCGCTCACCCGCATCCGCCTTCACCCCCATCGTCGGTGCCGAGATTCGACTCGAAGCCGGCTCGCGCGTGGAGCTTCCGCTGACCGCCCTGTGGGAACACGCCGTCATGCTCATCGAGGGTGATGTGCACGCCGCGGGCGTCGAGGTTCCGCCGGGCTGCATGCAGTTTCTCGGTGACTCGCGGGATGCCGTCGAGATCATGAGCGAGAGCGGAGCCCTGCTGTTCCTGCTCGGCGGAGAACCGTTCGAGGAAGATCTCGTCATGTGGTGGAACTTCGCCGCGCGCACCCACGAAGAGATCGAGAAGGCACGCGAGGACTGGGAGGCGGCATCCCCGCGCTTCGGGCGTGTTGCCGGGCACGGCGAGGTGCGCATCCCGGCACCGCCGCTGCCGCGCGTGCGGCTGAAGTCCCGCCACCGCCGCCTCTGAAGGCATCACCCCTCTCGGCGCCGCGACCGAGCCCCGGGATGCGACCATGCGCTGCGTTGTGCGCGGCGCTACGCTGGGAGGGTGCCGACCTCATCCTCCGTGCTCTCCACTCGCGTTCTGCTGACCTGCGCCGCCATCGGTGTCGCCACGGGTCTGCTCTCGGCGGGTGCCGGCTATCTCAGCATTCCGATCAGCGCCGCCGTTCCGGTGCTCTATGGGCTGCTTCTTGGCGCCCATGTGGTGCCGGGTGTGATCGCCCAGGCGCTTCTGCGCCTGCCGTGGGTGGCGCTCATCACGCATGTGCTGGCAGCTCTCGTCTCGAGTGCCCTCGCCCCGCATTGGGCCACGAGGTTCCTCGGAGCAGCGATTCTGATCGGCGGCATCCAAGAGGGCATCGCGGCTCTTACCCGCTATCGCCGTTGGGAGTGGTGGCGCTTCGTGATCTCGGCGATCGTGGTCGGCGTCGTGCTCGCCGTCTCGATCGGCATTGCGGGTGACGTCACCCGCTTCGTGCCCTGGGCGATCGCCGTGTACTTCGGGCTGTTCATTCTCGCGCCGACCGCCTGGACTTTTGTCAGTCTTGCTGTCGCTGCGGCGCTGCGCAGTGCGGGGGTCGCGAGAAACAGCGCCGCTCCTGGAACGCGTTGACCTTCGCGCGATGGCGTCAAAGGTAAGGCTCAACTAAGTTAGAAGCGTAACGATCCGCTGAACCGAGGTTGTGTCGTGCGCTCATCCGCGCCCCTTCTTCGTGTGCGTGACCTCTCGATCACCCATGCGGGTGCCGAGCGACCCTCGCCCGTCGCCGTGAGCTTCGATGTGCACGCCGGTGAGGTCGTGTTGCTTCTCGGGCCTAGTGGCTCAGGAAAGACGACCCTGACCTTGGCGCTCAATGGCCTTGTTCCGCACGCGATCCCCGCCGAGCTGACCGGAACCGTCGATGTCGGCGGGGTCGGCACCGCCACCGCCTCGGTGGCCGAACTCAGCACTCGCGTGGCCATGGTCTTTCAGGACCCGGATGCCCAGCTCGTCACCGGCACGGTGCTCGACGAGGTCGCCTTCGCGCTCGAGAATCTGCTGCTGCCTGTTCCAGAGGTGCTCGCCCGCAGTGAGGCGGCCCTGCGTCAGGTCGGCCTGTGGGAGCGGCGCGAGGAGAACCCCGACCGCCTTTCGGGGGGCGGGCGCCAACGGCTGGCCATCGCCTGCGCCCTGGCGATGGCGTCCCCTGTCATCGTGCTCGACGAACCGACCGCCAACCTCGATGCGCGGGGCGTCGACGATGTCTACACGGCCCTCAGCGAGCTGCTCGCATCGGGGGAACGTGCGGTAGTGCTCGTCGAGCACAACCTCGATGCGGCGATGCACTTTGCGACCAGGGCGATCGTGCTCGATCGCGAGGGGCGCGTCGCTTTCGACGGTCCGGTCGCTGAGATCATGCGCGAGCACTGTGACGAACTCATTGCCATGGGAGTCTGGTTGCCCGCCGCCACTCTCGCGGCCCTGCGTCTACGCGAAGAGGGCGTCTACATCAGACCGCTCCCCCTCACACCCGAGGAACTGCGGGTGGCCCTGCTTCGCGCCGATGTTCCCCGACTGCCGTTGACGGTCACCCTCGGTGCGGTCACGACCGGCGCGCAGGTGCCCGCCGCCGAGCCGCTCCTCCGCGCCCGCGGCCTGACCGTGCGTCGGGGTCGCACACAGGCGCTCAAGGGAGTCGATCTCGACATCGCCGCCGGAAGCTTCGTCGCCATTGTCGGCGCGAACGGTGCCGGAAAGACGACGCTCATCCAGGCGCTCGCGGGCGTCACCCCGCCGCCGCGCGGACAGGTGTCGGTGGCGGGCATGGACCCGGGTGTCGCCTCACCACGCGAACTTGCCGCGTACATCGGCTTCGTCTTCCAGAACCCCGAGCATCAGTTCCTCACGCACACCGTCTTCGATGAACTCGCGCACGGGCTGCGTCTGCGCCGCGTCGATGCCGAGGAGACCGGCGAACGCGTCGAGGGGATGCTGCACCGCTTCGGCCTCGCCGACAAGGCCCAGACCCACCCCTTCTTGCTCTCGGGCGGAGAGAAGCGCCGCCTTTCAGTGGGCACGGCCCTCATCACCCGCCCCCGCGTTCTCGCCCTCGACGAACCCACCTTCGGGCAGGATCGTGCGCGCGCCGCTGAGCTGCTCTCGCTGCTGCACGAGCTGCGCGACGAGGGCACGACGATCCTCGTCGTCACGCACGATCTGCAGCTCGTCGCAGATTTCGCGAGCCACACGGTCGTTCTCGAAGACGGCACGGTGCGCGCCGCAGGCCCCACCTCAGAGCTCTTCCGCTCCGAGACGCTCTTCGAGAGCACCGGACTGCGCCTGCCCGCGCTTCATCGCGCACTCCCCTCGGCGCTGCGGGGACTGCCAGTGGGGGCGGGCCGATGACTCTCACGACTGGCCCGATCCGTACTGCGGCGCATCCGACGGCATCCTTTGACCCCTACACTCCCGCGCGACCCGCTTCGCCCTGGCGCTTCTTGCACGCGCTCAACCCGCTCGCCAAGGTCGGAGCTGTCATCCCGGCAATGATCCTGCTGATCTTCGTGCGCGATCACGCGACGCCGCTGGCCTTTCTGGCGCTGTCCTATGCGCTGATCCTGCTCGGGGCGCGCATGAGCGTTCTCACCGCGACGATCCTCTTTGTCGCCGTGCCTGTGGGCGTTGCCGCCATCGGCTTCGGTTTCGCACTGTGGGTGGATGCCGCAAGCGTCGTCCACACACCGCCCCTGCTGCAGATCGGCGCGTGGACGCTGCACAGCGGGGCCGTCGACGTCGGCTTTGCCACGAGCCTGCGCCTTGCCGCCATCCTCGCCCTCGCCCTCATCAGCGGTCTCACCATGACCGGGCCTGACCTTGTGCGCGCGAGCGTGCAGCAGCTTCGCGTGCCATATCGAATCGGCTACACGGCCCTTGCCGCATACCGCTTCGTGCCCCGCTTCGGCTATGAGCTCTCGATCATTCGCGCGGCCCATCGCGTACGCGGGCACCACGGCGGACGCGGGCCGTTCGCCCGCCTCGCCCGTGGCTGGGGATATATCGTGCCGCTGCTGGCGGGGGCCATCCGGCATGCCGAACGCGTGGCCCTCGCGATGGATGCCCGCGCCTTCGGCGCCTATCCGACGCGCACAGAACGGCATCTGGTGCCTTTCCGGGCGCGCGACAGCGTCTTCATCGCGGGGATGCTCGTGGCATCCGCCGCGATCTTCCTGCTGTTCTTCCCCTGGCAACTGGGCTGAGCCCCCCAGCCGGGGCGAGGCGTCTAGCGCTTGCCCGCGATATCGCGACCGACCAGATCGCGCATGATCTCGTTCGTGCCGCCGTAGATGCGGTGCACGCGAGCGTCGGTGAAGGCTCTCGCGATCGGATACTCCATGATGTAGCCGTAGCCGCCGTGCAGTTGCACGCCGATGTCGAGAACTTCCCACTCGCGGTCGGTTGTCCAGAACTTGATCTTCGCCGCATCCTCCGCCGAGAGCTTGCCGTCTTTGTAGGCGAGCATCGCGCGGTCGACATAGGCCCACATCGCCTCGGTCGTGGCGGTCATGTCGGCAAGACGGAAGCGGGTGTTCTGGAAGTCGGCGATCCGCTCACCAAAGGCCTCGCGGTCTTTCGTGTAGGTGACCGTCCAGTTCGTAGCGGCTTCGGCCGCGGCGGCAGCAGCAACGCCGATCGACAGACGTTCCAGTGGCAGGTTCATCATCAACTGGATGAAGCCCTGACCTTCCTTGCCGCTGATGAGATTCTCCTCCGGCACGAAGACATCGCTGAAGCTGAGCTCTGCGGTGTCCCAGCCATGGAAGCCCATCTTGTGCAGCTTCTTGCCCTGGTCGAAGCCCTCCATGCCCTTCTCGAGAATGAGAAGGCTGAAGGCATCCGGTCGGTTGCCCTCGCCGGTCTTGACGAAGGTCACCACGATGTCGGCGGTCGAGCCTGAAGAGATGAAGGTCTTGGCGCCGTTGACGATGTAGCCGCCATCGACCTTCTTCGCGTGGGTCTTGATGCCGCGCAGGTCAGAACCGGCACCGGGGTCGGTCATCGCGAGCGCGCCGAGCACCTCTCCGGTGGCCATCTTGGGCAGCCACTTCTGCTTCTGCTCCTGCGTGCCCATGTGCACGATATACGGCACGGCCAGGTCGTCGTGGATGCCGAGGGCACCCGCGAGCGAGCCGGCGCCCGCGCTGATCGTCTCCTCCATCACGACCGCGCGGAAGCGGTAGTCCTGCAGCATCCCGGCGCCGCCGAACTCCTCGGGAACGGAGAGCCCGATGATGCCGGCCGCCGCGGCGGCCTTCATCGTCTCACGATCGATCTCGCCAGCCGCGTACCACCGCTCCATCGCCTCGTTCGTCGCATAACGCTTGACGAACTCTTTCACGACCTCTCGGAAGGCTTCGTGATCCTCGTCGTAGATGTCGCGTTCCATCGCATCCTCCTGCACGTCTAGGGCACCGTTGCATTCGTGATTCTACGGCGATCCGACGCGTAGATCGCACCGGCTTGTGGAAATGAGTCGCTCTGATCGTGAAACTGAGTTCCGTCATTGTCGGATGCCGCAGAACCCCTTCACACGGGGTTTCGCGATGCGAGGGAGCCGCCGATCGCGTTCCTGCCCGGCGCGCGTCTATCGACCGGCGAGCTCTTCGAGCAGATGGTCACCCGGGCGCGCGTTCTCGAAGGTCACATCGATCTCGGCGCGTTCGAGCAGATCCGTCATTCTCCGCTGACGCTGACGAGGGATGAGCGTGACGACACGCCCCGCACGCCCCGCACGACCCGTGCGGCCCGAGCGGTGCAGGTAGGTCTTGTATTCGTCGGGCGCATCGGCCTGGATCACCAGATCAATGTCGTCGACGTGGATGCCGCGCGCGGCGACATCGGTGGCGACGAGTACCTTGACCCGACCCGAGGTGAGCCGCTCGAGGTTGCGCGTGCGCTTGGCCTGGTTGAGATCACCGTGGAGCGACACGGCCGAGATTCCGGCGTCGTCGAACTGTTCGGCCAGCATCTCGGCGTAGGCGCGGGTGCGCGAGAAGACGAGCGTCTTGCCCTCGCGGCGCACGAGCGAGGCGAGGATCTCCGCCTTGTCACGGTGGTCGATCACGAGCACGCGATGCTCGATCGTGCTCGAGGCCTGGTCTTCACCGGCGACCTCGAAGACGGCCGGGTCGACGAGGAACTCTTCCACGAGCGCGGCGACCTCGCGATCGAGCGTGGCCGAGAAGAGCAACTTCTGCGAACCCTCGGCGGTCTTGCGCAGAATCCGCTGCACAGGCTCGACGAAGCCCAGCTCGCACATGTGGTCGGCCTCGTCGAGCACGGCGATCTGCACCTCAGAGAGGTCGAGCTTGCCCTGCTCGATGAGGTCTTCGATACGACCGGGGGTTCCGATGACGATGTCGACGCCCTTCTTCAGAGCACCGACCTGGCGAGCCTGCGGAACGCCGCCGTAGATCTGAGTGGTGAACAGGCCCACGCTGCGCGCGATCGGCTGCACCGTGCGGTCGATCTGCAGGGCGAGTTCGCGCGTCGGCGCAAGGATGATGGCGCGCGGCGCACGCCCGAACTCGCGACGCGTGCCCGCCTGGGCGCGCAACACGCTCTCGACAAGCGGTGCGCCGAAGGCGATGGTCTTACCCGAACCTGTGCGTCCTCGTCCGAGAACGTCACGGCCCTCAAGCGCCGCGGGGATCGCCGCGGCCTGAATCGCAAAGGGGGTCTCGGCGCCGAGCGCGCTCAGCGTCTCGACGATGTTCGCACCGAGGCCGAGCTCGGCAAAGGTGATGCTCTCGACATCCGCCGCAACGACAGCTCGTGCCTGCAAACGTTCGTGCACCACATCTTCGATCGGCGCGGCGGATGCCTGCGGCGCCCAGTTGTCGCGGCTCTGGCGCGGGGTGCTGGGGCGCTCTTCGCGACGCGGACGCTCCGTGTAGCCCGGACGGGCGGGGCGAGCAGGGCGCTTGGCATAGGCGGGACGTTCGGCGCGAGCCGAGCGATCGGCGTAGCTCGGGCGTTCCGCACGGGCAGGGCGCTCGCCATAAGCGGGGCGATCCACGCGGGCCGAGCGGTCGCCGGACGCCGGACGCTCAGCGTAGACGGGGCGCTCCCCTCGGGCAGGGCGACCGTGCGAAGACGGACGCTCCTCGCGGTGGTGCGGGCTCTGCATGCGACCGGACTCTGCGCGGCCGCGGATGCCACGCGCCTCATCCCGTCCCGCGCGCTCTTGCGCGGTCCAGCGATCCTTCTTCGGCGGCGTTGCCTCTTCGCTCGGGCGGTAGCCACGATGGCCAGGGCTCTTGCTGCCGGGCTTGCCGCTCGACGAGGCGCCGGGGCGCCGTTTGGCATCTTGGTAGGGAGTCTTCTTGCCGTAGCGCGGCTCGAAGCTCTGGGCACGGCCGCCCTGGGGCTGCTTGTTCTTAGGCACGGGTGTTTCCTTCGGGTTGTTCTCGCGGAACAGCGCCGCAACCACGCATACGCGCAGCACGGTAACCCGGGCATTCTTTGGCCGGGGGCCATTCAGATAGTGATGGTTGTCGAACCATCGGCCCCTGGGCTCACACTTCAGAAAAACGATCCCGCGAACAGCGGGTGCCCGAAGCCGACCTCACGACCTTAGCGCATCTGCCTGGGAACCCGCCGCAGGACTCAGGTGAACAGCGGTTGTGCGGGCACGAAGGCGCGGGCGGGGGCGCCGGCATCCGGGGCGAGTTCGGCAACGGTCGCGGGACGCCAGCGCGGCGAACGATCCTTGTCGACCAGTTGCGCACGAATCCCCTCGACCAGATCAGGATGCTCATGAGCGAACCAGAGCACGCGCCGATACTCCCCCTCGAGCGCCTCACGCAAGCCGCTCGCTGCCCGTGCCTCGCGCACCGCATCGAGTGTCACCGCGAGCGCCGTCGGCGAGACCTCTTCGAGCGTGGTGAGCGTGGCTGCGGCATCCGGCTCGCCGCGTGCGCCGAGGCGCGCAAGGATCTCTGCCACGGCCGCACCGTCAAAAGTCTCGTCAATCCAGCCCTGTGCGACGGCGAGCGCCGATGCCTCTGGGGTTACCGCGAAGGGCGCGATGATCGCGAGGTGGTCGCCCGGCGCGACAAGCGCCTCGCGGAGTTCGGCGAGAGCCTCGCTCGGCACCTGCAGGTCGGCAAAGCCCGTGTAGATGGTGTCGGCTGCCGTCATCACGGCACCGGTGAGTCCGAGGTACTCGCCGATACGGCCGGGGGCGCGAGCGAGCAGCCAGGTGCCACCGACATCTGGTGTGAGGCCGATGCGGGTCTCCGGCATGGCGAGCTTCGAGCGCTCAGTGACGATGCGCGTGGCGGCGTGTCCGGCAAGACCGATCCCGCCGCCCATGGTGATGCCGTCGGCGAAGGCGATGACGGGCTTAGGGTACTCGGCGATCGCGGCATTGAGGGCGTACTCTTCGCGGAAGAAGTCGGCGGTCGCGGCGACGTTGCCGCTCACGATCTGCTCGTAGAGCGCGCGCACATCTCCCCCCGCGCAGAGCCCGCGGTCTCCCGCGCCATCGATCAGCACCCTGTGCACCGAAGGATCGTCTCGCCAGCGATCCAGCGCCTCGGCGATCATGTGGATCATCTCGACGCTCAGAGCGTTGAGCGCACGCGGCCGGTTGAGGGTGACCCTTCCGAGCACCCCTTCGGCGGCCAGCAGTACGGACGGTTCGGCAGCATCGTTCACGCGATTGACACTACCGGCTCAGGCAGAAACGCGAGCGGCATCAGAAAAATGCGACCCAAAGAGGCGAAGTTCGACAGAATGGATGCAAGTTCTGTTGCGACTGGGCCTGAGAAAGGAATCGCGATGCCAGAAGGACACGTGCTGGAGTTTCGAAACGTCACGAAGCGTTTCGGCGCGGTTGCCGCGGTCTCGGACTTCTCCGCGCGCATCGAACCGGGCGTGGTCACCGGATTCCTCGGACCCAACGGTGCCGGAAAGACCACCTCGCTGCGCCTTCTTCTCGGGCTGATCCGACCGAGTGCGGGTGAGTCCCGCATCGGCGGCCTGCGCTATGCGCAACTCAAGCACCCCATGCACACCGTGGGCGCGGCTCTCGAAGCATCCAGCTTCCACCCTGGACGCAGCGGTGCGAACCACCTCAAGGTCTACGCGAATGCGGGCGGCATCCCGCATCGGCGCATCGATGACGTGCTCGGCATCGTGGGGCTCTCGAACGCCGCCGGTCGAAAGGTCGGCGGTTACTCCCTCGGGATGCGACAGCGCCTCGCTTTGGCGACGGCACTGCTCGGTGACCCCGGAGTGCTCGTTCTGGACGAACCGACGAACGGACTCGACCCCGAAGGCATCCGATGGATGCGCTCCTTCCTTCGTCATATGGCAAGCGAAGGACGCACGGTGCTGATGTCGTCGCATCTGCTCTCCGAAGTGCAGCAGACCGTGGATTCTCTCGTGATCATCGCGCAGGGACGCCTGGTCTTCCAGGGCGATCTGCACGAGCTCGCCGTGGGTGATGTGACGGCCGTGATCGTCGACTCCCCCGACCGCGAGGCGCTCACCACGGCGCTGACGAACGCGGGCCAGAACTTCGAGGTGCTGCGTTCTGGCATCTCGGTGCGTGGGGGGGATGCCACACAGATCGGTGCCATCGCGGCGGGCGCCGGTGTTGCCCTTTCTACCCTGCACAACCGCGGACCCGCGCTCGAAGAAGTCTTCCTCGAGCTCGCCAGCGGCATGCGCGTGCACCCGAGTGGGCAGGGCAACATCGCCCCGCCCCCCGTTGCCGAGCAGCCGCCCGCTGCTCTCGACGTCGAGCCCCCTGCCCAAACGGAATACGAGCCGAAGCCTGCCGTAGAGAAGGAAACGCCTCACGATACCGATGACGGGCTGGTCGAACCGGATCCACCCGCCGAGAACGAGGCACCCGCCGAAGAAGTCGCGAACGACGAAGAGGGGAGCGCCTCATGAACCTCGTCAATGCAACCCGTTCCGAGGTCACCAAGCAGTTCTCCACGGCGATCTGGTGGGTGCTCGCCCTTGTTCTCGTGGTCTACGTCGCCTCCACTGCCGGGGGGCTGGGGTTTCTTCTGATCGGGGTGGCCGAAGGCCTCATCCCGGGAGAGGCGATGAACACGCCCATCCCGCCCGATGTGGCAGAGTTGCTCTACAGCTTCGCCTCGTCTCTCGGCTATGTCTTCGCCCTGCTCGTGGGCACGCTCATGGTGACGAACGAGTTCCGCCATGAGACGCTGACACCGACCTTCCTCGCCACACCGCGTCGCGGCGTGTCGCTCACGGCGAAGCTTCTGGTGGGCGTCATCGTGGGTGCGCTCTACGGTGTCATCGCGCTGATCTCGGCCGTTGGCCCGGCCGCTGGCATTCTCGCCGGCTTCGGTCATCCCACCGGCCTCGACGAGCTCGGCACCTGGGCGCTGTTCGGTCGCATCGTGCTCTCGCTGATGATCTGGACCGTCATCGGTGTCGGTGTCGGTGCTCTCGTGCGCAATCAGGTCGCCGCGGTCGTGGGGGTCATCGCCTTCACGATGTTCATCGAACCCATCGTGCGGATGGCGGCGGGTTTCGTCCAAGGTGCCGACCGGATCGCCGCCTATCTTCCCGGAGCCGCCAGCGATGCGCTCGTCGGCGCGAGCTTCTACAGCCTCGCCACGCCTCCGGGCGGTTTCACGCTGGAGTGGTGGGTCGGCGGGATCGTGCTTACCGCATACGGTCTGGTCTTCGTTGTGCTGGGCTACCTGTTTAGCTGGCGACGCGACGTCTCTTAGGCGCCTTCACCGCCGCGCCGCGTCGTTATCGCAGACGTCTCACGCGGTGCGCGGCTTCGCCGCGGGGCGACCGCGCACGGTGCGAACGGGTTCGGTAGGAACGATGACCGCGACATCCTCGGCCTCGCTCGATGCCTCAAGACGCAGCGCCTGTGTGAGCGCGAGGCCGTGCCGTGTCGTGAACACCAGACGCTGGAAGGCACGATCGTCATCGAGATCGATGACCACGCCGGGATGCCGGCGCCTGATCAGAACGAAGTCTCGCCCGTTTGCCGACTTCCACTCGCCGCCAGCCAGCACGTTCGGCACGCGTACTCCGGGGTTGGGCACACCGCGCAGCCATGTCCACGGATCGTCGGTGAGCTGCACCTTGCGAATCGCCTCGCGCGGGATGCGCAGATTCTCGCGCTGGAAAGTCACGCCACGCTCAAACGAAGAAAGCACGACCTCGAGCTGCGTCTGATCCAGCAGCAGATTCACCATGCCTTTAGTCTGCCAGGGCGAACCGGAGAGTCGGCCGTGAATCGCACACAGCTCAGCACTGTTCCTTTGTGGAATCACGCCAGCGCCCCGCTCGGCATGCCGGGGCGGGAATGGGCAACAGTCTAGGGCGGGAACTCGTCGGCCGCATGCGGCAGTGCGAACCCTGACACCGTGTCGATGAGGGCCTCGATGGCTCGATCTTCGGCGGCGTCGACCCGCCCGAAGCGAGCGGTGGCATCCCGCGCATCGTGTGCCCCGACCCGCGCGAGCAGGGTTGCCAGCGGAATCTTGTGGAACTGCCCGTACACCTGCGTGGCCACCGCCGGCCCTGTGACAAGGATCGCGTTGATGCGCCCGCTTTCGACATCGCGCCGCACGCGATCGGCGACGGGGAGCCCCACCGTGCGATAGACGGCGACCGAGTCGACATGGTGCCCCGCACGCACGAGGCTCTCGGCCAGCACCGGCCTGGCGTTCTCGCCCCTCAGCGTCAGGATGCGACGAGGCTGCGACTCCAGAGCGATGATCTGCCGCGCCAAGCCCTCGGCGGAGTTGTCTTGGCTCGCAACGAGCGAAACCCGAAACCCTGCTGACTCCAGCGCGGTCGCAGTCGTCTCGCCGACCGCGGCGATGCGCGTGCCATCCGGGATCTTGCTCTGGTGCGCGAAGAGCACATCGACCGTCGGGATGCTGGTGATCGTCACCCAGTCGAACTCACCCGCCGAAAGGCGCGCGAGCACCGCGTCGAGCGCATCCTGATCGCCCGCGGGCGCGAAGTTCACGAGCGGGGCAACAACCGGCACCGCACCCTTTTCGCGAAGGCTCGCGGCGACGACCTCACCCCACGTTCCGCCGCGGGGGACGAGAACGCGCCAACCCGCGAGGGGTTTGACGGTTGTGGAGGCAGACACGGTGCTACTTTCGGGAAGATCGTCGTCCGCCCTGATGAGCGGCCGCTGAACGGCGTTCTCCGGCCGTGCGAACACGGTCAGGAGAAACGTCATCGACAGTATCCGCTCCGTTGCCGCTGCCGACGTGTCGAATATACCCTCATAGGGCGATTCCGTCAGCCCCGAGTTTCGCGGCGGGGGCCGCGCGCATGCTTTTGCGGGGTGTGTCGCCTAGCGCGACAGGCTTCGCGCGATTCCCCAGACGACCGCACCGACGGTGGCCGCGGCGGCGACCACGGCGGCGAGAGCGAGACCGGGGTTGTCATCGCGCAGGCGACGCAATCGCACCGCACCGCGCGCCGCCGCCTTCTCGACGCGACGGGGAATGTTGGCGCGCTGCTCGATTGCCGCGAGCGCCGCCTTGAGCTCGGCGCGCGCCGACTGCACGGGGTCGGTGATCCCGCCGGGAACAACCGTGCGAGAAACCCTCTGCTGCTCAGAACTCATCTTCGCCCACCTCACGAACCAGCCGGATGTCTTCGCCCACGGCTTGCACCGGATTCTGCCTTGCCGTCACTCTTTTGAATCTGCGCCATCCCAGCAAGAAGAACAGCAGCGTCACTAGAAACAGCGTGCCGAAGACGACGAGCGCCGACAGCCACACCGGCCACCATGAGGAGATCCCCGCGATGGCGAACACCAGCAGCACCGGGATCGTCCAGAAGAGGAAGAAGAGCGCGACGAGGAACCATAGGCCTCCCCATCCGGCATCTTTCGCCGTGCGCGAGACCCACGCCTTAGCGGCATTGACCTCGGCGGTGACGAGGTTGCCGACGAGCTCGGGCACATCGCCGAGCAACGTCAACAGTCCGTCTTGCGCGCGGTCCCGCGGCTCTCGTGCCACTTCAGTTGCCGCTTCGAGGTGACTTCTTGACCGTGGCGGCGCCTTCGGCCGCATCCTCAACCGCTTCGGCCACATCGTCAGCAGCCTGCTTGCCCGTCGCGAGGGCCGAGTCGAGCTTCTGCCCCGGCGTTCCCGCGCGTGCGGCCGACTTCGCGACCTTCACCGCGCCGTCCCACACCGCGACGGGCACGGCCATGGCCTTCGAGGCGGCGAACTCCTTGGCCTTGTCGACCTGTTCCTGTACCGCGTCGAGTTCCCAGAGCTTCAGCCACTGGACCTTCATCTGCTCATAACGCTTCCGGCCGGCCCTGGTGCCCAGCACATAGCCGACGCCCAGCCCGACAATGAGTCCGATCTTGCCCCTCATGGGGTCTCCTCACCTCAAAATTCGCGATTCTGGCCGCCATAGGCCGTCATCTGAACTTCCAGCGTAACCCTATATTCCCGTTCCGGTATCTAGAGTGCCCCCTGAGAGGGCGGAGACACGGGGGATTCCCAGAGAACGGCGCTTCGCACGCGTTCGGCCTCGCTTCGAGCGTCGCGGATGACGCGAGCCAGGCCTGATCCGGCGATCCACGCCCCGGTCGCGCCCAATCCAGGGGTCGCGAGAATCGCGGTACGCATGGTTTCGCGCGCCGTGGCGGCGGCACGGTGCGCTGCGGGAAGAGATTGGTGGAAACGCTCGCGGTGAGCGGCGAGCACCGCGAGATCGGACACGGCGAAGTGCGCCTCGGCCTCTGTGGCGGCGAGCGCTATCGCCGCTTCTTCGTCAAGCGTGGCTGTCGCGGGTGCCGCGTCGAGGGAGCCGAAGGTCACGCGCAGCAGGTGGTGGGAGGCGGCATCCCGAAGCCCCTCACCCTTCGCGGTGGCGTGAGCGAGGCGTGTCGCGGCCGCGCCACTGCCAGGAAGAGGGAACACGACGCTGCCGCGCAGGGCGTGATCGAGTTCGCTCGACTCCGCGAGCAGGGTCACGACCTCCACTTCGAAGGAAGTCGGCACCGTCTCGACCAGCAGGCCTTCGAGAAGACGCGCGGCGGTCGGCGCGTCGCAGGCGACGATGACGGCATCCGCATGCAGTGTTTCACGCTCTTCGCCCTCGGCGAGCTCGATCATCCACCCCCTCGAGTCACGCAGTATCCCTCGTGCCTGCGCACCGGTGCGCACCCGCCCCCCGAGCGCACGAAGATCCGTGACGAGCGCATCGATGAGCCTCGAAAGGCCGTCGCGCAGGGTTGTCGTTGTCGCCGCGCGCCCCTCGCCGAGCATCGTCACCGCGCCCGAGAGCGAACCCGCTCGGGTGAGCGCGGCACTCAGCCCTGGGACAACAGCATCGGTGCGCAGTTCATCGGGATGAACACCCCACACGCCGAGCGAACGCGGTGCCACAAGCCTGTCGCGCACGAGCGACCCCATCCGCGAAGCAATCAGGCGACCCAGGCTCGCTTCGTGCCCGATGGTCAGCGGCGGGCGCAGTCGGTCGAAATAGGCCCGCCACGCGCCGCGCCATCCGATGATGCGGCGCGCGTTCTCATCGAAGGGGTTGGCCGGAATCCCCGCTACCGGAGCCTCGGGCAGCGGTGTCACTGGTCGATGCGAGAGCCCGCTCAGCCACGCGTTCTCCGGCTGCGGGTCTTGGATGAACTCGTCGAGCCCCAACTCGGTGAGCAGCACGCGCACCGCCTCGTCGTGGGTCGAAAAGAACTCCGCGCCGGTGTCGACGACGAAACCGTCGAGTTCTGCCCGACGGATCATGCCACCGAGCTGGGTGGCCGCCTCGAGCACGGTGACCGGGATGCCGAGCTTCGCGCATTCGCGTGCGGCAATCAGCCCCGCCACCCCGCCACCGACAATGACGATGTGCGCGGCCGCAGCGCGAGCCTGGACATCGGTGGTGGACATCCCTCTATCTTTCCACCGCCTTTGGGCGATGGAAGCTGCCTTACTTCGCTCTCGCGTGGATGGCACACTAGACGAATGAGGGCCCCCAGAGACGCCGCCGCGGCGGTGTCGCCATGAAACCCACCGGCGGCAGTGTCGCCGCGTTCATCGCCGAGGTCACCCCGGCGGTGCGTCAGCGCGATGCCGAGACGCTCGTGGCGTTGCTACGCGATGTATCCGGTCGCGAACCGGAGTTGTGGGGCACGATCATCGGCTTTGGCGCGTGCCACTACCGCTACCCCACGGGCAACGAGGGAGACATGCCCGTGCTCGCCTTCGCCCCGCGCAAGGCGGCCTCCACGATCTATCTCGATCAGGTCGATCGCCACTCCGAGGCCCTCGCCGCACTCGGTCCACACACCAGCAGCGTCGCCTGCCTCTACATCAAAGACCTCGAGAAGGTCGACCTTGAGGTGCTGCGTCGCATCCTCGTCGATGTGCAGGAATGGACGCAATCGGGCGGCGACGCATACGCCCAGATCACCGTCACCGACTGAGCCAGCGTCACCGGCGAGAGGTCGCGCGGTTAGGCCCCGCGTAGCCGCTCAGCGAGGTAGTCGTGCAGATCATCCAGTGCGACGCGCTGCTGCGCCATCGTGTCGCGATCCCGCACGGTCACAGCGCGATCCTCCAGCGAGTCGAAGTCGACCGTGACGCAGAAGGGAGTGCCGATCTCATCGTGGCGACGGTAACGACGGCCGATGGCTCCCGCGTCATCGAAGTCGACAACCCAGCGCCCGCGCAAGCCCTCGGCCACCTCGCGCGCTAGCGGAGAGAGATTCTCATTGCGCGAAAGCGGCAGCACCGCAACCTTCACGGGCGCCAGTCGCGGGTCGAGCTTGAGCACCGTGCGCGTGTCGACCTCGCCCTTGGCGTTGGGCACCTCCTCTTCGACATAGGCGTCGACGAGAAAGGCCATCATCGCGCGGGTCAGGCCGAAAGCCGGTTCGATCACATAGGGGGTATAACGCTCGCCGGATGCCTGGTCGAAGAAGTTCAGCGACTGTCCGGATGCCTCGGCGTGGCTCGTCAGATCGAAGTCGGTTCGATTGGCGACACCCATGAGCTCGCCCCACTCGGAGCCGGCGAAACCAAAGCGGTACTCGAAGTCGATCGTGCGCGCGGAGTAGTGCGCTCGCTCATCTTCTGGCACCTCGAAACGACGCATATTCGCCGGGTCCACCCCGAGCTGGGTGAACCAGTTCCAGCAGGCCTCGACCCAGTGTTCGAACCACTGCTCGGCCTCGGCAGGCGGCACGAAGAACTCGATCTCCATCTGCTCGAACTCGCGCGTGCGAAAGATGAAGTTGCCGGGAGTGATTTCGTTGCGGAAAGACTTGCCGATCTGCCCGATCCCGAACGGCGGCTTCTTGCGGCTCGCCGTGAGCACGTTGGTGAAGTTCACGAAGATGCCCTGGGCGGTCTCGGGCCGCAGGTAGTGCAGCCCCGACTCATCGTCGATCACGCCGAGATAGGTCTTCACGAGCCCAGAGAACGCTTTGGGTTCGGTCCACTGGCCACGCGTACCGCAGTCCGGGCAGGCGATGTCAGCCATGCCCTTCTCGGGCGCGCGGCCCTTCTTTGCTTCGAAAGCCTCGATGAGGTGGTCCTCGCGGTGGCGCTTATGGCACTGCAGGCACTCGACAAGCGGGTCGCTGAAGGTTGCGACATGCCCGGATGCCTCCCAGACGCGCTTGGGCAGAATGACGCTCGAGTCGAGCCCGACCATATCGCCGCGACCGCGCACGAAGGTCTGCCACCACTGGCGGCGGATGTTCTCTTTCAGCTCGGTTCCCAAAGGCCCGTAGTCCCACGCCGAACGCGAACCGCCATAGATCTCGCCCGCTTGAAAGACGAACCCACGATGGCGGGCGAGGGCGATGACTTTGTCGAGGCGGGATGCTTCGGCCACGGTGGCTCCAGGGGGTCGTTGCGGTGCGAACAAGCGCGAATCGCGCTCATGGCATCCGCCAAGTCTATCGTCGGGGTGGTGGTCACCCCATGCGTCTGAGTCGCCTCACCCGCCGAATCCGCACCACGAGGCAACCCAGCCGAGAATGCGGCCTCGCAGCTCTGGCGAGGCCGCGAGTTCGATCTGCCCGGCAACACCATCGACCTCGGCATCGACGGTGAACACCGTGCCGCGCTTGTCTTCTTGCACCGCGTGCGGATCGCAGCGCCATGGCATGAGCGGCAACACAACCGTCGTGTGCGCAGACTCTTGTGCGAAGTGCGCGTTGATCGAGAAGACCGCGGTGGTGGCCTCGAAGGTGATCAGGTTCGTCTCGTGGATGCCGCGGATCACCCCCGTGCCTGTCGCACCGGGGCGCGGTGCGAGTTCGAGCAGAAGCGCCGCTGGCTCACCCGCCTCAGAGGGTGTGAACTCGCCAAAGGAGACCGCGACCACCTCGGCAAGTCGCTGACCAAAGCACTCTCGCTCATACATCGCCCCGAGAAAGGGAATCTCTTCGGCAATGGGTGTGGTGGTGCTCGCCGCGTGACCCCCATGACTGAGGTTCACGGTCAGCACCGAGCCGCCTGCCCCTGACGCCGGACACGCGAAGGTCGGCAGTTGGATGCGCACATTCACCGTCGTGCCGGGGCGCACCTGCGACTCTCGGTCGATCACCCGCACGGCCGGTTCGGCGAAGCGGGGATCGTCGACACGGAGTTCGCCGATGTAGAGCATGGTGTCGGTGCCGTTGTGTATATGCACCTGCGCGTGACGCTCGGCGATATCCGAGCGCAACTGCATCAGTGACACCGTGATGCCCTCGGCAAGCTCGTGGGCAGGCGGAGTGGGCGAAGAGGCGCAGGCGGTGAGCACCAGCATCCCTGCGGCCACCATAGCGGCACGCCGCGCCAGACGAGGGGTCAGTGCTCGACGCCGCATCCACGTTCTCCGCGGGCGATCACCAAATCGACACGCGCTCTTCAGGGGCGAGGTACAGGCGGTCGCCCGTGCCCACCTCGAAGGCGTCGTAGAAGACGTCGATGTTGCGCACGATCTGGTTGCAGCGGAACTCGGTCGGTGAGTGCGGGTCGACGGTCAGAAGGCGGATGGTCTCGGCATCCCGACTCTTCTGCTGCCACACCTGCGCCCAGCTCAGCAACAACCGCTGCACCCCGGTGTAGCCGTCGATGACGGGGGCCTCCGCCGTGCCGAGCGAGAGTTCGTAGGCCTTGAGCGCAATGCCCAAGCCACCCAGGTCACCGATGTTCTCGCCGATGGTGAGCGCCCCGTTGACGTGGTGCTGCTCGTCAAGCCCCTCGGGAACCAGCGCCTCATACTGAGCGATCAGTGCCTTGGTGCGCTGCTCGAAGGCCTCGCGGTCGGCGTCGATCCACCAGTCCTGCAGCCTGCCGTCTC
>CAZHIU010000016.1:32059-35968 GCA_964532555.1 uncultured Microbacterium sp.
GGATCGCCGCCGGAAACACGATCTCGTTCAGCAGCGGGTTGTAGTAGGCGTTGACCATCTGCGGCGGCATGAACCACTCGTCACGGTCGATGGGCTTGCCCACCTTCGAAACCTGACGGTCGTGCTCGAACGTTGTCGCGCGACGCACGTTGCCGACGAGGTCGGCCGCGTCGATCTCGACTCCGGCGTAGTCGCGCCAGACATCGGGATGCCCGATCTTCGGCCTGAAGCTCGCAAGCTTCGCCAGCGCCCGCTCTCGGGTCTCTGGCCCCATCCATTCGAGGGTCTCGATGCTCTGCCGGTAGGCCTCGATGAGATTCGCGACGAGTTCGTCCATCGCGGCCTTCGCCGCGGGCGGAAAGTGCCGCTCGACGTAGATGCGACCGACGGCATCCCCGAGCGCGCCCTCGACGAGCGTCACACCACGCTTCCACCGCTCACGAATCGTGGGAACGCCGGTCAGTTCGGTGCCGAAGAAAGAGAAGTTCTCCTGCACGATCTCTTCGGGCAGGTAGGCGGCCAGGCCGTGCACGACCTTGGCGCGCAGCCACGCCTTCCAGTCTTCGAGCTTCGCCTCGTTCAGAAGCGCGCCCAGACCCTCGAAGAAGCTCGGCTGGTAGGCCACGACCTCGGCGAAGGCTTCGGGGTTCGCGACCGCGACCGCATCCCGCCACGGGGTGAGATCGACTCCCGCGAGTTGCTGCATCTCATCCCAGCTCTTGAGATTGTAGGTCTTGACCGCATCGCGCGAAGCGACGTTGTCCCAGTGGTGCGCGGCGAGCTCGTGCTCGAGCGAGAACGCGCGGTCGGCGGTGGCGGCGGCATCCGCGACCCCCGCCAGATCGAGGATCCTTTCGAGGTGCGCGCGGTAGACGGCGCGGGTGTTCTCGAAGCTTTCGAGGTGGTAATAGCTCTCGTCGGGCAGCGTCAGCCCGCCCTGCACGAGGAAGGGAACGTAGCGCGTGGGGTCTCCGGGGTCGGGCTCGACCCAGACACCGATGAGCGAGGCGATGCCCTCGCGATCGAAGGCACCGACCAGAGCGAGAAGCTCCGGGATGCTGCCGATCGCCTCTACCCGCGCGAGCGGCTCTGCCAGCGGCTCGACACCCCGCTCAGCGATGCGCGCGACGTCGAGGAAGCTCGTGTAGAGATCGCCGACCTTGCGCGCGAGGGTGCCCTCAGCGGCATCCTGTGCCTCTTCGATGATGGCGCGCACATCTTTCTCGGCCTGCTCGGCCAGAAGGTGGAACGAACCCCAGCGTGCCTTGTCGTCGGGAATCTCTGTGCGGGCAAACCATGCGCCGTTGACGTGACGATAGAGATCGTCTTGCGGGCGGATGTCGGGGCTGAACTCGTCGACAGCCAGGCCGGAAGGAAGCACATCAGTCATGCCTCCAGCCTATGCGGCACGGAACGCCTGAGCATCCCCATCGACCGGCTTGAAGCCAGATCTGTTCAGGCCCCCCTATCGGTCACGATGCGACCGAACCACCGACGACGCGTCCTTCCCGCATCCGGTGTGGCGTCGGGGGCGGATACCGTGCGTGCGGCCCGGCGCGTGCGCCAGGCAACGAGTTCTGCCTCAACATCGCGTGTCTGGGTCACGACCGGCGGGCCGCCCATGAGCTGACGGCGCGCCTCGATCACTCGGCGGTTGAAGTCTTCGATTCTCTCGCGCACTTCTTGCTCGCGCGAGAGCGCATCGAGTTTCTCGTCTAGCCCGCGATCCTCGGTGCGCAACAGAATGGCAGGCGGCCCGAGCCCGGTTAGCTTCTCGGTTTCGATCTTGCGGCGGAGCCACCAATCCGGGTCGTGATGAGTGCCAAGCCCCTCGATCGGCTTCCCTGCGCCAGTCAGATTGTCGAAAACGCCCTGCCGCATCGCGATCTGGATAGCGGTCTCGACATGCGCGGACATGTTATGCACGGTCAGCGGCGGTGCGACAGCGTCCGGTGGCGTGCCCTGCTTCTCATCGGCGTTCATCGTCACCTCCTGCCCCTTCAGCCTATTACGCTCGGCCCCGCGGATCGCGCGGCTCGAGGAGGGGGTCCGTGGTGGGCAATAGGCTCGATGCGTGGCATCCGGCATGACGCTCAACCGCGAGATCCTGCGACTTGCCGTACCCGCCCTCGGCGCACTCATCGCGGAGCCCGCCTTCTTGATCGTCGATTCGGCGCTCGTCGGGCATCTCGGCGCTGAGCCGCTTGCCGGACTCGGCATCGCCGCGGCGGTGCTGCAGACCATCGTCGGGCTCATGGTCTTTCTCGCCTACTCCACGACACCGGCCGTCGCACGTCGCTACGGGGCGGGCGACAAGGGCGCCGCGGTCTCGGTGGGGATCGACGGCATGTGGCTCGCGCTCGCGCTCGGCGCGGTTCTGGCGGTCGCGGGTGCTCTCGCTTCGCCCGCGCTGATCGGGCTCTTCGGCGCGGCGGATGCCGTGGCATCCCAGGCGACGATCTATCTCACCATCTCGATGTGGGGTCTGCCCGCGATGCTCATCGTCTTCGCGGCCACGGGCTTGTTGCGCGGGATGCAGGACACGGTCACCCCGCTGTGGATCGTCGGCATCGGTTTCGGCATGAACGCGGTGCTCAACGCCGTGTTCATCTACGGTTTCGGCTGGGGAATCGCCGGTTCGGCGCTCGGCACGATCACGGCGCAGTGGGGCATGGTGCTGGCTTTCGTCGTCGTGGTGCGGCGTCTGGCCCGTCGCCACGGCGCCGCGCTCGGCATGAGTCGCGCGGGTGTGCGCGGTTCGGCTCGCGCGGGGGGATGGATGTTCTTGCGCACCGTGAGCCTGCGCCTCGCCCTTCTGCTCACCATCGGCGTCGCGACGGCGATGGGCACGCAGGAGCTTGCCGCGTGGCACATCGTCTTCACCATCTTCTCGGCGGCCGCCTTCGCGCTCGATGCGCTCGCCATCGCGGCGCAGGCCCTCGTCGGCAAGAGTCTCGGTGAGAAGGACCACGCCGCCGTGCGCGAGGTGCTCCGGCGCACGATCATCTGGGGAGTCGGCTTCGGTGTCATCGTCGGCGCGCTCATCGCCGCGCTCTCGGGTGTTCTCGGCATGGTGTTCACGGGGGATGCCGCCCTCGCCGCACTTGTGATGCCCGCTTTGCTCGTGCTTGCTGTCGCGCAACCGCTTGCCGGGGTGGTCTTCGTGCTCGACGGGGTTCTGATCGGTGCGGGGGATGCGCGCTACCTCGCTCTTGCCGGGGTGCTCAACCTCGTGCCGTTCCTGCCCGCGCTCTGGGCGCTTGCCACGCTCGCCACGAGCGGATCGACGGGACTCGTCTGGCTTGCCCTCGCCTTCTTCGGCGTCTACATGCTCGCGCGTCTGGCAACTCTCGGGCTGCGCGTGCGTGGCGGCCGCTGGATGCATCTCGAGGTGTAATCCCGGATCGATCGCCTCGATTCCGATATCAACGCCCTGATGCGGCACAGTTTCGGCGTCGAGCGCGGCGACTAACCGCCCACCGCGTGACGGCGACACCATTCGTACATGACGACCGCCGCGGCGGCCCCCGCGTTGATCGAGCGGGTCGAACCGTACTGCGTGATCTCTATATGACCGGATGCGGCCGCGAGCGCCTCTGCAGACAGCCCCGGCCCCTCCTGCCCGAACAGCAGCACGCAGCGCTCAGGAAGCTCGGCGCGCTCGACCGGTTTTGCCCCCGCAAGGTTGTCGACCGCGATGATCGGAATCGCGGCATCCCGCGCCCACGCGAGGAAAGCCGCGACATCCTCGTGATGCACGACGTGCTGGTAGCGGTCGGTGACCATCGCCCCGCGACGGTTCCAACGACGACGGCCGATGATGTGCACGGCCTCGGCGAGAAAGGCGTTGGCGCTGCGCACGATCGAGCCGATGTTCATATCGTGCTGCCAGTTCTCGATCGCGACGTG
>CAZHIU010000017.1:0-35575 GCA_964532555.1 uncultured Microbacterium sp.
CTTCCGCCTCAACACCAAGTCTTCCGGCGTCATCCCGCAGATCTCGATCATCATGGGTCCGGCCGCGGGTGGCGCGGTGTACTCCCCCGCCCTCACCGATTTCGTCATCATGGTCGACAAGACCAGTCAGATGTTCGTGACGGGGCCGGATGTCATCAAGACCGTCACCGGCGAAGACGTCGGCATGGAGGAGCTCGGCGGCGCATACACCCACAACACGCGCTCGGGTGTCGCGCACTACCTCGCCGAAGACGAAGACGACGCCATCGACTATGTGCGCACGCTCCTCGGATTCCTGCCCGACAACAACATGGCGGAGCTGCCGTTCTACGAGAACACCTTCGAGTTCGAGACGACGGATGCCGACCGCGCACTGAACACGCTGATCCCGGATTCCCCGAACCAGCCCTACGACATCCACCGCGTGATCGAGGCGATCATCGACACCGGTGACTTCCTCGAGGTTCAGCCGTTGTTCGCTCCGAACATCGTGATCGGCTTCGGAAGGGTCGAAGGGCGCTCGGTCGGCATCATCGCCAACCAGCCCTCGCAGATGGCGGGAACCCTCAACATCGAAGCGGGCGAGAAGGCGAGCCGTTTCGTGCGCTTCTGCGACGCCTTCTCGATTCCGATCGTGACCCTGGTCGATGTGCCAGGCTACCTCCCCGGCACCGACCAGGAGTGGACCGGCGTCATCCGCCGCGGGGCGAAGCTGCTCTACGCCTACTCCGAGGCCACCGTTCCGCTTGTCACCGTGATCCTGCGCAAAGCCTACGGCGGTGCCTACATCGTCATGGGCTCGAAGCAACTGGGCGCCGATGTCAATCTCGCCTGGCCGACGGCCGAGATCGCGGTGATGGGTGGCCAGGGGGCCGTCAACATCCTCTTCCGCGGCGAGATCAAGCGCGCCGAAGAGGCGGGCGAAGACGTCGCCGCCGTGCGCACTCGGCTTGCCAACGAGTACACCTACAACGTCGCATCCCCCTTCCTCGCCGCCGAACGCGGTGAGCTCGACGGCATCATCGAGCCCGCCGCCACCCGCGTCGCCATCGCGAAGGCGCTGCGTGCTCTGCGTGGCAAGCGCGAGAGCATGCCGAGCAAGAAGCACGGGAACATCCCGCTGTGAGCGAGCAGACCACGGTGGACGAGCAGCATCCTTCGCCACTGATCCATCTGGTGCGCGGCACCGCGAGCGAGGAGGAGCTCGCCGCGATCATGGCTGTGGTCAACGCCGCCTACGTCGACGAAACCGAGCAGGCCGTCGCCCCTGAGCGTCGCGTCTCAGCCTGGGAGCGCACCCAGCGCCCTATGCGCACACCGCTTCGCCGTGACATCCCCTGGGGTCGATTCTCCGGCTGAGAGCCGCGGAGAATCGACCCGAGGGATGACTACTGCTGCTCGGCCGCGAGCTCCAGAAGCATCAGCACCGCGTCGGTGAGGCGCTTGTCGGCCGCGGCGAAGGCGGTCAGGTCGCCCGAGCGCAGCGCTGCATCCCGAGCCACCATGGCCGCCTGTGCCTCGGCGAGAGCGGCCTGGAAGGCCTCGGAGGGCGGCGTCGGTTCACCCGGTTCGCCGGGCTCTTCGGGATCGGTCGGCGTGCCAGGGCCTACGCCCGAGCTGCCCCCGAAGAGACTGTCGAGGGCTCCGGCGAGGGTGTCCTCGAATGCGACCCGGTCATTGAAGGCGACCAGAATCTTCTGCAGACGTGGCAACTGGGTGCCCTCGCGCGATTGCACATACACCGGCTGCACATACAGCAACCCGCCGCCGACCGGCAGGGTCAGCAGGTTTCCGTAGAGCACCTGAGACTGGCCGAGTCCCAGCACGTTCAGTTGCTGGGCGATGGCGGTATCCGAGTCGAAGATGTTCTGCACCTGCCCGGGGCCGGGAACCGTCGTCTCGGCCGCGATCTCCAGCATGTGCAACTGGCCGTAGCCCGGTGCCTTCTGGCCCGCGATGGAACCCGCATCCGAGTCGACCGCGAGGTAGCCCATCAGCACATCGCGGGTCTGGGCGCCTTGCGCTGCCGGGATGAAGGTGGAGAACATCGAGAAGCGCGCCGAATCCTGTCCCGGCATCTTCATCGTCAGGTAGTACGGCGGCTGCAGGTTGCGGTTGTTGCGGGGATCCAGCGGTGTCTGCCAGCGGTTGTCCTGCTGCGCGAAGGAGCGAGCGTCATTGACGTGGTAGACACCGAGGATGTTGCGCTGCACCTTGAACAGATCGGTCGGGTAGCGCACATGCGCCATGTACTCGGCCGACATCTCCGACATCGGAAGCACCGTTGCCGGGTAGACCTTCATCCACGCCTGCAGGATCGGGTCTTCTTCATCCCAGGCGTATAGGCGCACCGAGCCGTCGTAGGCGTCAACGGTGGCTTTGACCGAGTTTCGGATGTAGTTGATGTCGTCGATCGCGAAGCTCGGCGTCGGCGTCGTCGAGTCAGAGATCGCTGCCGACAAGCTCACGCTCGTCGAATACGGGAACGTGGAGCTTCGCGTGTAGCCGTCTACCATCCATACGATCCGGCCATCGACCACGCTGGGGTACGGGTCGCGGTCGAGCTCGAGATAGGGGGCGACCTTCTGCACCCGCAGGAGGGGATGACGGTCATAGAGAATCTGCGATTCTTCGTTCACCTCGTCGGAGAAGAGGATCTGCTCGGACTGGAACTTCAAGGCGTAGAGCATCTTCACGAAAGCGTTGTTGATGCGGGGGCCGCCGTCGCCATCGAAGGTCGTGCGCACCTCATCGTTTCCTCGCCCGGCGCCGACTTCCACCGAGGGGGTGCCTTCGGGCGCACCGACAATCGAGAATGTCGGCGAGGCTTCGCCGAAGTACACCCGGGGTTCGAACCCGCCGTCGCGGTTGCTGAGTTCTCCGAGTGTCGGGATGCTGCGCTCGAGGAACACCGGCTCGCCCTCGCTCGTGCGCTCGTTTCCCTTGGCGACGACGATGCCGTAGCCGTGCGTGTAGACGGTGACGCGGTTGTTCCAGTTGTCGCCGTCGCCGAGGCGATTCATATCGAGCTCGCGCACGGCGACAACGGTGTCTTGCATCACGCCGTTGATCTCGTAGCGGTCGACGTCGAGGTTCTGATTGAACTGGTAGTAGGGGCGCACCTGCTCAAGCTGGCGCACCGTGGGGCTGACGATCATCGGGTCGATGATGCGAATGGATGCGGTTGTGTCGGCATCCTCGCGCAACTGCCCGGCCTCTGTCTCGGTGCGGGCACGGAAGGGCGTGATGACCAGATTGTCGACGCCATAGGCGAACTTCGTGCCGTCGATGTTGCGCTGGTAGAACTCCGCCTGCACGGTGTTCTGGTTGGGGCGCACCTGGAAGGTGTTGAGCACCCAGGGCCATCCCATGTTCACGATGAGCGCCGCGATGAGGAGCGCTGCGGTGCCGTACAACGGCCAGCGCCAGCGCCCGATGACGGCGGTGATGAAGAACAGGATCGCCACGATCACCGCGGCCACCGAGAGGATGCCCAGACCCGGGATCACGGCGTTGACGCTCGTGTACGCCGCGCCGGTGATGCGGTCTTCGGCGCTCACAAGGGTCTTGTAGCGGTCGAGCCAGAAGCTCGCGCCCTGTACCAGCAGGTAGAGACCCGCGATCACGGCGATCTGAATGCGCGCGGCTTTCGAGATGCGCAGCTCCTTCTCGCTGAACTGCACCGCACCGTAGAGATAGGAGACCAGCGCCGTCACGACAAGGCAGAGCAGCAGCACGGCCGAGACGAAGGCGAGCAGCGCCGAGTAGAACGGCATGTCGAAGAGGTAGAAGCCGGTGTCCATTCCGAACTGCGGATCGACCTGACCCGTAGGAACCCCGTTGAGGTACAGCCAGACGGTCTCCCAGTTGCCCGCGGTCGAGAAGCCCGCGAACACACCGAAGAAGATGGGCAATCCCCACATCGCCAGGCGTCGCAGCGGCTCGACGACTTCCTGGTAGTGGTCGAGTTGCGAACTCAGCCGGGCGTAGACCGGGCGCAGACGGTAGGCGAGCTGGATGGCTAGGAAGAGCGGGATCGCCATCGCGAAGAAACCGACCAGGAACATCGTCGCCGTCGCGAACCACCTCGTCGTGAGAACCCCCACATAGCCGAGCTGGTCGAACCAGAGGTACTCGGTAAAGAGCGAGGCGAAAGTGAAGAAGGCGATGACGACCGCCGCGATGATCCCGAGCGAGATCATCAGGATTCTTCGGGACGGAGGTGCTGTGGCTGGCTTCGGCGCTGAGGTCGTGGTCACCCCACCATCCTAAGCGGACTTATTGTGCGGGGGGCACGGAGCAGGAAGGAAGGCTCTGGGTTCCCTGCCCCGCCGCGATCACCTTCAGCGCGGCCAAGGCATCGTCGAGGGTCGCGGTGCGAATCACCTGAAGGCCGTCGGGAATGTGGCCGACGACCTCGGAGCAGTTGAGATCGGGGGCGAAGAAGTAGCTCGAGCCGGCGTTTCTCGCGCCGTGCAACTTCTGCCGGATGCCGCCGATAGCGCCGACGACACCTTCGGAGTCGATCGTGCCCGTGCCCGCCACCTCGGCGCCGCCCGTGAGCGGGCCGGGGGTCAGTTGGTCGACGATTCCGAGGGCGAACATGAGTCCGGCGCTCGGGCCACCGACGTTGTCGAGCTGGATTCTCACGTCGACGGGAAAGTCGTAGTGCGTGAGCACATAGGCACCCACAACCCAGGGTCCGTTCTCGCTCGCGCGCCGCGGGGTGACCGTGAGCTCGAGTTCTTCCGCGCCTCGCCGAACGGTCAGCACGATCGGCGCACCGTTGCTCTCTTGCACGCGTGCACGCAGATTGCTTGTCGAGGTGAGCCGCACGCCGCCGACCGACAGCAGCACGTCATCCTTCTT
The DNA here is from genome assembly GCA_964532555.1 of uncultured Microbacterium sp. GTDB lineage: Bacteria > Actinomycetota > Actinomycetes > Actinomycetales > Microbacteriaceae > Microbacterium. The sequence continues at coordinate 4,870 of CAZHIU010000017.1, forward strand.
GAGGATGCCATCGGCGGCGGCACCGGGCTCGATGTCGAGCACTTCGACCTCGGCGGGCACCTCGAAGCCCACTTCGCGCAGCGCCGCGGCGGTCGCTTCGTTCTGCGACTCGTCCATCAGTGCGGCGTTTCGCTCATTGCGCTCTTCGGCAGTCTGCCCCTGCGGGAAGATCAGATCCATCGGGATGACTTCGCGGGCAGGGTCGACGAAGGCGAAGGCGATGTCGAACCACGAGGGCGAACGCTCTCGTGAGCCGACGATCTGCACGGTGGTGAGCCGCAGCGTTCCCGCGGTGTCGGAATAGACGGGAGCACCCGAGATGGAGATCAGGGCGATCTCATCGCCCGTCGTCGTGCGCGCGGCCCCCAGGGTGTCGAACACGGGACCGGGTCGCTGGATGGCATAGGCCGAGGGCAGAAAAGAGATCACCACGATCCCGGCCAGCGCCAGGGCGAGCGCCCAGAGACCGAAGCCAAGACGGCGTGTCGTGATCTGCGCCACGGTTGTGCTCCCAGGGTGTCGTTCGCGGGCGGCGTACTGAAGTTCTCGGCGGGTGTGGGGCCTCTACCCCGCACCGGCAACTAGCGTAGTCGGCAGAGTTGTTCGCATGCTGAGAGGGCGATGAGGATGCCAGAGAACGATCCCGAGGACTTCGCCGAGATGCTCCGACGCATGCTCAGCGGGGCCGGGGACGAGGGTATGCCCGATCTTTCGGCTCTGAACATCGACCCCGCGATGCTGGGCGCGGTCTTCAGCCAGCTCAAGGGTGCCTCCGCGGGTGACCCCTGGGAGTCGGCGCTGCGTCAGGCGCTGCACATCGCGAACAAAGACGGCAAGGCGCTGGATGCGGCATCCCGAACGGCGCTTTCTGGCGCTTTCACCCTTGCGAATCTGTGGTTGTCCGAGGCGACGACGATCAGTGAGCTCGCCGAACCGCCCCAGGCGATGACGCGCGGCGAGTGGGTCGAACTCAGCATGCCGGTGTGGAAGGAGATCGCCTCACCCGTCTCGACGAGCATCGCCGATGCGCTGATCGGGGCGATGCAGGAGAACGTGCCCGATGAGATGCGCGGCATGATCGACGGGGCGGGCGGACTCATGCGCGGTCTCGGCGGCTCGCTGTTCGCGGCCCAGCTCGGCCAGGTGATCGGCAACCTCTCGCTCGAGGTCGTCAGTGGTGGCGATGTCGGAATCCCGGTTCTTCCTTCGGGAACGGGCGCGGTGATACCCCAGAACCTCGCGGTCTTCGGTGCGGGTCTCGACATTCCCGAAGATCAGCTCGCGCTGTATCTGGCGGCCCGCGAACTCGCCTACGCGCGCCTGTACCGGCACGCGAAGTGGCTGCGGCTGCATGTGATGAGTCAGATCACCGAGTTTGCACGCGGCGTCACAGTCGATATGTCGGCGCTGGAGGATGTCGCAAGCCGTCTGGATATGTCCAACCCCGAAGAGCTGCGCATGGCCATCGAGGGAGGAGCGCTGCTTCCGGAACAGAGCGATGCGCAGAAAGATGCCCTCACGCGTCTGGAGAACCTCATCGCGACCATCGACGGTTGGGTGGATGTCGTGACCGGGCAGGCCACCGGCAGACTTCCCGCGGGGGCGAAGCTCGCCGAGACGGCGCGGCGTCGGCGCGCTGCCGGCGGCCCCGCCGAAGACGCACTCGGGGCGCTCGTTGGGCTGAAGCTGCGCCCGCGGCGGCTGCGCGAAGCGGCCGCCATGTGGCAGGCGATCACGGATGCGGTCGGCGTCGCTGCGCGCGATGCGCTCTGGGACTACCCCGATCTGATGCCGCAGGCATCCGACATCGACGATCCGAGTGCCCTCGTTGCGCGGTTGAGTGCACAGGCGCGCGGCGAGCAACCGGTGCTCGATGAAGTGGATGAGGCGCTGGCGAGGTTGTTGGAGGACGACCACCCCGAAGGTCCCGCGGGGCCTCGACCGGTATAGCGAGGTGCGGTGTCGGGACCCGCGCTACCCGATCGCACAGTTTGGCAAGTTATCCACTTTTTTCGCCGCACGCCTCCACGCGGACATCGCGCCAGGCACAATCACTCCATGCGCCTCGCCCCACCCGGCACCGTCTTGCGGCTCGACCCCGCCTACCCACCCCTCTGGCGCGACGGCACGGTGGTGCAGTTCGGTCTCGAACGCCGTGTCGAGCTTGAGGTCACCGATGCCTGGCACGATGCGCTGATCTCACGACTCGCGCGCGGCATCCGGGCCGACATCTTCGACGTCGTCGCGCACTCGCTCGGCGCGCCCCCGGTGCACGCGCGACGCTACCTGCAGGCGATGCGCCCGGTGCTGCTCACCACGCCTGCGCTCCCCCCGCGCGTGCACCTCGATCACAGCGACGGGATGCCCTTTGCCACCGTGCACTGGACGCGCGAGACGCTGAAAGCCTCGCGGCTGCTGCTTGCCGAGACCGCCGACCGACGCAGCGTCGCCGTTGCCCTCGTTGCGGGAGCCGCGGCGTCCCGCCGCTTTGCCCCGTATATGGCCGAGGACCGCGCACACCTTCCCCTCGCCTTCGATGCGGGCGGGGCAACCATCGGTCCTCTCGTGGTGCCGGGCAAGACCCCGTGCCTGAGCTGCCGCGATGGGCACGAAACGGCGCGGGATGCCGCGTGGCCGTTGCTGCACGCGCAGCTCATCGACCGCGACTCGGGTGAGATATCGGCATCCCGCATCGTCGAGGCAGCGACGATCGCCGCGAAGCTGCTGACCACGACCCGGCCCGGCGGCGTCTCGGTGCGGATCACCGCTTCGGGGTCTCGCTCGCGCCGGAGGCTCGGATTTCACGCAGAATGCCAGTGCCGGGCGATGCGGCTGCGATCTCCGCGAGAAAGCGGGAGGGGGATCGTTCCGCTCGGCCCGAGCGACGCGACCATGAGAGCGCCAGAGTCTCGGCAGACCGCGTGATGCCGACATAGGCGAGCCGCCGCTCTTCATCGATCGCCGCGGCATCCTGGGCGTAGCTGATCGGCAGCAGCCCCTCAGCCCACCCGGCGATGAAGACATGGGGCCATTCCAAGCCTTTCGCCGCGTGCAGGGTCGAGAGCGTCACCGTCTCTAGGGTCGGTTCGTGCTGCGCGCTCGCGCGGGCCATCAACTCCTCAGCGAAGGAGCGCAGGGTCTCTGCCGGCCCCGCCTCTTCGGCGAGGCTGAGGATCGCCCTCCGCGCCTCCCACGCCTCACGCACTGCACCCCCCGTCGCGGGGGGCTCTTCGCTGAAGCCGATCTGTTGCAGGATGTTGCGCACTTCCGGCAGGAACTCGCTCGTTCCCGGCGCCACCGCTGCCGCGCGCAGAGCGAGTATCGTCTGTCGCACCTCGGGCATGTCGAAAAAGCGCGTACCGCCGTGCACACTCGTGGGGATTCCTGCGGCATCCAGCGCCTGTTGCAAGGCCGCGGACTGCGAGTGCGCACGATAGAGCACAGCGATGGCGGACGCGGGCACCCCCTCACGGAGCCGAGCGGCGATGGCCCGCGCAATGCCCTCTGCCTCTTGCTGCTCGCTGTCGAAGGCGGCCAGAGTGGGGGTCGGGGCCGTGCGCTCCCCCACGGCGTGCAGGGCCAGGGCGCCCGGCTGTCCCTGCATGAGCGCGTTGGCGATCGCGAGAACAGGCTCGGGTGAGCGGTAGCTGCTCTCCAGGCGAACGAGCGTAGCATCCGGATGCCGCCGTGCGAACTCCAGAAGGTATCGCCGGTCTGCCCCCGCGAAGGAGTAGATCGTTTGGCTGGCGTCTCCGACGACACAGATGTCTTGGCGGTCGCCCAGCCAGAGTTCGAGCAGCCGCTGTTGCAGGGGTGAGACGTCTTGATACTCATCGACCGTGAAGTGTCGATACTGCTCGTGCACGGCCTGGACGATGCGCGCCTCTGTCTCAAGCATCCCGGCGCAGGCCAGCAGCGCGTCTTCGAAGTCGAGCTGATGCCGCTCGTCTTTCAGGCGCTCGTAGCTGCGTTGCAGTTCGGCGAACTGTGCGGCATCCAGGCGCCCGATGGTGCGCTGACTCTCGGCGTGCTCGTCGATCGAGACCATCGCGACCTTGCGCCACTCGATTTCTGCGGCGGCATCGCGCAGGGTCGCGCGATCCAGGCGCAGCCGTAGAGCATCGGCCGCCTGCCCCAGCAGGCGCACCTTGTTATCGAGGATCGCCGGGGCAGGCTGCCCCGCCAGGCTCGGCCAGAAGAAGTTGAGCTGCGCGAGAGCCGCGGAATGGAAGGTGCGCGCCGCCACGCCCTCGACACCGAGCCCGCGCAGACGCCCGCGTAGCTCGCCCGCCGCGCGCGCGGTGAAGGTGAGCGCCATGACACGCCCCGGCGAGTACGCGCCGACATCGACACCGTGCGCGATGCGGTGGGTGATCAGCCGCGTCTTGCCGGTGCCGGCACCGGCGAGCACGGCGACCGGACCACGCAGCACCGATGCGGCCTCGCGCTGCCGCTCATCGAGCGCGTCGAGGGCGCTCATCCGCTCGCCCACCAATCCTCGATCAGCCGCCGCGCGATCGATGCTCGGCCCGGAAGCCCGACCGGCCCGTCTCCGGCCAGCGCCGAGCCGATCTCTTCGCGCGAGAACCATCGCAGCTCGATGATCTCTTCGCCGTCGGGCTTCGCCGCGCTCTCCTCCACCGCGGTGGCACGAAACCCCACCATGAGCGAGTGCGGATACGGCCACGGCTGGGATGCGACAAAGCGCACGTCGTGCAGGCGCACCCCGGCCTCCTCCAGAATCTCGCGGTGCACCGATTCTTCGAGCGACTCCCCCGCCTCGGTGAAACCCGCAAAGCACGAGAACATCCGCCCCTGCCACATGGCGTTCGCGCCCAGCAGCAGCCGCTCACCGTCGGGCGACTCGATCGCGACGATCGCCGCCGGGTCGGCGCGCGGAAAGTGCACTCGCCCGCATCCGGGGCAGCGCCTCGCCCACCCCGCCTGTTCCAGAGTGCATCGTTGGCCGCAGCGCGAACAGAAGGTCGCGTCGCTGATCCAGCGCGAAAGAACCGCGCCCATGAGCAGGAACTCGGCGTCCTCGGCGCTGAGGACACCGCCTGCCCCGCGCACATCCTTCCAGTGCGGGTGCTCTGGGCGTTCTGCCATCACCGCGAGCAGGGTCGGGATGCCGCCCTCGCCGGCTCCGAGCAGCGCCCACTCCGCTGCCGCATCGACCTCGGCCGGGGCGACATAGACGAGCGCCTCGCCCTCGATACGCGCCGCCCCCTCGTGCATGAGAAGCACCCGCGTGTGCGAACTCGCCCGCAGTTCTTCGATCAACCCGGGCTCGGCACGCCGCGCGTTCCAGCGGTCGATGCGGGGCGCAAAGTCGGTCATCGACTCCCAGCTTTCGGGGCGTGGCGTGGTCAAGGGCACCTCGCGCCCGCCCTACTCTGAGGGCATGGCACGCTCTCCCTTCACTCTAGCCGCGGCGGTGACAGCAGCCCTCCCCGGCACGGTGATCGTGGGCGTGCGCAGGCTCAGTGCCGACGGCGATGGTCGCTTCGACTCCGCGGTGGTGAGCCTTGACGGGGGTGCGGAACTCGTCATCCGCGTCGCGAACGACCACGAGGCCGCGCGAGAACTCGCCGCCGAGGCCCTTGCCCTGCGCGCCCTCACCGCCGGTGCGCGCGCCATGCTGCCCTTTGGCACTCCCTCTTTTCTGGGCCAGACCACGGTCGGTGAGGCTCCCGCGCTGGTGACCGAGCTGATGGCGGGCTATCAGATCGAGGCAGCCCATATTCCGCCAGGGCCGGGCGCGGCCCATTCCGCGGGAGCGGCGCTTGCCCGCATTCACGCGCTACCGGCCTCTGTGGTGCGCACGGCGGGACTCATGGATCGCAGCGCCACCGAGTCCCGCGCCGAGTTGCGCGGCGTCATTGATCGAGCGGCGAGCACCGGTCGGGTGCCCGCGCGGCTGATCGTACGCTGGCGTGGCACCGTCGACGATGACGATCTGTGGCGTTTCGAGTCGTGCGTGACGCTCGGTGGAGCACAGGCGACCTCGTTCATCTTCGAGGATGACCCGGCATCGGGACCCTTCGTCAACGCGGTCATCGGCTGGCACGGTCTGCGCATCGGCGACCCTTCGGCCGACCTCGCCTGGCTCTCGCGTGCGCCGCAGGCCGAGGGCGATGTGTACGCCGCCTACCAGGCCGGGGTGGACCGGGGCGCGGATGCCGCGATCCTGCCGCGCGCGCGCCTGCGCGCCGAGCTTGAGTTCGCCCGTTGGCTGCTGCACGGGCAGGAACTGCATCGCGACGACATCATCGACGACGCATCCTCGCTTCTGGAAGCCCTCGCCGAAAGCATTCGCGAGGACGATCTCGCCGTGATCGCAGACCGTGAGCAGGGCAGCGCCGACGCGGTCGAGTCGGCGCTCGGGGCAGCGGAGCGCCTGCCCGCCGCAGCGGAACACCGCGTCGATACTTCGATGCAGACCGACGCCTACACCGCCGAGAGCCTCTGGATCGCCCCGCATCCCGACCCTGCATCGCACGCGACGGCGCGGGACAGCCCGTCGCTGGACACCCCCTCTGAGGCAGAAGAGCCCGAGTCCGAGGCTCAGCGCGCCGCGCGCGCGGCACTCCAGCGCTGGAGAAGTTCGGCTTCGGAATAGGGGTTCTCCTCGCGGATGACGAGGTCGTGGGCGAGGTAGCAGAGCGCGACATCGATGCGCTCCAGCGGCACCCCGTGATGGCGATGGTAGGCGAGTCGATAGAGGGCGAGTTGCACCATCCGCTCCTCGCGTTCCTGCGCGGTCGCGGGCGCCTTTCCGGTCTTCCAATCCACGATCTCGATGCGGCCATCGTCGGTCTCGAAGACCGCATCGAGTTTGCAGATCACGATGTGCTCGCTTCCGTCTGCCGGATCGACGAGCGGAAAATGAATCTCGCTCTCGACCTCGATCGGCGCGCGCGTGGCCCACTCTGAGCGCTCAAAGGCATCCTGCAGGCGGGCGAGCTCTTCGCTGTCGCCCGGGGATGCCACAACCGCACCACCTTCTTCATCGCTCTCCCAGAGGGCGTCGTCGAGGGATGCCGCGCCCGCGCTGCCGTAGCGTTGCTCGACCCAGCTATGAAAGAGCGTGCCGAGCGCCGTCTGCGGATAGGGACGCTCGGGCATGGGCCGCACGATCTGCTGCACCGTGCCGGCGAAGTCACCGAGGTAGTCCTTGAACCGCGAGGCCGGAATGCGTGTCGGTGCCCGCAGCGCCGGTGGGGTGCGCCGCGCCTCACGCTCGGCCAGGATGAGGGCGAGCTCTGGCGTGGGGCGGGCTTCGCCGACACGGTGAACGAAGGCTGCCGCCTCCTCGACCGCGGCGCGGCGCGATCCCAGGGGGTCCTGCGGCCAGCTCAGCCCGTGCGCGTGGGCATCCCTCGGGTTCACGTCGAACTCTGTGTGCGAGACGTCTTCGAGACCGACCGCCGCCATGACGGTTGTGAGGTAGTCGCTGGGCTTTCGCGATTTGGTCTGCGTTGCCCACCAGGAGCCACTGAGCAGCAGATCCGAACGCGCGCGGGTGACGGCGACATAGGCGAGTCGTCGCTCTTCGGCCTCGAGATAGTCGCGCATCGCGTCGCTGTACGCAGACATCGCCTTGTCGATCGTCTTGCGGTCCGGCGGTTCGGTGGCGTCCCAGACAAGGCGTGGCAGCGCATCGCGGTCTTTGCGAAAGAAGTCAGGCAGTTGACCCAGGCTCATCCACCCGCGCAGCGATCGCGGTAAGGCCGGCAGCTCTTCGTGCACCCAGCGCACGGCAGCGACGGCATCCCATTCGAGGCCTTTGGCACCGTGTATCGTCAACAACTGCACAACGCCAGGCTCGGGCGGTTCGGGGCGCGGGCGCAGATCGTCTTGCGTCTCTGCGTGGTCGAGCCACGACAGCAGTGCACCGATGGTCTCGCGTTCGGAGGATGCGAGAAAGCTGCGCACTTCTTCGCCGAAGGCGCGCAGGGCACCCATCGCGCGGTGCGCCGGACCGCGCGCCTCGTTCACCGCCAGCTCGATGTCGAGGCGCAACTCGTTCTCGATCTGGCGCAGCAACTCGGGCAGAGGCGCGCGGGCGCCCAGGCGCAGCCTCGCGAACATCTCGCCCGCTTCGCGCAATCGCTGCTTTCCGGCATCCGTGAATCCGTCGAGGAGCCGGTAGTCGGGATTGCTCGTGCGCAGGAACTCCACCGCGTCGATGATCGATACGGCCTCGTCGATGCCGGCAGAGCCACGGATGCGGGCAAGGAGTTCGGCATCCAAAGGAGCCAGTGCTTCATCGCGTCGCGAGAGGGTCTTTGCCAGCGTGTGCAAAGCGGCCAGATCTGCGACGCCCACGGCAAAGCGCGGCCCCGCGAGAATCCGGATGAGCGCCGAGCCCTGCGCGGGGTCATCGATCACCCGCAAGACCGAGACGACATCGGTCACCTCGGGTGTGCGCAGCAGCCCGCCAAGGCCGAGAACGCGATGCGGGATGCCGCGCGCCGCCAGCGCCTCGGCAAAGAGCGTCATATGCGTCTTGGCACGAAAGAGGATCGCCCCGCTGTGCGCGGCGAGTGCACCCCCGGCCTCGATGTGGCGCGCATGCAACTCGGCGAACCATTCGGCAACGGCCGCGGCTTCTTCGTCGATCGTCTCGGGGTAGACGCGGCACACACGCCCTGGCCCCGCGTCGGCACGAGCTGTCAAGGGCGGCAGGGGCCGTGCGCCGTTCTCGCTTCGCCCGGCGAGCAGGGCGTTGGCGGCATCCAGAATGCGACGGTCGTTGCGCCAGCTCACCGAGAGGTCGAAGTGTTTGGCGGCCCCGCTCGGCGAGAACACCCGCTCGAAGGCGAAGAGGTTGTTTGCGCTCGCACCCCGCCAGCTATAGATCGCCTGGTTCGGGTCGCCCACCGCCATCACCGGGGTCTCGGTGAAAATCGCCGCCAGCAACTGCGCTTGCAGCACCGAGGTGTCTTGGTATTCGTCGAGCAGCACAACGCGATACTGCGAGCGCAACTGCTCGGCGACATCCGGGCTCTGTTCGACGACATCGAGGGCACCGGCGACCTGATCGGCGTAGTCGAAGACGCCGCGCTCGGCTTTCGCCCGACCGTACTCTGCCGCCAGGCGCGCGATGAGGGCGAGTCCGCCCACGGCTTCGGCGGCCTTCTCGGGAGCACCGGGGTTACGATCGCGATCAAGATGCGGCAGCAGATCGGCCACCCAGGCATCCCCATAATCGGCCACCTCACCCAATTCTGCGCGGTGGTCGAGGGCGGCACCCGCGAGGCCCATGACGAGACCTGCAAGAGTGTTCGGGCTCTTGTCGAGATCGGCGAGTGCCTCTTCAGAAGAAGTCAGCACGACCCGGCGTGCGAGCAGCCAGGCCGCAGACTCGCTGAGCAGCGCCGCCTCGGAGTCGCGCCCGATGCGGGCGGCATGCTCGCGCACGAGTGCATCGGCGAAGGCGTTGTAGGTGGACACGCGCGGGCGCAGCAATAGTGCACCGGCATCCGACTCGCTCTCATCGCCCCCGACCCCGTGCTGTTTCGCAAGGCGATCAAGCAGCGCCCGCCGCTCCGTCGCGTCTTGGGGCACCGTCGCCAGCGCCCCGGATGCCACGAGTTCGGGGATGAGCGGCACGAGCCCCCGCTGCGCATACTCGTCGATGCGGTCGAGGCGTTGCGTGATGCGTTCGGCGAGCTCTCCGGCCGCTTTGCGCGTGAATGTCAGACCGAGCACTTCTTCTCGGCGCACATGACCGTTTGCCACAAGCCAGACGACACGAGCCGCCATCGTCTCGGTTTTGCCGCTGCCCGCGCCCGCCACGACGAGCGCGGGGGTCGCCTGCGCCTCGATCACGGCGCGCTGTTCGAGCGTGGGCTCATGCTGGCCGAGCGCCGTGGCGATCTCGGCGGCGGTGATACGAGCCGTGCCCTGCCACACGGCATCCGATGCGGTCACGGGGCACTCACCGCCCCGATGGTATGAATGCGGCAGACGGCGTAGTTGTCGCTGAGGCAGTGCGTGTCGACATGCGCGATGAAGTCGGCGGCGGCCATCCCTCGCGCCGCCGTGGCAATGCGTTCGAGAAAGGCCTGCCGCTGCTGTTCGTCGTGCGGGTTCTGCTGGGCGATGCGATAGTGCTCGCCCTTGCGCGGGTCGACGCCGATGAGCACGAGACGCGAGCCGCCGAAGTCCGCACCGGCGCCCTCAGGCACGGCACCCTCGTGAAAAGCGAGCTGATAGGCGGCAAGCTGAGCGTGGTCGGCGACGTGCTGGTCAAGATAGCGCTTCTCGAGGCGGCCGGTCTTGAGGTCGACGACGACCGCCCGCGGTGCCGGGCGGTGCGGGGTCTCGGCGTTCGCGAGCTTCTCGCCCTTGCCCGGCGGATACAGCTCCACCCGGTCGATGAACCCCGCGAGCACCGCACGCGCTCCCGATGCGCCGCTGGCTGCGACAACGCGCGGCCCACCTTCGGCATCCAACTCGATCTCCAACTCGAAGGATGCTTCGGCGCTGATGACGCTTCCGCCCTCGTGCACCACCCGCCCGAGATAGGCATCGAGCCTCTCGATCAGCATCTCGGCACGCCGACGCTCACGCCCCGCGAGCCACGCGGCGTCGAACTCCAACTCACCCCAATGATCGTCGACCACCCGCCGCAGCTCTTCGCGCCCCCCCTGCGGCACCGCCTCCATCGCGGCGTGCAGAACGGTACCGATCCCGGCCGCGTTCGACGAGGTCTTGCCCCCGAGCGCGCCGATCACCCAGTCGACGGCGCACTCCTCGAAGCTCTCGATCTGTGAGGGCGAGACGCGCACGGGGCGTTCGCCGAGATCTACCAAGGGTGCGGTGGTGGTGGGCTGCAGCATCCCGTACCACTGCCTCGGGTCTGCCCCGGCAACGCCCTCGCGCGCGAGCACGGCAAGCTGCTCGGCGGCCTCTGTCCGCGCGTGTGTCGACGAAGACGTGGTGAGCGTGCGCCGGTGTCGCGCCACGAGGCCCCGCAGGGTGAGCGGGTGTTCTGATGCCGGATGCGCACCCTCGTCCGAGGGCTCTGGCAGCAGCGCGAAAAGGGGGCTCGGCACGAGGTCTTCATCACGCACGGCGGTGACGAGCACCCGCGTGCGTGCGCGCGACACGGCGCGCACGAAGAGGCGCAGTTCATCGTGCAGCGCGGCCTTGCGCCGATCGATCGTGCTGGCCGGCATCCCCTGGGAGTGGGGTGACGCGTCGGACTGAGCGAGTTCGGCAAGCGCCCCACTCGAAAAGAGCCCGCCGCGCAACCGCACATTCGGCCATACGCCGTCTTGCACCCCCGCGATGACGACACCCTCGAACTCGGTGCCGAGCGCCGCGGCGGGTGTGAGAACCGTGACCGTGCCGGGGCGAGCGCCGACGCTCAGAGAGTCTTCGGGAACGGCACTTTCGAGCATTTCACCGAGGAACACTGCCGCGGGCTCGCCCGGCGAACGCTCGTTGGCTCTCTTGGCCGCGCCGAACAGCGCCACCAGGGCGTCGAGAATCCGGTCAGCCTCGGTGTCGCCGGGCAGCACCGCTCTGTGCGCACCGGAACCACCCGCCCCCGAAGCCTGCTGCAGGCTCGTCGCCAACCGTCGCCCGTCAAGCCCGCGCGCACGATCCCACACGATCCAGAGCAACTCGTGCGCGCTCTGCTCGCTCGCGGCACTCACACGATGCAGGGTCTCGGCGAAGTGTTCCGCCGCGCGCGCCTCGGGGGCGTCGATCAGGGTGAGCGCAGCGGGATGCTCCATCGCCTCGCGCAAGAGTTCCCCCGCACCCCGCGAACCCCCATCAGCGAGTTCGTGATGGCGCAGCCGCGAGCGCAGGCGCCGCAGACTCACGGCATCCAAGCCGCCGAAACTCGATCGCAGTGCCCGCGAGATGAGTTCGGGGTCGCGACTGCTCGGCGGTGTCAGCGCCAGCAGCACGATCTCGGCGATATCGCGCACGATCGGTTCGCTGCCGAGGGGGCGCTGCACCCCCGCCGCGCGGGTCGGCACCTCTCGTGCGGCAAGCTCGGCCTCGAGACGAGCAAGCTGGCCGCCGTCGTGCGCAATCACCGCGAGGCTCTGCCATGCGATGCCCTCCGCCAGGTGCCAGTGCCGCAGGGTTCCGGCGATGCGGTCAATCTCTTCGTGGGGGGATGCGGCAAAAAACACCCGCACGGCTTCGCTGTCTTCGCCGCCTGTTTCTGCAAGACCCGGCGGCATCCGGTGATCGACCCGCCCCGCCGCGCCAATCGCCTGGGTGAGCCGAGCGGTCACGGCACGAAGGGATGGCGAGGGCCGGTGGGCCTGATTGAGCACAAAGACCCGGCCAAGGCTGGCCGTGAGCTCGGTGAAGAGTTCCGGACTCGCGCCCCGGAAGGCCCCCGAGGCGATGTCGGGGTCACCGAAGGCCATCACCGCCACGCCACGCTCGCGCAAGGCCCGCACGAGATCGACCCCGCCGCGAGTGAGTTCTTGCGCATCATCGACGAGCACGAGCCGCAGCCGGTCGAGCGCTCCCAGCGACTCTCCCTTGTGCACGATGCTGGCCGCCTCGCGCAGAAGCTCTGCCGTCTCGCGGTGACCTGGCCGCATCCACGCCATCACCGCGTTGTACTCTTCGAGAAAAGTGCCGACGGCACGCCAGCGCAGATCGTTCGAGGCGCGAAGCCATGCGGCGTCGATCCCCCAGCGTGTGCACTCGGCAAGGAACTCGCGCAGTTCGGCGCGGAAGGTGGCCGAGCCGCGCAGAGCCGCGCCCAACTCCTCGGGCCAGGCATCCGGTCCGCTCGCGGCCAGCAGTTCGGCGATGATGCGATCCTGATCGGCACCCGTCAGAAGCACGGGCGGCTCGGCACCCCGCGCGAGCGCTCCCGCGCGCACGATCTGAAAGGCGAAAGAGCCGATCGAGCGGGCGAGCGCGCCCGGCGTCGCCACCCCGAGGGCAACCCCCAGCCGGTCGCGCATTACCGTTGCCGTCTGTCGCGTCGGCGTGAGTGCCAGCACCTCGTCGGATGCCAGAACGCCCTCTCGCACAAGCTGCACCAGCCGCGTCTCGAGCGTCGCGGTCTTTCCCGTTCCCGGCGCGCCGATCACCACCGAGGAGCTTTCGGCGGGCGCGTCGATGACGGCGCTCTGCGCGGCATCCGGGGTCATGATTACACGCTAGCGGGCCGCCCCGACACTGCCGGGCGCGGTAGAGTTGTGCTCGAGCAGATCGCAATACGAGGAGCACCCGTGGAAATCCGAATCGGCATCACCCACACCGGTCGTGAGTTGAGCTTCGACTCCGACGCCAGCGCAGAAGAGGTGCACACGCAGGTGCAGACCGCGCTCGATCAGAACGCCACCCACATTCTGCTGAAGGATGCCAAGGGCAGCTCGTACATCATCCCGACCGCCACCCTCGCCTACGTCGAGATCGGCACCGACCAGTCCCGTCGCGTGGGCTTCGTCGCCTGATCACCATGTACATTCTTCTCGCCTTCATTGCCGCCTGCTCGGTGGGCATCGCCTTGCACTATTCCTTGCCGCACCGTGAACTGCGCGGCGTCGCGGTGACCCCGGCGATCTCGACGGCGGCAGCGGGCATCCTCTACACGGCGCTTCAGTGGGCGGGCCTTCCCCCCACGAGCATCTGGCTTTGGCTCACCAGCGTCGGTGGCGGCATCGCGATCGCCGCGATCGCCACCCTCGTGCTCGTGCGCACGCGGTCGCAAGCCGATGCCGAAAGCGCCGCCGAACTCGGCCTTGTGCCGAGCGAAAGAAGCTAGCTCGCGAGCCCCAGGGCGTCCATGCGACGCGCATGCGCGGCCATGAGTTCGGTGTAGACCGGCTCGACCCGCTTCTCGTCGGCCTCGGCAAGGCGCTCGGGCCGCAGCGCCGCGCGCGCAACCAGAATCGTGTCGCCCACCAGTCGTCGCGCCCACATCGACAGCAGCGAGCACCACTCGGGATCCGAGTCGATGGTTTCCCGCAGTATCCGCACGACTTCGTGGGTCGCGTCATCCGCGCTCAGAATCTCAGCCACCTTCTCGCCGGCTTCGCCGTAGCTTGCGGCAAGCGCGAGGTAGAAGTCATCCAGAATCCCCGCCGTGATGTACACGGCCAGAAGCGTCTCGCGCTGGCGCGCGCCGATGGTCTTGCGGCGGAAGTTGTCGAGCCCCTCCTGGAAGGGCAGCATGAGTTCGGTCGGATCAGAACCGCGATCCCGGATGACCTCGACGATGCTGCGGTGCTTGGCCAGCGCCGCCTCGGCCGCGAAAGAGATCGACTCCTTCTCGGCCAGCTTGGGGGTGGCGCGGATCATGCGTGAGAGCGTCTCGAAATAGCCGAGCTGAAGATAGGCGGCCTGGCCGAGAAAGCGGTCGAGTTCGGGAGCGAGTTCGGCGAAGTCCACGCGCATTGCATCGCCCATCTCACCGCGCGTGCGCAGCTTCAGTGCGAGGCGGGGCTTCTTGCTCTGCCAGAACCAGTTCACCACTCGTTCAGACTACTCGTCTCGCACTCCGCTAGGCTTGACACGCTCTGGCATCGGATCAGGGCCCCGCGCCTGGAGAGAACACGCAAGGCGTGGATTCTCTCAATCAGGCGGCGCTCGCCGCCGGACAGGCATGTGATTTACTGTGACGACTTTTGCTGAACTCGGCGTTGACGCCGATATCGTTGCCGCGCTGGCATCCCGTGGAATCGTGGACACCTTCCCGATCCAAGAGCAGACGATTCCGCTGGGCCTGCCCGGCCAGGACATCATCGGCCAGGCCAAGACCGGCACCGGCAAGACCTTCGGCTTCGGCATCCCCGTCGTGCAGCGGCTGGGTGCGAACCCCAAGCCGGGTGTCCAGGCACTCATCGTCGTGCCCACGCGCGAACTGGCGGTGCAGGTCTACGAAGACATCGACATGCTCACCTCGAACCGCAAGACCAGCGTTGTCGCCATCTATGGCGGCAAGGCATACGAGGGGCAGATCGACCAGCTCAAGGCCGGCGCGCAGATCGTCGTCGGCACGCCGGGGCGACTCATCGACCTCAACAACCAGCGTCTGCTCGACCTTTCGGGTGCCGTCGAGGTGGTGCTCGATGAGGCCGACAAGATGCTCGATCTCGGATTCCTCTCGGATATCGAAAAGATCTTTCAGAAGGTGCCGGCCACCCGCCACACCCAACTCTTCTCAGCGACCATGCCGGGGCCGATCGTGGCGCTCGCCCGCCGTTTCATGTCGAACCCGATCCATATTCGGGCAACGGACCCCGATGAGGGGCTCACGCAGGCGAACATCCGCCACCTCGTCTACCGCGCGCACTCGCTCGACAAAGACGAGGTGATCGCCCGCATCCTGCAGGCTGAGGGCCGCGGCAAGACCGTGATCTTCACCCGCACAAAGCGTGCCGCGCAGCGCCTCGTCGACGAGCTCGGCGACCGCGGCTTCAACGTCGGCGGTGTGCACGGCGATATGGGCCAAGAGCAGCGCGAGCGTTCGATGGCCGCGTTCAAAGCCGGAAAGCGCGATGTGCTGGTCGCGACGGATGTCGCCGCGCGAGGCATCGACGTCGACGACGTCACGCACGTCATCAACCACACGATCCCGGATGACGAGAAGACCTATCTGCACCGCGTGGGCCGCACGGGCCGGGCCGGCAAAACCGGGATCGCCGTGACCTTCGTCGACTGGGACGACCTGCACAAGTGGGCACTCATCAACCGCGCGCTCGACTTCGGCCAGCCCGAGCCTACTGAGACCTATTCCTCGAGTCCGCACCTCTTCACCGATCTAGACATTCCGACAGGAACCAAGGGGCGGCTGACCACGGCGCCCAAGCGCCAGGAGCAACCCGCGCGCACGCCTCGGCCGGAGCGGGCCGCGGATGCCGCTGCCGCCGCGGGCGGGAATGCCGGCTCAGGCGACAGCGCGAACAAGCGTCGCCGCCGTCGTCGCCGCTCGGGCGGCGGGGGCGGTATCGTTGCACCCACCACCACCTGAACTGACCGGAGAAGTCGATGGCCTCTCGCCGCTCACACCTCACCACCGCTCTTGTGCTCGGCCTGGCCCTCGTACTCTCTTCGTGCACAGGCGCCCCTGCCCCCACACCGAGTGACACCACCCCCGCGACACCCGTGCAGAACCCTTGGGAGGGTCAGTTCGAGGCCCAGTACAGCACCGGGGAGTTCTTGGACTTCGCGCCCATCGACGGCTATGAGGTCAGCGGTGTATGGGTCGACCGCCGTGAGAAGGCGAGCGCCGGAGTCGAGCGGCCCTGGGCGATCATCGAACGCATCCCCAAGGCCACGAGCGAGGTCGAGGTTCCTGATGTCGTCTTCGACGCCGAAGGCATCGGAACAGGCTACCGATACATCCACTTCCGCGGCAATGCCGACGGCAGCGGCGGCGTCGAGCCGAACCTCGACAACTGGACGCAGGCGTGCCCGGATCTCGCCGAGGTGCCCGGCCCTGCCTCCTTTGACGATGTCGTCTTGGGCGACGACGGGCTCGTGGAGAAGTTCTCGACGCAGGTGGCTGTCGTGATCGCCTACACCGCGGGCGACGATGAGCGCTGTGGCGTGGTCGTCATGGTTGTCGCCTACGAGCGCACCGCCTGATCTACGAGAGCCGGCGGTTCTTCGTCAGCGCTGTTCGGGGTACACCACAGCGCTCCCGGTGCCGCGCTCGACGATGCGCGCCAGCATTTCGGGCTCTGTCGTGTTCTCCCCCGGCAGATTGGGCTTGCCCGCACCGTGGTAATCGCTTGACCCCGTGACGATCAAGTCGTGCGTGACGGCGAGATCGCGCAACAGAGCCTTTCCTGACGCGGAGTTCTCGCGGTGATCGATCTCCAGACCCGCGAGCCCCGCGTCGATGAGCTGCTCGATCACCTCGACCGCAAGCATGCCTTTGCGGCTCACGGTCGCCGGGTGAGCGATGATCGGCACACCGCCCGCACCGAGAATCAGTTCGATCGCGCGCACCGAATCGGGCGCGTAGTGCGGTTCGTAGTAGCCGCTTCTCGGGTGCAGGATGCTCGCGAAGGCCTCGCCACGATCACGCACGATCCCGCGCGCGACGAGCGCGTCGGCGATGTGCGGGCGGCCGATGGTTGCGTCGTCGCTGGTCTGTGCGAGCACATGCTCCCACCGCAGTTCGTAGTCCACGGCGATCCGCGCGACGATGCGTTCGGCGCGGCCGACACGATCCTCGCGCACACGCCTGCACTCGGCGAGGAGTGCCTCGTTGGTGGAATCGACCAGGTAGGCGAGCATATGGATGCTGTGCCACTCTCGGCGGGTGGACATCTCCATTCCAGGCACGAAAGCCATACCGAGCGCGGTTGCGGCATCCGCCGCCTCTGCCCACCCGCTCATCGTGTCGTGGTCAGTAAGAGCCGCGGCGCGCACCCCGTGCGCGTATGCCTGACGGATGACTTCCGCGGGCCGCTGCGTGCCATCGGAGTGGTCGGAATGCAGGTGCAGATCGATCGGTTCAGCAAATCGCACCCCCGCACCTCCTTCTGATTCGAGCCTAGGGGTTCTCGGCACCGGCAGCGCGACGGAACAGACACGGTGCGACACTCCGCGCGCGCCAGCGCTCTCACAGCCCGCTGTCTTAGGCTCGCTGTGTGTTTCGACTGCTAGGCGTCTTGCTGACCGTGCTGTTCGCCATCGGCACCGCGATCCTCATCCGGCCGCAGTTCTTCCGCGTCGAACAGCTCTTTCCGGTTGCGCAGCTCGTGGCCTCGCGCGGAGCGTTGCTTCTGGTCTACCTCGGCGTGGCGGTGATCGCGCTGCTGCTTCTCGTCTCGCGAAGGATGCGCGGTTTCGCGACCTCGATCCTCATCATCTCTCTGCTGGGGGCGGCGGTCTTCGGCAGCATCCTGTTTCTGCGCGGCACGGGGCCTGGGGCGCTGCCCGACCGTCAACCAGGCGACATCCGCGTGATGACCTGGAACACCGCGGGAGCCAAAGTCTCGGCAGAAGAAATCGCCCGTCTCGTCGCTGAATACGATGTCGATATCGTTGCCCTGCCTGAAACCGCTGTCGAGGTGGGCATCGCGATCTCCGGGCATCTGCGTGAACACGAGCACCGCATGTGGGTGCACCATGTGAACCTGCGCCCCGAGGTGATCAACGGCCCGCAAGCGTGGCAGACCACCGTGCTCACGGCGCCGTGGCTCGGTCGCTACTCGGTGATCGAGTCATCCGGTGACGGCACGAGCAACACCGGTCAGGTGCCGAGTGCGGTGGTGATGCCGGTGGATGGCACCGGCCCGATCATCGTTGCGGTGCACGCGGTCGCGCCCCGTCTGGGCACGATGAACCAGTGGCGCGATGACCTGCGCTGGGTCGCCGACCAGTGTCCTGCGGGCGATGTCATCCTTCTCGGCGACTTCAACGCCACCGTCGACCATGTGGCATCCCTCGGCGTGCGCGGGGGCGATATGGGCGTATGTCGGGATGCGGCGAGTCGCACCGGCATCGGCGAAGCCGGAACGTGGCCCGCCTGGATGCCGATGGCTCTTGCCGCACCCATCGACCGGGTGATGGCGAGCGCGGTCTGGAAGCCGGTGGGTGCGCTGGTGCTGAACGATGGCGGCGGAAGCGACCACCGCGCGCTCGTGGTGCAGCTTGCACCGGCAGATCCCGCGCCCTGACCGCAGCGGCCACGCACCACGCGTGCAAGAATCGACAGATGAGCAGTTCAGAGAACGAGACGACCACCGAAGAAGCGCCCGCCAGCAACGCGAACCGCAAGCAGCCCTATCCGCAGGGTTTCCTCGACATCATCGGCAGCAACTGGGCTGAGCGCCCCGAGCCGATGCCCGCGAGGCGCGCACAGGCATCCTTCGCCGCTGCCCGCCGCGCGAAGGTCTCTGCGGCCTTCCCCGGCAAGCGACTGGTGTTTCCCGCGGGGCCTCTCAAGCAGCGCAGCAACGACACCGACTACCCGTTCCGCGCGCACTCGGCGTTCTCACATCTGACCGGCTGGGCAAGCGACTCCGAGCCCGATTCAGTGCTGGTCTTCGAGCCGAACGCCTCCGGGCACGACATCACCCTGTACTTCCGCGAGCGCGCCGACCGCACCACGAGCGAGTTCTATTCCGACGCGCAGATCGGCGAGTTCTGGATCGGCCCCCGCCCCGCACTGGCCGGTGTGGCATCCGACCTCGACCTTGCCACGGCGCACCTCGACGACTTTGTGGCAACGGATGATGACCTCGCCGTCGATGTCGACGAAGAGCTCGGCCGTTTCGTGTCAGAGATGCGTCTGGTCAAAGACGAGTATGAGATCGCCGAGATGCGCCGGGCTGTTGAGGCCACCGCGCATGGTTTCGACGACATCATCCGTTCTCTTCCGGATGCCGTCGCGCACCCCCGCGGTGAGCGCGTGGTCGAGGGCGTCTTTCACCGCCGCGCGCGCGAAGAGGGCAACGGCGAGGGCTATGACACGATCTCGGCATCCGGCCCGCACGCCTGCTATCTGCACTGGACGCGCAATGACGGTGCGGTGCTGCCGGGTGATCTGATCCTGGTCGACGCTGGTGTCGAGGCTGACAGCCTTTACACGGCCGACATCACCCGCACCCTGCCCGTTTCGGGGCGCTTCACCGAGGTGCAGCGCCGGGTCTATGAGACGGTGCGCGAGGCGGCGGATGCCGCGTTCGCCGTCGCGAAGCCGGGAGTCAGGTTCCGCGCGGTCCACGAGGCCGCGATGCAGGTCATCGCCACGCGCATGAGCGAGTGGGGGCTGCTGCCGGTCACCGCTGAAGAGGCACTCGATGCCGATACCGGCGGCCAGCATCGCCGCTATATGGTGCACGGCACTTCGCATCACCTGGGCATCGATGTGCACGACTGCGCGCAGGCGCGACGCGAGATGTATTACGACGGGATTCTGGAACCCGGCATGGTCTTCACGATCGAGCCGGGCCTGTACTTCCAGATCGACGATCTGACGGTGCCTGAAGAGTTGCGCGGCATCGGCGTGCGTATCGAGGATGACGTTCTGGTCACCGAAGGCGGCGTAGAGAACCTTTCCGCCGCCATCCCCCGCACCGCTGACGAGGTCGAGGCCTGGATCGCGCGAGTGCAGGCGGCGCGCTAAACGGTCGGTAGGCGAAAGAAACGGGGAGCGACCATGTGGGAGGGCGTGCAGGAGTGGGTGGAGGAGGGTTTGCGCGAGTCGACGAGACCCGCCGCCATCTTCGCCCTCATCATCAGCGCGGTCATCGGTGGCCTGGCAACGTTGCGGGCACGCGTCTGGGCGGGCGTCCGCAAACGCACGCTGGGCCGCAGGCTTATGAGCCTGCACGACGATGATCCTGTCACCGTCGTCTTTCCGGTAAGCCACAGCGGCAAAGGCGGCCTCAACGAAACAAACCCGGAGCGGGATCTCATCAACCGTGGATCCTTGGACACCTTGGTAACGCTGACAAGGTTCACAACAAGGCTTCGATACAAGAATGATCTGCGTGTTGCCGCGGGCGAGGTTGGCGTGATCAAGAACGATCTGCTGCTCGTCGGCGGCGATATAAGGAACAAGACCTCCAAGTACGTCATCCAGAAGTTCAATGACGAACACCGCGACATGCGCATCGAACGCGAAGACGCAGGCGATCACCGCGAAATCAGAATCGGTGAAGGAGAAGACCAAAAGACGTTCATCGTCGAACTACCCGACACCGACCCCGCAAGCGACGAGAAGCCGACATTCGACAAGGATCTTGTCGTTGTCCTGGCCTGGAAGAACCCCTACCTCGGCAACGAACCCCCACGCCGGGCCATGATCTTCGCCGGGTTCACCGGGGTCGGCAACAACGCGGGCGCACGATACTTGACCGAGGATTTGGCACAAGGCCGCGCGAGCTACGCCAGACGCAGTCGAAAACATGGGCTTCCGTCGCTCTCATCCAGCCAGTGGCCGCATTTTCTTGCCGTTCTCGAAGTGGAGTTGCACGGCCAAGAGGCGGGCGACATCAAAGAACTTCACTTTGCCGCGATTGCGAATCGATCCCATCCGGGCGGTGCCCAATGATGTCCGACTATGAACCTCGAAGCGAGGGTACGCTCACCACCACGCAACGACGACTGGTCTATTGGGATATCGATGGAACGCTGGTTTCGACATCCAACGGCCTCGCGGGCGGCCTGTTCGCTGAGGCCGTCTCGATCGTACTGAAGCGCGAAGTCTCGCCCGTCATCGGCGACGGGGTGGGTCGCACCGATCTAGACATCATGGCCGAAACGTTCCTCGGCGCCGGTGTTGAAGCCAGCGAGGAACAACTTTCGCTGGCCCTCGAACAACTCGACGAGATTTCCGGTCGGTTGGACTATGCCTCCGAGAGAACACTGCTGCCCGGCGTCATCGAGGCCGTTGAGGCGCTGAGTCGTGAGGGCTGGACCAACGCACTCGTCACCGGCAACACCCGACGGCGGGGTTTTCTCAAAGTGGCGGCCTTCGGTCTGAGCCACCTCTTCGACTGGGAGCGAAGCGGCTTCGGAGGCTCCACTCGCGTGCGCGCCGAGGTCGTCGCGTCGGCGGTCACCCATTCCTACCCCGAAGGCTTCGAGATCACCCCCCTGATCATCGGGGATACTCCCGCTGACATCGCCGCCGCGCACGAGAACGATCTGCTCTGCGTGGCCGTAGCCACGGGCGACTTCGACGCCGATGCGCTCGCGCACGCCGATCTGCTGATCTCCGACCTCGTGTCAGGCCTGCCCGCCCTACTCGACTTCCTGCTTCTTGGGACTCTCAACCGTCGGGCGGAGCTTTCGAATGATGTAGAGCACTAGCTGATGAGCACCAACACCGACTGCGGCATTTGCCACAGATAGCCCCGACGCAAGAACGATGTTCCCCCACACGGACTGCCCCTGAGGAACCTTCTCAAATGTTCCGTTAAAGACCAACAGCGCCGGCCATACGATTGCCGCAGCCACGAGCGCCGACTTCCACCAGCGCCCGAACACGAGGCCGAAGACGAGCATCGTAGGGATCATGCACACTCCTCAGAAGCGATCAGGTGCCACGACTTACATCATTATCGGCATCCGATGCGACCGCGCCAGCGGCATCCGTGACAGCACTCGGAGCGATGCGCTCACCGTAACGCGGCGGCTCCTCAAGATTCACCGCGGGGCGCGATACTTCAGCTCGCCCGGCACCCAGCACCTCTCGCGCCTTGGCGAAGGAACGGGGCAGCACCCGCACCTCATAGCGGTCTGCGGCGAGCTTCGTCACACTCGCATAGTCGCGACGCCGACGAAGGATCGTGAAGCTGATCAGACTCAGGCACATGCCCACCCCCACGCCGATGAACAGAATCGCCGCGAACATCTGCAGCGGTGCCTCAGGCGTCGTCAGCACCAGAATCGCGCCGAACAAAAGCCCGAACAGCACACCGTTGACGGCACCTGAACGCGCTGCGACCGCAAAGCCGAGACGCCCGGTCACCTTCTCGACCGTGCGCACCCCGATTCCGACGATCGCAATGTCTTTGGCAGGAACGTCGCCCGCGATCAGCTTCGACACGGTCTTCTGCGCGGCCTCGTACTGGCCCGTCGTCAGCACAGCCTCACCGACATTCGAGACGCCGCCGTGCTCACCCATCATGCTCATAACCCCATTCTCCCACGCGCGCCGAACGCAGTCCGCGACTACGCTGAGAGCGTGAGCACACAAAGGGTCTTCGTCGCGCGCCTGACCGGGTGCGCCGTTTTCGACCCCGCGGGCGACCGGCTCGGCAAAGTCCGGGATGTCGTCGTCGTGTACCGAAGTAGCGGCTCCCCCCGAGTCATCGGCCTGGTCTGCGAAATCCCAGGCCGCCGCCAGGTTTTCCTCTCGATCGGTCGGGTGACCTCGATCCAGGCGGGCCAGGTGATCACCACGGGATTGATGAACGTGCGCCGGTTCCAACCCCGCGCGGGCGAGGTGCGCGTGATCGCCGAGTTGCTCGGGCGTCGCGTCGAACTCACCGAAGACCGGGGATCGGCCGTCATCGAGGATGTCGCGATCGAACCGAACCGCCGGGGCGAATGGACCGTCGCTCAATTGTTCTTGCGCAAACCCAAGACGGGCGCATCGCCCTTCGCCAAAGGGCCGACCACCTTTGCCGGATGGAACGAGGTGCGCCAGCAGCACACTCCCGGCGAGGCACAGTCGGCCGAGCAGCTTGTCGCCAGCATGTCTGAGATGCACCCCGCCGACCTCGCGAACACCCTGCTCGACCTGCCCCAACAGCGCATGATCGAGGTGGCGACCGAGCTCACCGACGAACGCCTCGCCGACGCTCTCGAAGAGATGCCAGAGAGCGACCAGGCGCACATTCTGGAACGCCTCGACGACGAGCGCGCCGCCGACATCCTCGACCAGATGGAACCCGACGACGCCGCAGACCTTCTCGCGCAGTTCCCCCAGAACCGTCTGGAACAGCTTCTGGATCTGATGGAGCCCGAAGAGGCCGACGACGTGCGCACCCTGTTGCGCTACGACCCCGACACGGCGGGCGGTCTGATGACCCCCGAACCCATCATCCTCTCGGCCGATGCGACAGTGGCCGAAGCCCTCGCGCTCATCCGCAGGCACGAGTTGCACCCGGCGCTGGCCGCCGCCGTCTTTGTGACGCTTCCCCCCTATGAGACACCCACCGGGCGCCTGCTCGGCGTCGTGCACTTCCAGAAGATGCTGCGCTACCCGCCGCACGAGAGACTGGGGGCGATCCTCGATGAGAGCCTGGAAGCCGTGCCGGTGACCGCGAGCGCCGCCGAGGTGTCGCGCATTCTCGCCAGCTATGATCTCGTCTCACTCCCCGTGGTCGATCAGGCGCATCGCCTTGTCGGTGCGGTGAGCGTTGACGATGTGCTCGACTACCTGCTGCCCGAAGACTGGCGCTCGGCCGATGGCCCGACGATCGCGAGCGGCGCGACGCGCAGCATCCCCACCATCAGCAGCCCGCTGGGAGGTGAGTGAGGATGCCACGTCACGACAAGCTCGACGCGCCACGCACCGGGGTGCGCGTGCGCCCGCAGAACAACAGCGACCGCTTCGGACGCTTCACCGAATGGGTCGCCCGCGCGATGGGAACCCCGACCTTCCTCGCGATCCTGACCGTGTTCTGCATCGCCTGGCTCGCCTGGAACACGCTGGCGCCGAGTCATCTGCGTTTTGACTCGGCCATCTTCGGATTCACGGCTCTCACGCTCATGCTATCGCTGCAAGCCTCTTATGCCGCGCCCCTGATCCTGCTCGCGCAGAACAGGCAAGACGACCGCGACCGCGTGCAGATCGAGCAGGATCGTGTGCGCGCAGAGCGCAACCTCGCCGACACCGAGTATCTCGCCCGCGAGATCGTGGCGCTGCGGATGGCGCTGGAAGAGCAGAACGCGAGCGCGCTTACCCGCGAGGCCCTGCGGCACGAGCTGAAGGCCCTGCTTGCCGAGGTGCAGGCGAAGGATGCCGAGCCCGGCACCGACGCCCCCCACGACCCTGCCGCGCCATGAGCCTCGCCGAATCCGTGCGGCGCGCGGTCGGCGCCGTCTATGATCCTGAGTTGCGTCGCCCCTTTTCTGAACTCGACATGGTGCGCGCCGTCGAGGTGAACGAGCGCGTCGCCCAGGTCACAATCGCTCTGACCATCGCCGGATGCCCCGCCGCCGACCGCATCGAGGCCGACGTTCATCGTGCCGCGCTCTCGGTCGAGGGCGTAGACGCCGCCCGCATCACACTCGATGTCATGACCGCCGCCGAAAGAGCCGCCCTCACCGCGCGACTGCGCGGCACGAGAGCCGCTCGGCAGATGCCCTTCGGCCCGGATTCGCTCACCCGCGTCATCCTGGTCACCAGCGGCAAGGGGGGGGTGGGCAAGTCCACCCTCACCGCGAACCTCGCCGTCGCCCTGGCCGCACGCGGACTGGCGGTCGGGCTCATCGATGCGGATGTGCACGGTTTCTCGATCCCTGGGCTGCTCGGCATCCCCCACGGCACACAGCCCACGCGCGTCGACGAGCTCATGCTGCCGCCGGTCGCCTTCGAGGTGAAGACCCTCTCTATCGGCATGTTCCTCGAAGACCCTGCCGATGCCATCGCCTGGCGAGGCCCGATGCTGCACCGCACCGTGACGCAGTTCTTGACCGATGCCTACTTCGGCGACCTCGACGTGCTGCTGATCGACATGCCGCCCGGCACGGGAGATGTGGCGATCTCGATGGGCCAGATGCTGCCCCACGCAGAGGTGCTGGTGGTGACGACACCACAGGCGGCAGCGGCGGATGTCGCGATCCGCAGCGGAAAGGTCGCTCGCCGCACCGGACAGCGGGTGATCGGCGTGATCGAGAACATGGCGGCTCTCACCCTGCCCGATGGCACTCGCGTCGAGCTCTTCGGCGCGGGGGGCGGGATGCGCGTGGCCGAGGCGCTGTCAGGCGAGGGCGACGATGTGCCCCTTCTGGCATCCGTGCCTCTCAGTCCCGCCCTGCGTGCCGGTGGGGATGCGGGTGTGCCCGTGGTGATCGGCGAGCCCACGGATGCCGCCGCCCGATCGATCGCGACGCTTGCCGAGCGTCTGGCCACCCAGGGCCGCGGACTCACGGGCAGATCGCTCCCCGTTCATCTCACACCCGCCCCCGAGGCACCGTCAGCCGTCGAGTCTTAGCAGCCACCCGTGTCGGTCTTCGCGGCGACCGTACTGGATGTCGGTCAACTCGTCGCGCAGTGACAGCGCAAGCTCTCCCCGCGGCTGCGCGTCTTCGAAGTCCGCGCCCTTGAGAACGCCGATCGGCGTCACCACCGCCGCCGTGCCGCAGGCGAAGACCTCGGCGATCTCACCCGTCGCGACGCCCTCGCGCCACTCTTCCAGCGGCACCGCGCGCCGCTCCACCCGATGCCCGCGGTCTTCGGCCAACTGCAAGAGCGAGTCGCGGGTGATGCCGGCAAGGATGCTCTCCGATGAGGGGGTGACGAGCGTGCCGTCGGCGCGCACGAAGATGATGTTCATGCCGCCGAGTTCTTCGACGTTGCGATCGTGATCCAGAAAGGCCACCTGCTCGCATCCCTGGGCCGCCGCCTGCGCTTGCGGCAGGAGGCTCGCGGCATAGTTGCCGCCGGTCTTGGCTGCCCCCGTGCCGCCCCTGGTCGCCGCGCGTGCGTAGTCTTCCGACAGCCAGATGCGCACGGGTTTTGTGCCACCGGAAAAGTAGGGGCCGGAGGGGCACGCGATCAGGTAGTAGGCGATCTTCTTGGCCGAGCGCACGCCGAGAAACGACTCGCTCGCAAACATGAACGGCCGAAAGTACAGCGTCTGATCCTGCCCCGAAGGCACCCAACGACCATCGACCGCGACCAACTCGCGCAGCGTCTGGATGAAGTATGCGGTCGGCAACCCGGGCATGGCCATTCGGGCGGCGCTGCGCTGCATCCGCTGGGCGTTCTGCTCGGGGCGGAAGGTATGGATCGACCCGTCGGCGTGACGGTAGGCCTTGATGCCTTCGAAGATCTCCTGAGCGTAGTGCAGCACGGCCGCCGCCGGATCGACGCTGATCGGGCCGTAGGGCTGCACGCGCGGCCTGTGCCAGCCTCCCGCCTCAGACCAGCAGAGATCCACCATGTGATCGGTGAAGCTCCTGCCGAAACCGGGGTCGGCGAGGATTTCGGAGAGATGTTCTGACGATACGGGGTGTGGATTTCGAGTGATCGCGAACTCTAGCGGTGCCACATCGGCCGTGTCGGGAATCATCGTCATCGTGGTGTCCGTTCCTGCTGCGCACCCCGGAACAGGTCCGCACCATTGCGTGGTTTCAGCCTACGACGCCTCGGGATGCACCACCACTACGCGAGAAACAGATGCATCGAGGTGATGACGTGGGCGAGCACGTTGAGCCAGAACACGGCGGTGACGCCGAGACCCGCGAGCGCTGCGACAAAGAGTTCGAGAGCACTGCGCCGACGCGCGATCGCGTAGACGAGCGCGAGAACGATCAGCGGAAAGACCGCGGCGAAGATCAGCACGAACCAGCCATAGCCCGAAAGCCCGCTCGCGGCGAACGAGGTGAGAAAAGAGATGGTCGTGAAGACCGCATAGGCGTAGCCGAGGCCCGTAACGGTCAGGATGCCGAAGACGACCCAGCCACGCAGCGCCCCTCGCCCGGGTGTCGCCGCGGCATCCGAGACGACGGGCTTCGCCGCATCCATATCGCTCATCACAGCACTCCCATCGCGCCGAAAGTGACAAAAGGCCAGGGAATCAGCAGCACAATGCCGCCGAGAAGCGCCGCCAACCGCACCCAGCTCTTGGCGCGCCTGGTCAGCAGCCAGGCCGCGGCGAACCACAGCGCGGGCGCCGCAACGCCGCACACGACGGCGAACCAATACGACGCCCCACTCAGAAGCTGCAACTCGTGCAGGCGCACGCCGACGATGACCCAGCCGATCGTGTACAGCAGGTACACACCGACCAGCACACCCACGATCAGAAGCTCTGCCGAGCCCATCGGTGATGCGTCGCCCCCCTTGCGCGAGCCGTGCTTAGCCTCGTGGACGACCCGCTCGCTCCCCTTGCCGACGGCTTCCCAGCCCTCGGGCAGCGAGGGCTTTTGCGGCGCTGCCGGCTCGTCACCCGCCCATTCGAGAGCGTCTTCGTGTTTCGCGTGCATGTGTACAACGTAGCGTGGCTTCGCGGCATCCGAGTAGGCTCTTTACTGTCCCCTAGGAAGGAAAGTCCATGGCTGAACCCAAAAAGAAGGTCGTCAAGGCTGCTTCCGCGGCTAAGGCGAGCACCGCATCCGATACCGAAAAGACCGATCGCACGTGGAAAGCGACC
The DNA here is from genome assembly GCA_964532555.1 of uncultured Microbacterium sp. Classification (GTDB taxonomy): domain Bacteria; phylum Actinomycetota; class Actinomycetes; order Actinomycetales; family Microbacteriaceae; genus Microbacterium. Next base: position 32,664 of record CAZHIU010000017.1, read on the forward strand.
CCCGAAGCGAAGAGCAAGGCATTGGGCAAGCGCATCCTCGCCGGTGTGCTCTGGCTGATCGCGATCGCGCTTCAAGCCTTCGCGATCTTCGGGCTGTTGAACCAGCCCGCGCGCACCAGCATCGCCAACCGCTTCGGCTGGTCGACGGGTGTGACCCAGGATGCGGCAGGTCAACCGGTCGCCGCCTTCCCGGGTTGGGCGTTCTGGACGATCATCGGCATCCTTGCCGTGAACCTCACGCTGTGCCTCATCGCCGGCGCGCTCTGGAAGACCGCCAACCGCCTCGACCCGGCGTCGGAGAAAGACAAGTTCCGCTTCTTCGTGCAGAACCAGCTCGGGGCGATCATTCCGATCATCGCCTTCTTGCCGCTGATCATCCTGATCTTCATGAACAAAGACATGGATGGCAAGCAGAAGGGCTGGGCGGGCGGTATCGGTATCGTCGCTCTGCTGATCGCCGCGATCTTCGGTGTGGACCTGAACCCGCCGTCGGTCGAGCAGTACACGGCTGAGCAGAACTGGGATCTCACCCGCGTGATCGCTATCACCGGCGAAGACCAGGTGTTCTGGGTTGAGACGGGCTCCGTGTACCATCTGTGCGCCGAGGTCTCACCCCTGCAGAACTCCACGCAGACCGAGATTCTCTCTGGCACCGTGGCCGAGGCTACCGCCGACACCACCGGTGGCATGGAGCGTCTGACGCGCCAGGTGCAGATGGAGATCAACCAGTGCAACGCCGCCGGACACAACTTCTCGCTGCCCAGCGAGCGTTACCTCGAGCACACGCCGCCGGCCGACTTTGTTGAGGATCTGCTCAACAATGACCAGGAGCCGGGCGAGGGCTGAGAACTCAGCCCCGACAGAGGGAGGGCGGGTACCCGATGGGTGCCCGCCCTCTTTATGTGGTCAGCGCGCCGCGCTGCCGTCCACATAGTCTTCGTCTTGCTGCTGCCAGGCGAACAGCGCGCGCAGTTGCTTGCCCGTTGCCTCGATGGGGTGCTGCTCTTCTTTGGCGCGCAGGGCCGAGAACTCGACGGCACCGGCGTCCTGATCGGCGATGAAGCGCGCGGCGAAGGCACCGGAGCGGATGTCGGCGAGCACACCCTGCATGCTCTCCTTGACCCGCTCGTCGATGACGCGGGGGCCTGAGACATAGTCGCCATACTCGGCGGTGTCAGAGATCGACCAGCGCTGCTTGGCGATGCCGCCCTCCCACATCAGGTCGACGATGAGCTTCAGCTCGTGCAGCACCTCGAAGTACGCGATCTGAGGCTGGTAGCCGGCCTCGGTGAGCGTCTCGAAGCCGTACTGGACGAGCTGCGACACACCGCCGCACAGCACCGTCTGCTCGCCGAACAGGTCGGTCTCGGTCTCTTCGGTGAAGGTGGTCTTGATCACTCCCGCGCGGGTGCCGCCGATGGCTTTGGCATAAGAGAGCGCCAGATCCCACGCGGAACCCGAAGCATCCCGCTCGACCGCGATGATGTCGGGGATGCCGCGCCCCGCCACGAACTCCCGCCGCACCGTGTGACCCGGGGCCTTAGGCGCCACCAGGATCACGTCAACTCCCTCGGGGGCGTCGATGTAGCCGAAGCGGATATTGAAGCCATGAGCGAAGGCGAGAGCCTTGCCAGGGGTGAGATTGTCCTTGATGGACTCCTGATAGATCGAGCGCTGGTGCTGATCGGGGGCGAGAATCATGACGACATCGGCCCAGACCGTGGCCTCGGCCACGTTCATGACGGCAAAACCTGCCTCTTGCGCCTTCTCGGCAGAGGCCGAGCCGTCTTTGAGCGCGATCGACACCTCGACGCCTGAATCGCGCAGATTCTGCGCGTGCGCGTGGCCCTGTGAACCGTAGCCGACGATGGCCACCTTCTTGCTCTGGATGATCGACAGATCGGCGTCGCTGTCGTAGAGGATCTCAGCCATGTTTCGTGTGTCTCCTTGTGTGTCGGTCGTAGAGCGAGCGTAGCGGGTCGACACGCTCGCGGTCGGGGTCAGGCGCGCAGCATCCTCTCACTGATGCTCTTGCTTCCGCGCCCGATGGCGAGCAGGCCGGATTGGGCGATCTCTTTGATGCCGAAGGGCTCCAGCGCCCGCAGAATCGCGTCGACCTTGCCCTTGTCGCCGGTCACCTCGATGACGAGGGCCTCGGGAGCGTAGTCGACCACCGAGGCACGGAAGAGGTTCACGACCTCGAGCACGTTCGAGCGCGTGGTGCTGTCCGAGCGCACCTTGATCAGCATGTGCTCACGCTGCACAGACGCTTCCGGGTCGAGCTCGACGATCTTGATCACGTTCACCAGCTTGTTGAGCTGCTTGCTGACCTGTTCCAACGGGATGTCGTCAACGTCGATCACCACGGTGATGCGCGAGATTCCCGGGGTCTCGGTGGTCCCCGAGGCGAGGGATTCGATGTTGAAGCCCCGGCGGGCGAAGAGCCCCGCGACCCGGGTCAGCAGACCAGGGCGATTCTCCACCAGAAGGCTCAGGATGTGGCGTGACATGTCAGGCCTCCTCATCGAATGTCGGCGCGTGATCGCGCGCGTACTTGACGTAGCTGTTGCTCACGCCCTGCGGCACCATCGGCCAGACCATCGCGTCGGCGCTCACGACGAAGTCGATCACCACCGGTCGGTCGTTGGTGTCGAGGGCGGTGCGGATCGCGGCGTCCACTTCTTCTTCACGCTCGACCCGAATCGCAAGGCACCCATAGGCCTCGGCGAGCTTGACGAAATCGGGGATGCGCACGGTGTCGTGCCCGGTGTTGAGGTCGGTGTTGGAGTAGCGACCGTTGTAGAACAGGGTCTGCCACTGACGCACCATCCCCAGCGAGGAGTTGTTGATGATCGCGACCTTGATGGGAATGTCGTTGATCGTGCAGGTGGCGAGTTCTTGGTTGGTCATCT
>CAZHIU010000018.1:0-34918 GCA_964532555.1 uncultured Microbacterium sp.
GGTCGGCCACAAGCTGGGCGAGTTCGCGCCCACCCGCACCTTCCGCGGCCACGAGAAGGACGACAAGAAGGGTCGCCGCCGCTAACGCGGGGGCAAGAGGAGACAGAAATGGTGGAGTCCATCGCACGCGTGCGACACATCCGCGTGACCCCTCAGAAGGCTCGTCGTGTCGTCGCACTCATCAAGGGAAAGCAGGCCCAAGAGGCCCTTGCGATCCTCAAGTTTGCACCCCAGAGTGCTTCTGAGCCGATCTACAAGCTTGTCGCCTCGGCAATCGCGAACGCTGCTGTCAAGGCAGACCGCGCTGGCGAGTATCTCGACGAGCAGGATCTGTACGTGCAGAACGCATACGTTGACGAAGGCACCACGCTCAAGCGTTTCCGGCCTCGTGCTCAGGGTCGTGCATTCCAGATCAAGAAGCGCACGAGCCACATCACGGTCGTGCTCTCGACGCCGGATGTCGCGGCTGCGACCAGCGGCAAGAAGAAGGCGAGCAGGTAATGGGACAGAAAGTAAACCCCTACGGTTTCCGCCTGGGCATCACCACCGACCACGTGTCGCGCTGGTTCTCGGACTCGACCAAGCCCGGGCAGCGGTACGCCGACTACGTGACCGAGGACATCAAGATCCGCAACTCGCTGCGTGCGAGCCTCGACCGCGCGGGCGTGAGCCACATCGAGATCGAGCGCACCCGCGACCGCGTGCGTGTGGACATCCACACCGCCCGTCCGGGTATCGTCATCGGTCGCCGTGGTGCCGAGGCCGAGCGCATCCGAGGTGACCTCGAAAAGCTCACCGGCAAGCAGATTCAGCTCAACATCCTCGAGGTCAAAAACCCCGAGGCTGACGCTCAGCTCGTGGCTCAGGGCATCGCCGAGCAGCTCTCGGCGCGTGTGGCCTTCCGCCGCGCGATGCGCAAGGGTCTGCAGGGTGCTCAGCGGGCCGGCGCCAAGGGCGTGCGGATTCAGGTCTCGGGTCGTCTCGGCGGTGCCGAGATGAGCCGTAGCGAGTTCTACCGCGAGGGCCGGGTGCCGCTGCACACGCTTCGCGCGAACATCGACTACGGCTTCTACGAGGCAAAGACCACCTTCGGCCGCATCGGTGTGAAGGTCTGGATCTACAAGGGCGACCTCACCAACAAGGAACTCGCACGCGAGCAGGCGACGCAGAAGCCTGCGCGCGAACGCAGCGACCGCCGCCGTGGCCCCCGTGCCGAGGCGCCGCTTTCGGAAGGAGCGTCGGCATAATGCTGATCCCTCGTAAGGTCAAATACCGCAAGCAGCATCACCCGGGTCGCGATGGCCATGCCACCGGTGGCACCAAGGTGACTTTCGGTGAGTTCGGCATCCAAGCCCTGACTTCCGCCTATGTGACCAACCGTCAGATCGAGTCCGCTCGTATCGCGATGACCCGTCACATCAAGCGTGGTGGCAAGGTGTGGATCAACATCTACCCCGATCGTCCGCTGACCAAGAAGCCCGCCGAAACCCGCATGGGTTCCGGTAAGGGTTCGCCCGAGTGGTGGGTTGCGAACGTCAAGCCGGGTCGCGTTCTCTTCGAGGTCGCCGGCGTCAACGAGCAGCTCGCTCGTGAGGCACTGACCCGTGCCATCCACAAGCTGCCCCTGAAGGCACGCATCATCAAGCGCGAGGAGGGCGACGCGTAATGGCGATCGGAACCAAGGAGCTCAGCCCCACCGAGCTCGACACCTTTGAAGACCAGCGTCTCGTCGAGGCGTTGCGTAAGGCCAAGGAGGAGCTGTTCAACCTCCGCTTCCAGGCGGCCACCGGCCAACTGGACAGCCACGGCCGCATCCGTGCTGTCAAGCGCGACATCGCTCGTATCTACACCGTCATCCGCGAGCGGGAGCTCGGCATCCGTGCCACGCCTGCCGCCGTCGAGGCTCCGGCAAAGGGTCGCAAGACCAAGAAGGAGACCCCGACAGTCGCGGAGGACGCCGCGGAAGGGAAGGCTGAATAATGGCCACCGAGAAAGAAGCCAAGGCTCCTGCGAAGAAGCCCGCGGCGAAGGCAACGACCGCCAAGGCGCCGACTGCCAAGTCGGCAGCGAAGACGGCTCCCGCTAAGGCCGCCGCCCCCAAGGCTGCTACCGCCAAGGCTGCTGCCGCCAAAGCGCCGGCCAAGGTGCAGGCTGTCGGGCACGAATCGGCCGCGCACGATGTTCGCGATGCCGATGCTCGTGGCTATCGCAAGTCCCGTCGTGGCTACGTCGTCAGCGACAAGATGGACAAGACCATCGTCGTCGAGGTTGAAGACCGCAAGAAGCACCCGCTCTACGGCAAGGTGATGCGCTTCTCGACCAAGGTCAAGGCACACGACGAGGGCAACACCGCCGGTATCGGCGACCTCGTTCTCATCAACGAGACTCGTCCGCTCAGCGCCACGAAGCGCTGGCGTCTCGTCGAAATTCTCGAGAAGGCCAAGTAAGCCTTCCGGCTTACTGCAAGGAGTAATTGTGATTCAGCAAGAATCCCGCCTCAAGGTCGCCGACAACTCCGGCGCGAAAGAGTTGCTCACCATCCGTGTGCTCGGTGGCTCGCGCCGCCGCTACGCGGGTCTGGGCGACACGATCGTTGCCACTGTCAAAGATGCGATCCCCGGCGGCAACGTCAAGAAGGGCGATGTGGTCAAGGCCGTCGTCGTCCGTTCCAAGAAGCAGACCCGTCGTGCCGATGGCTCGTACATCAAGTTCGACGAGAACGCCGCCGTCATCCTCAAGAGCGACGGCGAGCCCCGCGGCACCCGCATCTTCGGCCCGGTGGGCCGTGAGCTTCGCGACAAGAAGTTCATGAAGATCGTGTCGCTCGCACCGGAGGTGATCTGATCATGAGCAACATCAAAAAGGGCGATCTGGTTCAGGTCATCTCAGGCTCTCGTGAAGACCGCGGCAAGCAGGGTACGGTGCTGAACGTTTTCGCCGAGCAGGACCGCGTCATCGTTGAGGGCGTGAACTACGTCACCAAGCACAGCCGTGTGAGCCAGACTCAGCGCGGCACGAAGACGGGCGGCATCGAGACGATGGAAGCCCCGATCCACATTTCCAATGTCGCCCTGGTCGACCCCGAGACGAAGAAGCCGACTCGTGTCGGTCGCCGACTCGAGGAGAAGGTCAAGGACGGCAACAAGCGCACGGTTCGCGTGCGCTACGCGAAGAAGAGCGGCAAGGAACTCTCATGAGCAATGCAACTGCTGCGCCCGCTGGCAAAATCCAGCCGCGCCTGAAGCAGAAGTACCGTAGCGAAATCCAGCAGAAACTGCAGGAGGAGTTCGGCTATGCCAACGTCATGCAGATCCCGGGTCTGGTCAAGGTCGTCGTCAACACCGGCGTCGGTGAGGCAGCCCGCGACAGCAAGGTGATCGAGGGCGCGGTCGATGACCTCACCAAGATCACCGGTCAGAAGCCGGTCGTCACCAAGGCTCGCAAGTCCATCGCTCAGTTCAAGCTGCGTGAGGGTCAGGCCATCGGCGCGCACGTCACCCTTCGTGGCGACCGCGCCTGGGAGTTCGTCGACCGCCTGGTGAACCTCGCGCTGCCTCGCATCCGGGACTTCCGTGGCCTGAGCCCGAAGCAGTTCGACGGCAACGGCAACTACACCTTTGGTCTTTCGGAGCAGACCGTGTTCCACGAGATCAACCAAGACAAGATCGACCGCGTTCGCGGCTTCGATATCACCATCGTGACCTCGGCGAAGACGGATGACGAAGGGCGCGCGCTTCTGCACCACCTTGGCTTCCCCTTCAAGGCCGAAGACGCAAAACAAAACTGAACACCGCAGATCCGGAAGGTCGGATGTCGCGTAACGGCATCCGAAACCGCTGAACAAAGGACAACACCATGACAATGACAGACCCGGTCGCAGATATGCTGACCCGTCTGCGCAACGCGAACTCGGCGCACCACGACACCGTGACCCTGCCGTCGAGCAAGCTCAAGACGCACATCGCCGAGATCCTCAAGCAAGAGGGCTACATCGCAGGCTTCGAGGTCACCGACGCGCGCGTCGGCCAGAGCCTCACGCTCACTCTGAAGTACGGGCCGAATCGCGAACGGTCGATCGCCGGCATCAAGCGCGTGTCGAAGCCTGGCCTTCGTGTCTACGCGCGCTCCACTGAACTGCCGAGCGTTCTCGGCGGGCTCGGCGTGGCGATCCTGTCTACCTCATCTGGTCTCCTCACGGACCGCCAGGCCAAGCAGAAGGGCGTAGGCGGAGAAGTTCTCGCCTACGTGTGGTGATTTCAGATGTCGCGTATTGGACGACTTCCTATTGAGATTCCCGCCGGAGTGACCGTCTCGGTCGACGGCGGCGTGGTAACGGTCAAAGGACCCAAGGGCGAACTCGCCGTCAAGGTCGCAAACCCCATCGCCATCGAGGTCGAGGAGGGCCAGATCGTGGTCACCCGGCCCGACGACGAGCGCGAGTCGCGCTCGCTGCATGGCCTGACCCGCACCCTCATCAACAACAACGTCATCGGTGTCACCCAGGGCTACACCAAGGGCCTCGAGGTCGTCGGCACCGGATACCGCGTGCAGCAGAAGGGCGAGTCCATCGAGTTCGCCCTCGGCTTCTCGCACCCGGTGCTGGTCAACCCGCCTGCGGGCATCACCTTCCAGGTGGAGGGCACCAACAAGGTCACCGTGAGTGGTATCGACAAGCAGGCCGTCGGCGAGGCGGCCGCGAACATCCGCAAGATTCGCAAGCCCGAGCCCTATAAGGGCAAGGGTGTGCGTTACGCCGGCGAGGTCGTGCGGCGCAAGGCCGGAAAGGCTGGTAAGTAATCATGGCTGTCAAATCGAAGTCCGACGCCCGCGCGCGTCGTCACGCCCGTCTTCGCAAGAAGATCGTCGGCACCGAAGCGCGCCCGCGTCTGGTCGTCACCCGTTCTGCACGCCACGTGTTCGTGCAGCTCGTCGATGACAGCAAGGGGCACACCGTGGCATCCGCTTCAACGCTCGAGGCAGATCTGCGCACGCACGATGGCGACAAGACGAGCAAGGCCCGCAAGGTCGGCGAACTCGTCGCCGAACGTGCGAAGGCTGCCGGTGTCACCGAGGTCGTCTTCGACCGCGGCGGCAACCGCTACGCCGGTCGCGTCGCGGCCATCGCCGATGGCGCCCGCGAAGGAGGGCTGGCACTGTGAGTGACAACAAGGAGAACCAAGTGACCACCGAGAACGTCGCGGTCGAAGGACAGGCCGCTGAGGCGTCGAGCGAGCGCGAAGGGCGCGAGCCGCGTCGTGGCGGTCGCGAGCGCGGCCAGGGTCGTGACCGCAACTCGCGTGATCGCGGCGACAGCCAGTTCCTCGAGCGTGTTGTGACGATCAACCGCGTCTCGAAGGTCGTCAAAGGCGGGCGTCGTTTCAGCTTCACCGCACTCGTGGTCGTCGGTGACGGCAACGGCATGGTGGGCGTCGGCTACGGGAAGGCGCGTGAGGTGCCGCTGGCGATCTCCAAGGGCGTCGAGGAGGCCAAGCGCAGCTTCTTCCGTGTGCCGCGCGTAGGCTCGACGATCCCGCATCCGGTGCAGGGCGAGGCCGCCGCCGGTGTCGTACTCTTGCGTCCGGCTGCCGCGGGTACCGGTGTTATCGCCGGTGGCCCGGTGCGCGCCGTGCTCGAATGTGCCGGTATCCACGATGTGCTGTCGAAGTCGCTCGGTTCGTCGAACACGATCAACATCGTGCACGCGACGGTTGCGGCGCTCCAGAGCCTAGAGGAGCCGCGCGCTGTCGCGGCACGCCGTGGTCTGGACTACGACGCCGTTGTGCCGGAGGTCATCATCCGGAACGAGGCGAAGGCCGCCGCTGCGGCCGCAGAGAAGGTAGGTGCCTGATGGCCGCTCGGCTCAAGGTCACACAGGTCAAGTCCAAGGTGAGTGAGAAGCAGAACCAGCGCGACACGCTGCGTTCTTTGGGTCTGAAGCGGATCGGCGACTCTGTCGTGCGTCCCGACGATGCCCAGACGCGCGGCTACGTGCGTACCGTTGCTCATCTGGTGAAGGTTGAGGAGATCGACTAATGGCAGAGAAGAAGGACGAGGCGCCCGCGAAGGCGCCCGCCGCCAAGGCCGCTGCGAAGCCCGCAGCCGAGAAGAAGCCTGCCGCGGCCAAGCCCGCCTCGGCCAAGGCACCCGCCGCGAAGAAGCCCGCGACGGCCAAGCCGGCGACCACCAAGGCGACCGCCGAGAAGAAGCCTGCTGCGGCGAAACCCGCTGCGGCAAAGGCCTCGTCTTCGGCGAAACCCGCGGCCGCCAAGGCTCCTGCTGCCAAAGCCCCTGCCGCGAAGGCCCCCGCTGCCAAGACGGCTGCGAAGCCCGCGGCCGAGAAGAAGCCTGCCGCAGCAAAGGCTCCGACCACGACGAAGGCGGCGGCCGAGAAGAAGCCTGCCACCACGGCGAAGCATGCGCCGGCATCCCGCCCAGGAGTGCTCAAAGTCCACCATCTGCGTCCGGTCCCCGGCGCTCACACCGCCAAGACTCGCGTCGGTCGCGGTGAGGGCTCGAAGGGCAAGACCGCCGGTCGCGGCACGAAGGGCACGAAGGCGCGCTACCAGGTCAAGGCCGGTTTCGAGGGTGGGCAGATGCCTTTGCACATGCGCACGCCGAAGCTGCGCGGTTTCAAGAACCCCTTCCGCGTCGAGTACCAGGTGGTAAACCTGGACAAGCTCGCCGAGCTCTACCCCAAGGGCGGCGATGTCACTGTCGGTGACCTCGTAGCCAAGGGCGCAGTGCGCAAGAACGAGAAGGTCAAGGTTCTGGGCAACGGCGACATCGCCGTGAAGCTCACCGTAGATGTCGACAAGGTCTCGGGTTCTGCACAGCAGAAGATCGTGGCCGCTGGCGGCTCGGTCAAGTAGTGAACTCCTGGGAGGGGTCGGAGCATCTCCGGCCCCTCTTGGGATACTCTGGATTGTCGTTGCCACCTCACGGATCGACATCCTTTTTAGGAGGAACGCACCTTGTTTAGTGCTATCGGGCGGATCTTCCGCACGCCAGACCTGCGGCGCAAGATCGGTTTCACGCTCGCCATCATCGCCATCTACCGGCTGGGCGCGCACGTTCCCTCACCGTTCGTGCACTTCCCCAATGTGCAGGAATGTATCGAGCAGACGGCCGGCACCGACGGCCTCCTTGGTCTGGTCAACCTGTTCTCCGGTGGCGCGCTTCTGCAGCTTTCGATCTTCGCGCTCGGCGTCATGCCCTACATCACAGCGACCATCATCACCCAGCTCTTGCGCGTGGTCATCCCGCACTTCGAGGCGCTGCACAAAGAGGGTCAAACAGGTCAGGCCAAGCTCACCCAGTACACCCGTTACCTGACCATCGCCTTGGCGATGCTGCAATCGACGACCCTTGTGACAGTTGCGCGTAGCGGTCAGCTCTTCGGGAACATCGACTTCCCCGCCTGTCAGCGACTTCTCACCAACGATGTCTGGTGGGCGCAACTGCTCATCATCATGACCATGACGGCCGGCACCGGTCTCATCATGTGGTTTGCGGAGCTCGTCACCGAGCGCGGCATCGGCAACGGTATGTCGCTGCTGATCTTCGTGTCGATCGCCGCCACCTTCCCCGGCGCCCTCGGTCGCATCTGGGAGGCACACGGCTTCGAGATCTTCCTGATGGTGATGATCATCGGAATCGTGGTTATGACCCTGGTTGTCTTCATCGAGCAGTCCCAGCGCCGCATCCCGGTGCAATATGCGAAGCGGATGGTGGGCCGTCGCACCTTCGGCGGCACCAACACCTACATCCCGATCAAGGTGAACATGGCCGGTGTTATCCCGATCATCTTCGCCTCTTCGCTGCTCTACATTCCGATGCTCGTCGCGCAGTTCAACACTCCGCAGGACGGCACGGCACCGGCGCAGTGGGTCACCTGGATTCAGACCTACTTCACCACCGGCGATCACCCGCTCTACATGCTGGTGTACTTCCTGCTGATCATCGGCTTCACCTTCTTCTACGTCGCGATCACTTTCAACCCGGTCGAGGTCGCCGACAACATGAAGAAGTACGGCGGCTTCATTCCCGGCATCCGTGCGGGACGCCCGACGGCGGAGTACCTGCAGTACGTGATCACCCGCATCACCACACCCGGCTCGATCTACCTCGGTTTCATCGCGCTCATCCCGCTCATCGCGCTGGCAACAGTGCAGGCCAACCAGGACTTCCCCTTCGGTGGTGCGTCGATCCTGATCATGGTCGGTGTGGGCCTGGAGACCGTCAAGCAGATCGATGCCCAGTTGCAGCAGCGTCACTACGAGGGACTGTTGCGATGACCTTTCGCGGTGCTCGCCTTTTGATCGTCGGCCCTCAGGGCTCGGGCAAAGGCACCCAGGGTGTTCGTATCGCAGAGAGCTTCGGCATCCCTGTCGTGGCGACCGGCGACATGTTCCGCGCCAATATAAAAGAAGGCACTGAACTCGGTCAGCAGGTGACGGCGATTCTGGATGCCGGTGACCTCGTTCCCGACGAGCTGACCAGCGCCATCGTGCGTGACCGACTCTCGCAGGATGACGCGCGTGATGGCTTTCTGCTCGATGGCTACCCGCGCAACACTACTCAGCTTTCGCACCTCGATGAGTTCTTGAGCGACAACGGCGAAGCGCTCGACGCGGTCATCCTTCTGGATGTGCCGCGCGAGGAGAGCCTTGCCCGACTCGGTCTGCGTGCCGCTCAGCAGGGGCGCACCGACGACACCGATGAGGTGATCGCCCGACGCTTGGACATCTACGAGCGGGAGACGGCCCCGATTCTTGAGGTGTACGGTGAGCGCGACATCGTCGAGCGAATCGACGGGGTGGGTTCGCTGGACGATGTCACCGAGCGGATTCTGGCGGCGTTGACAGCGCGTAGCATCCACGCTCCGGTGTGACGGTGCTGCGCCGATCCATGTATAAATCGCGCTCGCAAATGAGGGCGATGCGTGAGCCTGGACTTATCACGGCTGCGGCGCTGGATGCCGTGCGGGCGCTTGCCGCGCCGGGTGTCACCACTGCGGAACTGGATGCGGCCGCGCATCGGGTGATCATCGAGCGCGGGGCGGAGTCGAACTTTCAGTTGGTGCGGGGATATCGGCATACGGTGTGCGCCTCGGTGAACGATCAGGTCGTTCACGGCGTGCCCGGTGATCGTGCGCTCGAGCCCGGCGACATCGTTTCCATCGACTGCGGTGCCCAATACCGCGGGTGGAACGGCGACAGCGCGGTGACGATCGTCATTCCCGATGCGAGCCGCCCCGAGCTGATTGCGCGTCGTGAAGAACTCTCGCGTGCCACCGAAGGCTCGCTGTGGGCCGGGATCGCGGCGCTTGCCACCGCGCGCCATGTGGGCGAAGTGGGCGCGGCCATCCAGGCTCATCTTGAGACCCACGCGCCAGCCACAGGCGGCTCATGGGGGATTCTGCGCGAGTACATCGGGCACGGGATCGGCCGCAAGATGCACGAGTCGCCGTCGGTGTTCAACTACCGCACATCCGACCCTGGCCCCGAGGTGCGACCGGGACTCGCTCTGGCGATCGAACCTATGGTGACGGCGGGCAGCGAACAGACTTTTGTCGGCGATGATGACTGGACCGTGGCGACGGTTGACGGCTCAGACGGCTCACATTGGGAACATAGCGTCATCGTGCACGATGATGGTATCTGGGTGCTCACCGCGCCCGACGGAGGAAAAGCAGGTCTCGCGCCTTTCGGTGTCGAGCCCAGAGAGATCGGATGAAGATGGCTGGCTCAGGCAAGCAGGCGGGAACGAACTGGTTCGCCGTGGTTATCGCGACGATCGCCGTCGCGGCAATCGTCGGCGTCGGTGCGCTCGTGGTGGTGCTGAACAATCGCGCGACGGGGCCGGGTGTTGCTCCCGAAGGGGCGATCATCAACTCGGAGACCGGGGCGATCAGCTTCGGGTCGGGTGCCGACACGATCGCGGTGTATGTGGACTTCATGTGCCCCGCCTGTGGCAGCTTCGAGGAACGCTACGGTGAAGAGCTGAAGAAGGCCGCGGAAGAGAACCGCATCACCTGGCAGCTTCATCCCATCGCGATCCAGGACAACCTCTCGCAAGGCACCGACTACTCCTCCCGCGCGGGCAGCGCCATGTACTGCGTAGCAAGCCACGCGCCCGAGGCGGCGATGGACTTTCAGTTGGCGATGTTCGTCAACCAGCCCGCACAACAGACCCCGGGTCTGAGCGATTCGCAGATCACCACGATCGCCAACGCCGTCGGGGCAGGCGTCGCCGCCGATTGCATCGCCGACGGCACCTACAAGCGTTTCGTGCGTGACCGCACGCCGCACACCCCGCCGGACCCCTCGATCAACCGCATCGTGACTCCCACGGTCGTTGTGAACGGCGAAAGGATCCCCAGCGACGAGGTCGCCACCGTGCTTGCGGAGTTGCTCGGCTGAGCCGAGTTGCCGGATGCCACGCGCGTCCGATAGCATTGATCTTTGGTGCGTTGCGCCGTCTTCGGCGTGTCCGAAGCTCGGACGCCACCGACAATCCCACTCATCCCCCGCAGACCGACCGGTTTGCACCCAGCGACAGCGAGGCTATGGCTAAAAAAGACGGTGTCATCGAGATCGAAGGCACAGTGTCAGAGGCGCTGCCCAACGCGATGTTTCGCGTTGAGCTCACCAACGGACACAAGGTGCTGGCAACGATCTCCGGAAAGATGCGGCAGAACTACATCCGTATCATCCCCGAGGACCGCGTGGTCGTAGAGCTTTCGCCCTACGATCTCACCCGTGGTCGCATCGTCTATCGCTACCGCTAAACCGGTCGAGAAGTAACGGCCCCGGATGCACACATCCCGGGTACGAAGACAGCGAACAGGAAAGAACATGAAGGTCAACCCCAGCGTCAAGCCCATCTGTGATCACTGCAAGGTGATTCGCCGTCACGGGCGCGTCATGGTGATCTGCAAGAGCAACCCGCGTCACAAGCAGCGCCAGGGCTAACCCCCGCCAAGAACACCACAACTCAATACACAACAGCAGGGTCACGACGCCGAAAGGCTGACACCCCGGGGCGGAGGCCCGGGCACCGGTTCTGCTCCACACCTCCCGCACAACTCAGGAGAGTCGCATGGCACGTCTTGCCGGCGTAGACATCCCGCGCGATAAGCGCGTGGTGATCGCACTTACATACATCTACGGCGTTGGCCGTACCCGTTCGACCGAGATTCTCACGGCAACGGGGATCGACGAGAACATCCGCGTCAAGGATCTCAGCGACGAACAGCTCATTGCGCTGCGTGACCACATCGAGGCCAACTACAAGGTGGAGGGTGATCTGCGCCGCGAGGTGGCCTCCGACATCCGCCGCAAGGTCGAGATCGGTTCCTACGAAGGCATCCGCCACCGCAGAGGCCTGCCCGTTCGTGGCCAGCGCACCAAGACCAATGCCCGCACCCGCAAGGGACCCAAGCGCACCGTCGCAGGCAAGAAGAAGGCCCGCTAAGCGGCCGGGTAAGAGGAGAGAACTTTCATGGCTGCACCTAAGACCGCTGCGCGCAAGCCGCGTCGCAAAGAGAAGAAGAACATCGCGCTCGCGCACGCGCACATCAAGTCGACGTTCAACAACACGATCGTCTCTATCACCGACCCTTCGGGCGCGGTGATCAGTTGGGCCTCGTCGGGTGGCGTGGGCTTCAAGGGATCGCGCAAGTCGACCCCCTATGCCGCCGGCATGGCTGCCGAGTCGGCTGCGCGCCAGGCGCAGGAGCACGGCGTGAAGAAGGTCGACGTCTTCGTCAAAGGACCCGGCTCCGGTCGCGAGACCGCGATCCGTTCGCTCCAGGCCGCAGGCCTCGAGGTCGGTTCCATTCAGGATGTCACGCCGCAGGCGCACAATGGCTGCCGCCCGCCCAAGCGTCGCCGCGTCTGAATCTCGCACGGGTCTGCATCTGCGGACCCGCCCACGAACAACTCAAAAACCTCAGCAATCGCACGTGTCAAATAGCGGGCACGTGATGGAAAGGAACACACAGTGCTCATTGCACAGCGTCCCACTCTGACCGAGGAGAAGACCGGCGAGAATCGCAGCCGCTTCGTGATCGAGCCGCTTGAACCCGGCTTTGGATACACGATCGGCAACGCTCTGCGCCGTAGCCTCTTGTCGTCGATCCCCGGTGCATCCGTCACCAGCATCCGCATTGACGGTGTGCAGCACGAGTTCAGCACCATCCCCGGAGTCAAGGAGGATGTCACCGACATCATCCTGAACATCAAGGAGCTCGTCGTCTCGAGCGAGCGCGATGAGCCGATCACGGCGTACCTGCGCAAGACCGGTGCGGGTGAAGTGACCGCTGCTGACATTTCGGCGCCCGCCGGTGTCGAGGTGCACAACCCCGAGCTTGTGATCGCGACGCTCAACGACTCGGCGAAGTTCGAGCTTGAGCTCACGATCGAGCGTGGTCGCGGCTATGTCTCGGCAACCCAGAACCGCAGCGAGTTCGCCGAGGCAGGTCAGATTCCGATCGACTCGATCTACTCACCGGTGCTCAAGGTCAGCTACCGCGTCGATGCGACGCGTGCGGGTGAGCGCACCGACTTCGACAAGCTCGTGCTGGATGTCGAGACCAAGCGTTCGATCCTGCCGCGGGATGCCGTGGCATCGGCCGCACACACCCTGACCGAGCTCTTTGGCCTGGCCCGTGAGCTCAACGTCGAGGCCGAGGGCATCGAAATCGGCCCCGCGCCGGTGGAAGCCGTGCTCTCGAACGAGCTGTCGATGCCGATCGAAGACCTCGATCTCTCGGTCCGCTCGTACAACTGCCTCAAGCGTGAGGGCATCAACTCGGTTGCCGAGCTGGTCGCACTCTCTGAGACGCAGTTGATGAATATCCGCAATTTTGGCCAGAAGTCGGTGGATGAGGTGCGCGACAAGCTCGTCTCGCTCGGCCTGTCGCTGAAGGACTCGGTCGCCGGATTCGACGGCGCCCACTACTACAGCGGCTCCGACGACGACGACGCCCTCTGATCACCCGCACTTCCACCAGGAGCTAGAGAATCATGCCCAAGCCCACGAAGGGTCCCCGCCTCGGCGGCGGTCCCGCACACGAGCGTCTGCTGCTTGCGAACCTGGCCGCAGCGCTTTTCACCCACCGTTCGATCAAGACGACGGAGACCAAGGCGAAGCGCCTTCGCCCCTTCGCCGAGCGTCTGGTCACCTTTGCCAAGCGCGGTGACTTGCATGCGCGCCGTCGCGTGCTCTCGGTCATCGGTGACAAAGAGGTCGTGCACGTTCTCTTCACCGAGATCGCACCGCTCGTCGCCGAGCGCGAGGGTGGCTACACGCGCATCACCAAGGTCGGCAACCGCAAGGGCGATAACGCGCCGATGGCGGTCATCGAGCTTGTGCTCGAGCCCGTGAGCAAGAAGCCTTCGCGCACGAAGACCGCTGCGAAGAAGACCGAATCCACGCCCGCCAAGGCGGGCGCCGCCGACGCGGCGGAGACGGTCGCAGAAGACGCCGTTGAAGAGATCGTCACCGAGTCGGCTGCTTCGCAAGAGGCTCCGGCGGCAGAAGCTGCTGCCGAAGATGCCGCGAGCGAGAACACCGCGGAGTAGTCGCACACCGTTCTGTACGAAGCCCGTCTTCCCATTGAGGGGAGGCGGGCTTCGTTGTGTGCGCGACGACCTCTGTCGTGCCGCGCAGATTCGGTCTATCGCGCTCAGGCACGAGGGCGCTATATTGAGCGAATCCGCGCATCGTTGCGCGGGATGGTCGTGCGTGCGCCCTTCGCCGGGGGCGCACACGAGTGCACGGAGGGGAGTGTGCGTGGACGCGAACGCAGAAGACAGTGTTGCCCCGGTCGCGCGCCGTCGCCGCGACGGTCTCTCGGTGTACTCGCTCTTGCTCATCATGCTGCTCTCGGTCAGCATCCTTTCGAGCATGGTGGTCGGCGTGATCGGCTATCTCAACGGCACCGGGGCACTCGACGAGGTGGCCACCTCACGCCTGGTAGAAATTCGCGAAAGTCGCGCGCGCGAGGTGCAAGCGCTGTTCGAAACGGTGGAGAACACCGTGCGCCCGAGCGCCATGAACGACACCAGCACGCAAGCCGCGCGCGACTTCGCGTCGGGCTTTGCTGCGCTTCAAGACGCAGAACTCGACCCGGAAGATGTGTCGTTCGTCCACGCCTTCTTCAGGGACACTTTCGCGGCGATGCTCGAAGAGAGCACCGGTGGTCCGGTGAATCCGGCGACCTTCATGCCGACGGATGCGGCGGCGATCTACCTGCAACGCCACTACACCGCCCCCTTCGACTCGTGGGAGCGGGCGATAGAGGTCGATGACGCCGGCGACGGCAGCGAGTGGTCCGCCGCTCATGCGCGTTTTCACGATTACTTCCGATCGATGACTCAGTTGCAGCGTTTCGAGGATGTGCTGATCATCGATCCCGCCGGCAACGTCGTCTACACCGCGTACAAGGGGGTCGATCTGGGCACAAGCCTGCTGAGTGGTCCTTTCCGGCTCTCCAAGCTTGCCGAGGCTTATCGCGAGGCGATGAGCCGCAACCTCAGCGGCGAGGTGGTGTTCGCCGACTTTGCCGCCTATGCGCCGAGCCTCGGAACCCCGGCCGGCTGGGCGGTGACACCCATCGTGGATGACGGTGAAGTTCTGGGTGCGCTTGCGATCGAGCTGCCGATCGAGCGGATCAATGAGGTCATGACGGTCGGCGGTGACTGGGAGTCCAGCGGCTTGGCTCGCAGCGGCGAGACCTACCTTGTCGGGCGTGACGGAACCATGCGCTCGACTGCACGCCCTCTGCTCGAAGACCCCACCGCATTCCGAGCTGCCGCGATCGCTTCGGGCCTTGACCCGACAGCGGCCAATCTGATCCTGCGCAACGGCGATACGCTCTTGCATCAAACGGTGAACACTGAGGCGGTCGCCCGAGCGCTCGCGGGAGAGACCGGCACTCTCGTCGGTGTGGACTATCTCGGTCGTGAGGTGCTCTCGGCCTTCTCGCCGATCACGCTCGGTGAGCTCAGTTGGATCGTGATCGCGCAGCAGGATTCCGCCGAGGCGCTTGCTCCGGTTGACGGCTTCACTCGTAACGTTTTGCTCTCGACGGCGGCGATGATCGTGTTCGTCTGCGTGTTGAGTCTGCTGCTCGCACAGATCTTCGTGCGTCCGCTGCGAAGGTTGAAGCTTGCCGCCAACCGTATCGCCGCGGGAGAAGACGGCGTGCAGGTGTACGCCGGTTCCAGTGACGAACTTGCCGATCTGGCCGAAGCCTTCAACGACATGAGTCGTAGCCTGCAGATCAAGTCGCAACTCATCGAGCAGCAGGAGCGCGAGAACGAGAAGCTCATGCTCTCGTTCATGCCCGAGGCCATAGCCAGTCGCTACAAAGAGGGCGATGCCACGATCGCGCAAGACTATGACGAGGTCACTGTGATCTTTGCCGACATCGTGGGCTTCGATGAGATGGCCGCCAAGATGTCCAGTGCAGACTCTGTCGATGCTCTCAATGACATCGTGCGCTCCTTCGATGATGTCGCCGAACAGTTCGGTGTCGAGCGTGTGCGCACGACCAGACGCAGCTACCTGGCAAGCTGCGGGCTGAGTGTCTCGCGCGTCGACCATGCGCGCCGGGGGGCCGACTTCGCGCAAGCCCTTGAGAGCGTTCTGGAGCGCTGGAACACTCACCACGGCGGAACGCTGCGCCTGCGTGCCGGTCTTGACTGCGGGCAGGTGACAACCGGGCTCATCGGTCGCGCCCGCGTCGTCTATGACATGTGGGGGGATGCCGTCAACCTCGCCTTCCGCGTGCCGGGCGAGGCTGCAGAGCCCGGGATCTACCTCACCCAGCGGGTGGCCGATCAGTTGCCCGACACCGTGAATCTGCTCCCCTCGGGCGTCGTCGAGACCGCCGCCGGTGCGCAGCGTGTGTGGCGGATCGATCCGGTTGGCGACAGCAATGGCTGAGATCATCAGCGAGCCCTGGTTCTGGCCCGCGGTGATCGTGTCGCTGGGTCTTCCGGTGGTGCTGATCGTGCTCACCGAGATACACAGCGCGCTCGCCCGAAGAAACTCACGCGCTGCCCCGATCGTGGCGATGGTGCGCAACTACCTCGTGCCCGTTGCGGCCCTTCTCATCCTGATCAGCACACCGGATGCCTGGGAGGGTGAAGGCACCTGGCCGCGCACGATCTGGACCATCTTCGGTCTCTTGGTCATCGTGGTCGTGATCAACGCGATCAACCATCTCGTCTTCAATCGGGCAGAGAAAGGTTCGTGGCGCGACCGCTTTCCGACGATCTTCAGTGACCTCATCCGCTTCGTGCTGATTCTCATCGGCATAACGATGCTGATGGCCTGGGTGTGGCGTGCGGATGTCGCGGGCGTCTTTGCCGCCCTTGGCGTGACATCCATCGTCGTCGGCCTCGCCTTGCAGAACGCCGTCGGCTCGATCGTCTCGGGCCTCTTTCTGATCTTCGAGTCGCCGTTTCAGCTCGGCGACTGGATCGAGGTGAACGGTGAGCGATCGCGCATCATCGAGGTGAATTGGCGGGCCGTGCACTTGGACACGGGCAACGGGATTCTGGTGATGCCGACCTCTGAGCTCGCCGATGGATCGTTCGTGAACCTTTCGCGCAACCCCGATCCCTATTCCGCCTCGGTGACGGTCTCCTTTGCGACCGATGACCCGCCCTCTCAGGTGCGCGCTCTGGTCGTGGCGGTTGCGCGCGACATCCCGCTGGTCTCGGATGCTGCGGAGCCTTCGGTTTCGAGCCTGCCCAATGCACAGTACGGTGTGTCGATTCCCCTGGACTCACCGGGGGATCACGAGGCCGTGCTCGATACCTTCCAGCATCGGCTGTGGTATGCCGCGCGTCGCGCGGGTCTGCACCTCGACGGTGACATCACCGATGAGTGGAACACGCCGGTGCGGCTGCGCGAGGCCCTGCGCGATATCGCACCGGTGCTGTCGTTGCGCCCCGACGAGCTCGACCCGCTGGCCCGCTTCGCCCGCCTTGAGCGTTATTGCCAGGGCGAGACGATTCTGCGGGATGGGGTCGTCGCGCAAGAGACTTTCATCGTGCTTGCCGGTCGCGCTCAGCTCGGGGTGCCCACGGAGTACGGCTTCGTGAAGGTGACCGAGCTGCAGCGGCGCGACATCATCGGGCTTACTGCGATCCAGCGGGCGCGTACTGTTTCGCGCACCATCGCGATTACCGAGGTCGAGGTCGTCGCGGTGCCGGTCGAGCATATGGATAGCCTCGTCGGGGCACACCCCGTGCTCGCCCGCGAGATCATCCGCGAGGGTGAGAACCGCGTGCGCCAAGCGCGCGAGGCGTTGAGCAAGGTCGGCACGCGTTTGGATCCGGCGCGGCGCACCGTGGGGTGAGGCGCGCGAGGCTGAGCAGACTCGTTAGGCTGACATGTCGTATGCCTTCCATCTAGAAAAGGTTTCTCATGGCAGCAGCTCCCTGGTATTCCCGTTCCGCCGTGGGGCGGTTCATTCTCTCTAAGCGCGCACAAAACACGGTGATCGTGGTGATCCTGATCAACGCGGCGATCCTAGGGCTGGAGACGATCTCGACGTTGGATGCGGGAACGCGGCAGGTGCTGCACGTTATCGACGCGATCTGCCTCGGTATCTTCGTGGTCGAGATCGCGTTGAAACTCTATGGGCAGGGGTGGCGTTTCTTCGCCGATTCTTGGAACGTGTTCGACTTTCTCATCGTCGGCGTTGCCCTGATCCCTGGCACGAACGGGCTTGCTGTGCTGCGCGCTCTGCGGGTGCTACGCGTCTTGCGGCTAATCTCCGTCGTGCCGGCGCTACGGCGAGTGGTCGAGGCTCTGGTGCGCGCGGTGCCGGGTATCGCTTCGATTGCCATGCTGCTGGTCATCACCTTCTATGTCGGAGCCGTGATGGTCACGACTCTGTTCGGTGAGGAGTTTCCCGAACTCTTCGGAGATCTCAGCGCCTCGCTCTTCACGTTATTCCAGGTGACCACGCTCGATAACTGGTCGGTCATCGTGCGCGAGGTGAGCGCAACGGTGCCGTGGGCGCCGGCCTTCTTCATCCCTTTTGTGCTGATCAGCGCCCTCACCGTGCTGAACTTGTTCATCGCGGTGATTGTCGATGCGATGCAGGGGCTCGGACACCCGCCGGGGTCGGTCGCGGAAGAAGCGGTCACAGAAGCGAAAGTGCCGGAGGCGCAGGTTGACTCAGAGCTGCGTGCTGAGCTTGCCCTCATACGTGAGCAGATCGTCGCGCTCTCGGAGTCCGTAGCTCGAAAGTGATCTCGCTCGCGGGTTGCGAGGCGGGGAGTGTGGAGGTGCGGATGCCCACGGCAGCGAAGCGGGGAGCGCGATTCTGGTTCACCCTGGTGGGGATCGGCCTTGCGGCCGGGCTGCTCTCGGGGATGTTCGGTGTCGGCGGCGGCACGGTCATCGTGCCGCTGCTCGTGTTGCTTCTCGGCTTCGATCAACGCCTTGCGGCCGGAACCTCGCTCGCGGCGATCGTGCCCCTGGCGGCAATCGGCGTCGTGTTCTATGCGGCATCCGGTGCTGTCGGCTGGCTCGCGGGCCTCATTCTCGCGGCGGGCGCGGTGGTGGGTGCGCAGATCGGCACGCGACTGCTTCGGCGAGTGTCGCAGAAGTTGTTGCGGTGGGGCTTCGTTGTCTTTCTCGTCGTGGTCATCGTGGGGCTGTTCATCGTCGTGCCATCCCGTGACGCGCAGGTGGAGCTGAGCCCCCTGCTTGCGCTCGGCTTGCTCGCGGTGGGCGTGTTCACCGGCATCGTCGCCGGCCTGATCGGTGTGGGCGGGGGCGTGATCGTGGTGCCCTTTCTCATGCTCGCCTTCGGAACGAGCGACCTTGAGGCACGGGGCACGTCTTTGCTCATGATGATCCCGACTGCCATCTCTGGCACCGTCGGCAACCTTCGACACCGCAATGTCGACGTCGGTGTCGCCGCGGTGGTCGGTGCGGCTGCCTGCACGACCACCGCGCTTGGCGCATGGTGTGCGACGCTCATCGACCCTTTCACGGGCAACGTGCTGTTCGCCGGGTTCCTCACTGTGATCGCGACCCAGCTCGCCATCAAGGCGTTGCGCTCGCGGTGGTGACGGGCGACATTCTGTCGTCGCCGCACGCGCGTCGATAGGATGGAAGAGTGCCCGTGAACCCTGAACTGGTCGGGCGGGTCTTCCCGCCGACCGCCCCTTACCTCGTCGGACGCGAGAAGGTGCGCGAGTTCGCTCGAGCGGTGTTCGCCGACGCGGCTCTGCATCACGATGTGGATGCCGCTCGCGCCCTCGGCTATGCCGATGTCGTCGCCCCGCCGACCTTCGCCACCGTCATCCAGAACGCCACCCTGCAACAGTTGCTCGAGTTGCCCGATTCGGGCATCGTGCTCTCGCGCGCCGTGCACGGCGAGCAGCGATTCAGCTATACGCGGCCCATTGTCGCCGGTGACGAGCTGACCGCAACGCTGCGAGTGACCGGGGTGCGCGTTCTCGGCGGCAACTCGATGGTCACGAGCGAGTCCGACATTCGGGATGCCAACGGCAACCCCGTCGCCACAGCCACCTCGGTGCTTTTCATCGGAGAGGACGCCTGATGGACCTCGCAGTCGGCCAGCAGCTTGCCGAGCGAACGGTGCACCTGAACCGCGAGTCGCTCGTGCGCTACGCCGGGGCATCCGGCGACTTCAACCCGATTCACTACCGCGACGACATCGCCGCCAAGGTGGGCCTTGACGGCGTGCTCGCGCACGGGATGCTGACAATGGGCATCGCATCATCGGTTGCCGTTGCCGCACTCGGCGATGTCGGCCGAATCACCGACTATGGGGTGCGTTTCACCAAGCCGGTGATCGTCGACGCCGAAGAGGGGGCCGAGGTGCGCGTGGTCGCCGTCGTCGGCGCGGTAGATGAGGCATCCGCCCGCATCGATCTCACCGTCACTTTCGGCGAGGCTACCGTGCTCGGAAAAGCGCAGTTGCGCATCGCGCGCGCCTGATATGGCCGAGATCGAACCCCTGCCGCTCGCGCAACTCACCACTTTGCGCACCGGCGCCGCACCGCGCCGCATGATCGAGGCACACACCCGCGAAGAACTCATCGACGCTCTGCGGCGCGTGTGGGCAGCGGGTGAGGAGTGGCTCGTGCTGGGCGGCGGATCCAACCTCTTCGTCGGCGACGAACCCTTCGAAGGCACGGTCGTGTGCGTGCGCACTTCGGGGATCGAGCGCCTGGACTCTCCTTTCGAAAAACGGGTGCGGCTGCGGGTGGCGGCGGGTCACAACTGGGATGAGTTGGTCGCGCATACCGTCTCCGAAGGCCTGGCCGGAATCGAGGCGATGTCGGGCATCCCCGGCACCGTGGGCGGCGCGCCCGTGCAGAACATCGGTGCCTACGGGCAGGAGATTCACGAGACGCTCGTCGAAGTAGAACTCATCGACGAAGACAGCGGCGAGGTTCAGACGGTGCCCGCATCAGAGTTGGGCCTGGGTTTTCGCACCTCGGTGCTCAAGCACCATTTCGGTCGTGAGCCACGGCGTCGCGCGGTCATCCTCTCGGTGACGCTCGACCTTGCCCTCGTCGGTGCCGAAGGGCGTGTGGTGCACGGCGAGCAATTGCGTTCCGCGCTGAAGATCGAGGGCGACGAACGTGTGCCGCTCGCGCGGGTGCGTGAGCAGATTCTCGCCACGCGCGCGGCGAAAGGGATGCTGCTGGATGCCGCCGACCCCGATACCGCCAGCGCCGGTTCCTTCTTTCAGAACCCGGTGGTGAGCGAGGCGGTGGCACGCGCCCTGCCCGCCGAGTGCCCGCGGTGGCCGGTGGTTTCCGATCTAGACGAAGCGACCGTCATCCCCCTTGCCGTCTACGACGGCACGCTGCCGCCGATCATTGCCGGTGGCGGCGATGTGAAGCTCAGCGCCGCGTGGCTCATCGAGCAATCGGGGGTGCGCCGAGGCTTTGCACTGCCGCGCTCGCGGGCCGGGCTGTCGACAAAGCACGCACTCGCGGTGACCAATCGTGGCGGCGCGACGGCCGCCGAGCTTGCCGAACTCGCCCGCTTCATCCGCAGCCGTGTGCACTCCGAGTTCGGGCTTCTGCTCGAACCCGAGCCCGTGCTGGTGGGCGTGGAACTCTAGCGAAACACCGCGTTCGGCATCCTCGACTTTCCCGATTCCTGGATGGCGCCAAGAAGCTCTTCGAAAACGTTCGCATCGCTTGGTAAGGGAAGTGCTATATCTAGGAGGGGCGCTGCTTCCACGACGCCTAGCAGAGTCGGAGGCTCGCATGATTCAGAAGCACCGTAGTTTTCGCAGTCGGACATCTTTCGCACGCCGCACGGCAGGAGCGGGTGCGTTCGCTGCACTGGCGCTGTTGGTAACCACGCCGACCGTAGCAGGGGCGTCATCGGCTGGGTGGTCGGCGCAGTGGGGTGATGAGGCACTTCGCGCGGACGCCAAGACGATATCAGAGGCACAGGGTGTATCTGGGGTAGTGACTGTCGAGCATTTGAAACAGCAGGAGCGAATCCTCAGCATGCTCCACATGGTGGATTCTCTTGCCGCAGAGACTCTGGCGGGCAAGTGGATCGAGTGGCGACCAGAGCCGGTGCTTGTGATCGCGCTCGTGGATGCCTCCGCTCGCTTCGCCATCGAAGAGTCGCTGGGTGAGATCCCCATTGACATCCGCGTCGGGGCGAAACACACTCTTGTCGCTCTGCTAGGAGCCATCGAAGTGATCGATTCGCAGGCTTTGATACCGTACGGCATTCGCGCTGGCGCATACGTCTCTGAGCCTGCCAACGAGATAGTGATCGAGCTTGAGGGCGACGCTCTCGATTCCGAAAGCATGCGCGGGCTTGACTCTCTCATCAAAGGCGTAGGCGTTCCTGTCAAGATCGAATCTGCCGACGGTGCCGTACAGCTTGAGAGTGCTGGTGGACGTCAACTCAGCACCTGTACGTCTGCATTCGCGGTCACAAAGGGGAGTCTTCAAGGTTTTCTCACTGCAGGGCACTGTGACAATCCTCAGCAATGGTTGAACTGGTCAACAGGGACTTGGCACTCGACAAACTTTCAGAGTCGCGCCTGGACATCGACGCGTGACGTGCAATGGCATTCGATATCGTCCGTCACTAGTTCGTTCTTTATTAGTAAGACAACTCAGCGGGGGCAGATCGGAACGCTAGCTGTGACCACCGGGGCGAATGTCTGCAAGTGGGGCACACGAAGTCTCGTCTATGGTTGTGGAACCGTAACGAGCACGACTTACAAACCGGCTAAGTGTGGGCAGAGCGGGGGTGCTTGCGCGACGAGTTGGGTGAGGGTCGGTCTTGGAACCGTGAAAACGTGCATGGGCGATAGCGGCGGGCCGTGGTTTATCGGGAACTATGCCGTTGGTATCCACGTCGGTGGCGGGCCTACACTTCTGAACGCTACGTGCACGTTCGGCCACGAACGGTGGGCTTACTTCGGCACTATCGGTGGCGCTTTGGCGACCATGAACGTATCGTTGAAAACACCATGACGCAGCGAAGGTGGGTTCGAGCGGGCGCAGCGGTCGCCGTTGTGTGTGCTGTTGCCGCGGGGGGCGTCGCGTGCACCGCCGAGCCGGTCGATGTGCCCTTCATCGTCCATCCCAGGGCACCCGATGGTGGGTCACGTCATGCGTTGATAAGCGGCGTTCTTGAACTGCGTGATGGCTGTCTTTTTCTGGTATCCACACCTCTCGGCAAGGATCTCGTGCTGGCTCTGCCCGATTCGGTTCGGTGGCGAGACGAGGGCGTGCTGATCATTGGCGGCACGTCATACAGGATGGGCGATGAGGTCGAGATCGGCAGTGGGATGGGAGGCACCGTGGCGGGTTACCGTGCGTCGACGCGCGCAGGGGTGCGAGTTCCGGATGCCTGCCCTGACGACGCAGAAGTGTGGGCGCTTGACTAGCCTCCGCGCGCGCTGACCGCCGGCGAACCGAGACAGGATAGAGAGGTCACCCCTAGGCGAAGAGGCGCTGCAAGCGCTGCACGCCTTCGAGAAGCTTCTCGTCACCCAGCGCGTATGACAGGCGGATATAGCCCGAGGGGCCGAAGGCCTCGCCGGGCACGACGGCAACTTCGGCCCGCTCAAGAATGAAGTCCGCCAGTTCGAGCGAGGTCGTCGGCGTCACGCCGCCCCAGTCTCGGCCGAGCAGCCCTCGCACATCGGGGTAGGCGTAGAAGGCGCCACCCGGCATCGGCACCTGCATGCCCTCGATCTTCGACAGTTCCGAGACGATGAGGTGTCGGCGCCGGTCGAAGGCCTCACGGAACTTCTCGGCTTCGGTCTGTGGTCCGTTGAGGGCTGCGATCGCCGCCCTCTGGGCGACATTGTTCACATTGCTCGACAGGTGCGATTGCAGGTTGGCGGCGATCTTGATGGCGTCGGCCGGCCCCACCATCCAGCCCACGCGCCATCCGGTCATCGCGTAGGTCTTCGCGACACCGTTGACGAGAATCGTCTGGTCTGCCAGTTCCGGCACGGCCCGCACGATCGAAACCGCGGTGCCGTCGTCATAGCTGAGGTTCTGGTAGATCTCGTCAGAGATCACCCAGATGCCGTGCTTCAGCGCCCACTCGCCAATGGCTCGCGTCTCTTCTGCCGTGTAGACCGAACCGGTGGGGTTCGATGGTGACACGAAGACCAGCACGGTCGTGCGCGGGGTGCGTGCGGCTTCGAGCTGCTCGACGGTGACCTTGTACTCCTGATCGGCACCCGCGAACACCTCGACCGGGATGCCGTCGGCCAGCCGGATCGCCTCGGGATACGTCGTCCAATACGGCGCCGGCAGCAGCACCTCATCGCCCGGGTTCACGACGGCCTGGAACGCTTGATAAACGGCTTGTTTGCCACCGTTGGTCACGATGACCTGGGCAGGTGAGACCTCAAGCCCTGAGTCGCGCAGAGTTTTCGCCGCCACCGCTTCGCGCAGAGCGGGCAACCCCGATGCGGGGGTGTAGCGGTAGCTGGCGGGGTCGGCGAGGGCCTCGGCTGCGGCATCCACGATGAACTGCGGGGTGGCGAAGTCGGGCTCGCCGGCAGCGTAGGAGATTATCGGCTTGCCTTCGGCAGCGAGGGCTTTGGCCTTCGCGTCGACCTTGAGGGTTGCCGACTCGGCGATGGCGGAGAGCTTGCGAGACAGGGGAGCGCGTTCGTTCACATCATCGAGCGTAGTGCCGCGGCGTCTGATTCGACAGGAGCGATCACCCTCTTCCGGTGGAACTCAGTCTCAGATATACTGATGCGCAGTCTCACGCTGGTTTGAGGGAGCGATCATGTCCACCTTGCCCTATGTGCCTCCCGCCGAGGACTACGCCTTTCTCTACCGGGATGCCTTCGGTCATGACATCGTCGCCGATGCCACCGATGGGGCCATGACCGCAGCCGATGCCGCCGACATCGTCGCCGCCGCCGGCGATTTTGCCGCCGAAGTGTTCGCGCCTCTCAACCGCCTGGGCGACCAGAAGGGTGCAGAACTGCGTGACGGGCAGGTGCGGCTGCCCGAGGGTTTCGCCGAGGCCTATCGTGCGTTCATCGAAGCCGGTTGGGTCACAGCGACCGCGCCGGCCAGCGCGGGTGGGGATGCACTTCCGGCCTCCGTGCAGGCGGGGCTCGGCGAGATTTGGAATGGCTCCAACGCTGCCTTCGCCCTCTGCTGGATGCTCAGCGCGGGCGCCATTCACGCTCTGGATGCCGTGGCATCCGATGAGCTGAAGAAGCTGTACCTGCCTCGCCTGGTCAGCGGTGAGTGGACGGGAACGATGAACCTCACCGAGCCTCAAGCGGGCACCGATCTCGCGTCGATTCGCACGTCTGCCGTTCCGCGCGGTGACGGCACCTGGGCGATCACAGGGCAGAAGATCTTCATCACCTGGGGCGATCACGACCTCACCGAGAACATCGTGCACCTCGTGCTCGCGCGCACCCCGGATGCACCCGAGGGAAGCCGCGGACTCTCGCTCTTCGTCGTTCCACGCACGCTCGTGGACGCCGACGGTTCGCTGGGCCAGCGCAACGCGGTCGAAACGATCGCCATCGAGCACAAACTCGGCATCCACGCCAGCCCCACCTGCATTCTTGCCTACGAGAACGCCACGGGCTACCTCGCGGGCGAGTTGCACGGTGGCCTGTCTGCCATGTTCGTCATGATGAACTCCGCGCGCCTCGGCATGGGCCATCAGGCGACCGGCATCGCCGAGCGCGCATTCCAGGCCGCTGCGGCTTTCGCGGCGCAGCGACAGCAGGGGCCGGTGCTCGACCGAGCCGAGGGCACCCCCATCGCAGAGCATCCGGACGTGCGCCGACTTCTGCGGTCGATGTCGAGCCAGATCTTCGCGATGCGTGCCCTGTCGGTGTTCGTCGGCGACCTATTCGACCACACCACGAAGAACGAGGAATCGTTGCGCCTGGCGGAGTTCTTCGTGCCGATCCTCAAGGGATGGACCAGCGAAGAAACCTTGCGAGTGACCTCAGAGGCGATTCAGGTGCACGGCGGGATGGGCTTCGTCGAAGAGACGGGGGTCGCCCAGCACTACCGCGATGCGCGGATCATCCCGATCTACGAAGGCACGACCGCCATTCAGGCCAACGATCTTCTGGGGCGCAAGCTTTTGCGCGACCAGGGTGCCACGGCAACGGCGCTCTTCGCCCGCATGGCCGAGACGGTGACGGCGCTGCGCTCGCGAGGCGGCGAGGTGCTGACGCGCATCGCGGAGCGCTTCGAACGAGCGACGGATGCCGCCGCACGCGCAACACGGGCGATGCTCGACTTCAGCGCCACCCCCCGCGACGCCTATGCGACGAGCGTGCCTTACCTGATGCTCTTGGGCACGCTCGCGGGCGGATGGATGCACGCGGTGGCCGCGGTTGCCGCATCTGGTGCCTCGGCGCAGGCGGGAGCTGCGCGGCGCCTGAGCGATGCGGACTTCTACACCGCGCACCATCTGGTCGGTGTGCACGCGCTCGCCGAGACGGTGGCCGCGGGCGAGATCGCATAACTTCTCTCGGTAGATCGCCGATGACTTAGGCTCAGATCATGGTTCTCGTTGACTCTGCCTCCACGATGGTGCCTCTCGGCGGCCCCACTCTGCCCCAAGAGCGCCGTCTGGTCACCGAACTTCCCGGCCCTCGCTCCGCGGAGATACTCGCACGCAAGGCGGATGCCGTTGCCGCCGGTGTCGCCCACTCGATCCCGGTTGCGGCCGTCGCCGCCGGGGGCGGGGTCGTGGTGGATGCCGACGGAAACTCGTTCATCGACCTCGGCAGCGGCATCGCCGTGACAACCGTCGGCAACGCCCACCCGAAAGTGACGGCGGCCATTGCCGCTCAAGCCGAGCAGTTCACGCACACCTGCTTCATGATCTCGCCCTATGAGTCCTACGTCGCCGTCGCCGAGGCGCTGAACCGACTGACGCCCGGTGCTTTCCCTAAACGCAGTGCGTTGTTCAACTCGGGTGCCGAGGCCGTCGAGAACGCGGTGAAGATCGCACGCAAGTACACCGGTCGTCAGGCGGTCGTTGCCTTCGACCATGGCTACCACGGACGCACCAACTTGACGATGGCGCTCACCGCGAAGAACCAGCCCTATAAGAACGGTTTCGGCCCCTTCGCCCCCGAGGTCTACCGTGCGCCGCTGTCGTATCCTTTCCGCGACGGCTTGACGGGCCCAGAGGCGGCGGCGCGTGCGATCCACCAGATCGAGAAGCAGATCGGAACCGAGAACCTCGCCGCCATGATCATCGAGCCCATTCAGGGCGAGGGCGGGTTCATTGTGCCCGCCGAAGGATTCCTTGCGGCCTTGGTTGAGTGGTGTCGCGCGAACGGTGTGGTCTTCATCGCCGATGAGATTCAGACCGGTTTTGCGCGCACGGGCCATATGTTCGCCAGCACCCGCTTCGGCATCGAACCCGATCTCATCACCACAGCCAAGGGGATCGCGGCGGGACTGCCCCTGGCGGGCGTCACCGGCCGCGCCGAGATCATGGATGCCACCCATGCGGGTGGTCTCGGCGGCACCTATGGGGGAAACCCCATCGCCTGCGCCGCAGCGCTGGCCGCCATCGAGGTCTTCGAGACCGAGGGTCTCGTCGAGCGCGCCCGCGAAATCGAGTCGATCCTCAAGGGACGCCTGGAGGAGTTGCAGCGCGGCGACGCGCGGATCGGGGACGTGCGCGGACACGGTGCGATGGTCGCGGCCGAGTTCATCGACCCCGCCACCGGAGAACCCGATGGCGCGCTCACCGCCCGCGTGGCCAAGGCCGCCATCGCGCAGGGCGTGATCGTGCTCACCTGCGGCACCGACGGCAACGTCATCCGCTTCCTCCCCCCGCTCACGATCAGCGACAGTCTGCTGCGCGAAGGGCTCGACATCGTCGCCGCGGCCCTCGCCGCAGCCTGAGCGCGCCGTGACATCCCTATCCGCATAGCGAAAAGCCGGAAAGAAGACATGACCGAGATGCTCCCGAACGAAGCGGCGCTGCTTGAGCGCGTACCGACCCAGCTCTACATCGCCGGGGAATGGGTGGATGCCGAGCAGGGGCGCACGTTCACCGTGCAAGACCCCGCCACGGGTGCTGTCGTGCGCACCATCGCCGACGCCTCTCCCGCCGATGGCATCCGCGCGCTCGATGCCGCAGTGGCCGCGCAAGAGGCATGGGCGGCCACCGCCCCGCGCACCCGCAGTGACATCCTTCGTCGCGCCTTTGACCTCGTGCAGGAGCACAAAGAAGACCTCGCCCTTCTGATGACCATCGAGATGGGCAAGCCCTTGGCCGAGGCACGCGGCGAGGTCGGCTATGGCGGCGAGTTTCTGCGCTGGTTCAGCGAAGAGGCGGTGCGCATCAGCGGGCGTTACGGGCTCAACCCCGAGGGCACGGGGCGGATGATCGTCTCGCAGCGCCCGGTCGGCCCCTCCTTTTTCATCACCCCCTGGAACTTCCCCTTCGCGATGGCCACGCGCAAGATCGCCCCGGCGCTCGCGGCGGGATGCACGGTCGTGATCAAGCCTCCGGCGCTCACGCCGCTGACGACGATGTTCTTCACGACCCTGCTCGAGCAGGCGGGTCTTCCGCGCGGTGTGGTCAATGTCGTACCGACCTCGCGTTCGGGCGCTCTGTCGAGCCCGATCATCGCCGACCCGCGGCTGCGCAAGCTCTCGTTCACCGGTTCGACGGAGGTCGGGCGTACGCTTCTTGCCCAGGCAGCCGAGGGTGTGCTGCGCGTGTCGATGGAGCTCGGTGGCAATGCTCCCTTCATCGTCTTCGACGACGCCGACCTCGACAAAGCCGTCGACGGCGCGATGGCGGCGAAGTTCCGCAACATCGGTCAGGCCTGCACCGCCGCGAACCGATTCATCGTGCACGAGGATGTCGCCGAAGAGTTCGCGCGGCGTATCACCGAGCGCGTGCAGACGATGCGCATCGGGCGCGGCACCGAAGAGGGAGTCACCATCGGTCCGCTCATCGACGCGGATGCCGTCGCCAAGGCATCCGAACTCGTTGTCGACGCGAAAGACCGCGGCGCAACCGTGCGCACGGGCGGGGTGGCGCAACAGGGTGAGGGTCACTTCTTCGAGCCCACGGTCATCTCGGGTGTTGTCGCCGGCAGTGCGATTCTGCGCGAGGAGATCTTCGGCCCTGTTCTGGCCATTGCGAGCTTCCGCGATGAGTCCGAAGCGGTGCGCCTGGCCAACGACACCGAGTACGGTCTGGTCTCTTATGTCTTCACCGAGGATCTCGCCCGCGGCCACCGCATGATCGATGCTCTGGACACCGGCATGATGGGGCTGAACGTCGGGGTGGTGTCGAACGCGGCCGCCCCATTCGGCGGGGTGAAGCAGTCGGGCATCGGTCGCGAGGGCGGTTTCGAGGGCATCCACGAGTTCCTCTCGACGAAGTACACCCTGGTGCCGGTGAGCTAAGGCCGGTGGTAGGCCCGGATGCCGCGACATCCGGTCGATTTTTCGGGATGCACAGCGCCGGAAATCTGAGAGCATAGACGTACTCAGCGCAATGAAGCGAAAGGGACATCATGACCAGCTATGCCGTGACCAACCCCGCCACGGGCACGACCGAACGCGTGTATGAGACGGCGAGCGATGCCGAGGTGCAAAGTGCCATCACCCGAGCGCACGCCGCCTACCGTGAGTGGTCGCGCAACGTCAGCGTCGCAGAGCGCGCCGCGGTGATCCGCCGGGTTGCCGAGTTGCACCGCGAGCGTCGTGAGCAGCTCGCCGACATCATCGTGCGTGAGATGGGCAAGCCCATGGCCGCGGCCCTCGGCGAGGTCGACTTCGCCGCCGACATCACCGAGTACTACGCCGATCACGCAGAAGAGATCACAGCAGACCAGCCCTTGCAGATCGATGGCGACGGCCCCGCTTTCATCCGTCGCGCACCGCTGGGGGTGCTTCTCGGGATCATGCCGTGGAACTTCCCCTACTACCAGGTCGCGCGCTTCGCGGCCCCGAACCTGGTTCTGGGCAACACCATCATCCTCAAGCACGCATCGCAGTGCCCCGAGTCTGCCGCGGCGATCGAGAAGATCTACCAGGATGCCGGTCTCGGCGCCGGTGAGTACGTGAACGTCTATTGCAGCACCGAGCAGGCGGCGACCATCATCGCCGACCCTCGCGTGCAAGGTGTCTCGGTCACCGGCTCGGAACGCGCCGGTGCCGCCGTCGCCGAGGTCGCCGGGCGGCACCTCAAGAAGGTCGCGCTGGAACTGGGCGGTTCGGACCCCTTCATCCTGCTTTCCACCGACGACCTCGACGCGGCCGTGCAGGCGGCCGTCGACGCGCGGCTCGACAACACCGGGCAGTCGTGCAACGCGGCCAAGCGGTTCATCGTGCACAGCGATCTCTACGATGCCTTCCTGGAGAAGTTCACGGCGGCCATGACCGCCGCCAAGCTCGGCGACCCCTTCGACGAAGACACCGTGCTCGGACCGCTGTCATCGGTGACCGCCGCCGAGAGACTTCAGGAACAGGTGGACCGCGCGGTTTCCCAGGGTGCGACCTTGCACGCCGGTGGCACTCGGGACGGTGCGTTCTTCCCCGCCGCGGTGCTCACCGGGGTGACGAGCGACATGGATGCCTACTACGAAGAGTTCTTCGGACCGGTGGGGGTCGTGTACCGGGTGGCTGACGAGGCCGAGGCGATCGCGGTCGCCAATGACACCCCGTTCGGGCTTGGCTCTTATGTCTTCACAACCGATGCGGCCCAGGCCGAACGCATCGCCGACCAGATCGAAGCGGGGATGGTCTATGTCAACCTCGTGCTCGCCGACGAGCCGGCACTGCCCTTCGGCGGCGTCAAGCGTTCGGGCACCTCGCGCGAGCTGGGGCTGCTGGCCGCCGACGAGTTCGTGAACAAGAAGCTCATCCGCATCGGCTGAGTGTGACGGTGCGCCGTCGCGGGGCGAAGATAGCCAGGTCGGCATCGCCCTCTGGCATGGCGTACACTGGAAAGGCAGTAAATGTCTGCATTGTTTTGGCGTGCCCGCAAGGGCGCGTCGGATGCGGGCGGCGAGGCTCCCCGAGTCTCTAGGGCGGTAGCTCAATTGGCAGAGCAGCGGTCTCCAAAACCGCAGGTTGCAGGTTCGATTCCTGTCCGCCCTGCGCGTCAGCGCCACGCTGGCACACGAAAGGTATTTTCAGGATGAGTCAAGATGCATCGGGCGGCGAGCTCGTCTACGGCGGCAACACAGCCGACGACAAGAAGCTCGGCGCTCTCGGACGGTTCTCGCTCTTCATCCGTCAGATCATGTCGGAGCTTCGCAAGGTCGTCACCCCGACCCGCAAAGAGCTCGTCAAGTTCACCTCGGTGGTGCTGATCTTCGTGCTGATCGTGATCGGGCTGGTCTACGGCCTTGATTTCGTGTTCCGGTGGCTGATCGCGCAAGTGTTCGGCATCCCGAGCTAAAGCCTCCCCCCAACCCGCTGTAGCCCCGGGGCTCTGTTGCCCCACCATGACGGAGAAGATTCAACGTGTCTGAAACATATACCGACGACGCCGAGGCGGCGACGGTCGCTGAGCAGCCCAGCGAAGAGGGCGAGACCCCGCAGAGCGTCGTGCTCGCCGATGAGGTCGTCGAAGCCGAAGAGGACGCCGAGGCTGTCGAGTCCGACGAGACCGTGGAGTCCGACGAGCCCGCCGAAGACGACCCTTACGAAG
Organism: uncultured Microbacterium sp.; assembly: GCA_964532555.1. Lineage (GTDB taxonomy): Bacteria > Actinomycetota > Actinomycetes > Actinomycetales > Microbacteriaceae > Microbacterium. The sequence continues at coordinate 31,207 of CAZHIU010000018.1, forward strand.
CCTTCCGCCAAGACCTGCGGATGCTGCCCGGCAAGTGGTACGTCATCCACTCCTATGCGGGTTTCGAGCGCAAGGTGAAGGCCAACATCGAGCAGCGCAAGAGCTCGCTCGAGGTCGAAGAAGACATCTACCAGGTCGAGGTCCCGATGGAGGACGTCGTCGAGATCAAGAACGGCCAGCGCAAGATGGTCACCCGCGTGCGGGTGCCCGGTTATGTGCTCGTGCGCATGGAACTCAACGAAGACACCTGGTCGGTGGTGCGTCACACCCCGGGCGTCACCGGCTTCGTCGGCAACGCCCACAACCCGACGCCCCTGCGCTTCGAAGAGGCCTTCACGATGCTGAAGTCGCTTGTCGAGGTGAAGGAACTGCCCACGACCAAGGCCACGGCGGTCAAGGGCGGTCAGGCGGTCGCCCGCCCGATCCCGGCCGAGATCGACTTCGAGATCGGCGAGACCATCACCATCAAGGATGGCTCCTTCGCGGGTCTTCCGGGTTCGATCAGCGAGATCAAGCCCGAAAGCGGCAAGCTCACCGTGCTCGTCTCGCTCTTCGAGCGTGAGACCCCGGTCGAGCTATCGTTCGAGCAGGTAGAGAAGATGGTCTGATCTCAGACCCCACAGACACCGCGGTTCGGAAATGCCGGATGCGCGGGAGAAGGGATGCTCCGGCATCCATTCGACGAAAGGAAAAGAAACATGGCACCCAAGAAGAAGGTGACCGGCCTGATCAAGCTCCAGATCAACGCCGGCGCCGCCAACCCGGCGCCGCCGATCGGGCCTGCGCTCGGTCAGCATGGCGTCAACATCATGGAGTTCTGCAAGGCCTACAACGCCGCAACCGAGAACCAGCGTGGGAATGTCATCCCCGTGGAGATCACCGTCTACGAAGACCGCAGCTTCACCTTCATTCTGAAGACTCCGCCCGCGGCCGAGCTCATCAAGAAGGCAGCGGGGCTCCCCAAGGGCTCGGCGACGCCACACACGGTCAAGGTCGGCAAGATCACCAAGGATCAGGCGCGCCAGATCGCCGAGACCAAGCAGTCGGATCTGAACGCGAACGATCTCGACGCCGCAACGAAGATCATCGAGGGCACTGCGCGCTCGATGGGCATCACGGTAGAGGGCTGAGGGGATCATCATGGCTACGAAGTCCAAGGCTTACCAGGCTGCTCTCGCCAAGATCGAGGCAGACAAGTTCTATACTCCCCGCGAGGCGGTTGCTCTTGCCAAAGAGACCGGCTCGGCAAAGTTCGACTCGACCGTCGAGGTCGCGCTCAAGCTCTCCGTTGACCCGCGCAAGGCAGACCAGATGGTGCGCGGCACCGTCATCCTGCCGCACGGCACGGGCAAGGTCGCGCGCGTGATCGTGTTCGCCACGGGCGCTGCCGCAGAAGCTGCTCTCGCAGCCGGTGCCGATGAGGTCGGCGGCCCCGAGCTCATCGAAAAGGTTGCGGGCGGCTGGACCGACTTTGACTCGGCGGTCTCCACTCCCGAGTTCATGGGTCAGGTCGGCCGACTGGGCAAGGTGCTCGGCCCCCGCGGCCTCATGCCGAACCCCAAGACCGGCACCGTCACCCCCAACCCGGCCAAGGCGGTCGAAGACATCAAGGGCGGCAAGATCGAGTTCCGCGTCGACAAGCATGCCAATGTGCACTTCGTCGTCGGCAAGGCCTCGTTCACGGCTGAGCAGCTCGGTGAGAACATCTCCGCGGCGCTCGAAGAGATCGTGCGCCTGAAGCCTTCGAGCTCGAAGGGCCGTTACATCCAGAAGGGTGCGGTGTCGACGACCTTCGGTCCCGGCATCCCACTGGATGTCGCTGCGATCTGAGCGACGTATACACAGAAGGCCCTCACCACAAGGTGGGGGCCTTCTGCCTGTGCTTCTCAGCCGAGAAAGATCGGCAGCACGAGGCTTATCGCGATGGCGATCATCACGACGGCGACCCCCGCATCCAGCAGCCGCCAAGAGCGTGGCGTTTGCAGCCAGCCGCCGAGGTAGCGAGCACCGAAGCCGAGTCCGCTGAACCAGAGAAAACTCGCCATCACCGCGCCGATGGCGAAAAGCCATCGGGCATCGCCGTGCGTGGCAGCGATCGAACCCAGCAGAAGCACGGTGTCGAGGTAGACGTGCGGATTCAGCCAGGTCAAGGCGAGTGCGGTCAGGGCAACGGATGCGACTGTGCGAGGCCCCGCAGCATCCTTGCTCGCATCGGCGGCGTCATCGTTCGTCGCCAAGCCCTCGTCGCCACCGCGCCACGCACGACGCGCGGCTAGAAGCCCGTAGACCAGAAGGAACACCGCACCAAGCCACCGAGCGCCCTCGATGAGCCAGGGCACCGCGTGCACCAGTGCGCCCAGCCCGGCGACGCCGATGACGATGAGGATGGCATCGGAGATCGCGCAGATCAGCACGACGAGCAGCACGTGTTCTCGCCGAATGCCCTGGCGCAGCACATAGACGTTTTGTGCCCCGATGGCGATGATGAGCGAGAGACCGAGGCCGAGGCCGGCAAGAAGGCTGAGCACGAATCGACTCTAGCGCCGTCGGGTCAGTGGCTAGTCGGCAAGCGCGAGGGCGCGGAACATGTCGCGTTCGCGCAGCGCTTCACGGCCGTTTGCGGCATTCGGTTGCCCACTGCGCTGCGGGATCGGGATGCCGGTCGTGCGTCGATACAGCTCGTCGATGAGTCCGGTGGCCAGGGCCACCAGACGCCGGATCTCGCGGTCATCCCGATCGATCCACACCGAACGCGGCTCATCATGAACGGGACGAAAGCCGCGATGCTCTTCCCATACGAACAGGGTGCGCTCGGCACCCAAGACATGCTGTTGCCACCAGATCTGGCGCAGGTAGTTGCGCGGGATCGTGCGCAGCGGTTTGTTCGTCGTCTTGATCTCGGCGAGCACGACGCGGCCTTCGTCGTCGACCCTCACGCCATCCGGGGTGGCGAGGTGACGTCGCTCCTCGGCGGCGTGAAAGAGCGCTGTCGAGGGCAGGATGCCGTGCGTGGCAGCGATCCACCCGGCGATCTCGGGTTCACGCCGACGCCCGTGCTCGGTGTAGGCATTGCCGCCGAAGCGCGAGCCGCCCAGTTTGGCGTCCGCGGCGCGGGCGAGAGAGCTCTCGCCGGTGAGGCCGGCGACATCCGTCGCGGTGATGCCCTGTGACCTCGCCCGCAGCCACGCCACCCGGTCGCGGGCGTCGGCGACGACGCGCGCCTGCAACTCGGGAGTCATCCCTCGACCCTACCTTTCTGCCTCACGCCCTGCCCGTGCACACGCCGCCGGGCGGATTTGGGTGGGGGAGAGGGATGCCGTAGAGTAGTGGCAACCGAAGACCGCCGGTCATCGTGGTGCGCGCAAGCGCTCAGCGATCGAAGTCTCTGCGAAAGCAGAAGGCCTGCGCAGGTGACACGAACCGATCCCGAACGGGATGCCCAGGCTCCGTGCGCTTGCGCCGGAGCCTTTCTCTTTGTGCAGAGGCGCCGGAGCCTCGGCCGATGCACCACCACCGTGGGGCATCTCGCATACACAAGGAGTGGCCATGGCGCAGAAGGAAGCATCGGTCGCCGAGCTGACGAAGCAATTCGAAGACTCGACCGCCGTTCTGCTGACCGAGTACCGCGGCCTGTCGGTGGGGCAGCTCAAAGAGCTTCGCAACAGCATCCGTCAGGACGCGGAGTACGCCGTGGTGAAGAACACGCTGACCA
>CAZHIU010000019.1:0-34588 GCA_964532555.1 uncultured Microbacterium sp.
CTCCTCGCGCGTGGGCAGCACCGGCACGAGTGCGCGCTCGGCGAGGAAGCCGTGCCCGATCTCACGCCGCTTCGGGCTGCCGACCCGGCCGGTCTCACCGGTCGAATACGGCGGGAAGTTGTAGTGATGCATATAGCGCTTGCTCGTCACGGGTGAGAGCGAGTCGATCTGCTGCTCCATCTTGAGCATGTTCAAGGTGGTGACCCCGAGAATCTGGGTCTCACCGCGCTGGAAGATCGCCGAACCGTGTACGCGCGGGATGACCTGCACCTCGGCATCCAGCGCCCGGATGTCGGCGAGGCCGCGCCCGTCGATGCGGATGTTCTCGGTGAGGATGCGACCGCGCACGATCCCCTTGGTGACCGACTTGTACGCGGCGGAGAACTCTGCCGCAGCCGATGCCGGGAGGGTGCCGTCTTCGACGGCGGCGAGGAACTCGGCCTTGACCTGCTCTTTGAGCGCGTCGTCAGCGTTCTGACGCTCGACCTTGTCGGCGATCTGGTAGATGCGCGTGAGCTCGCTGTGCGTACGTGCCGAGACGAAGTCGTAGCTCTCCTGGCCATAGGGCAGGAACACCGGGTAGACACCGGGCTCTTTCGAGGCGGATGCCGCAAGCTGCGCCTGCGCCTTGACGAGCTGCGCGATGAAAGGCTTTGCCGCCTCCAGGCCCGCAGCCACGACATCCTCGCTGGGCTTGACAGCGCCGGCCTTGATGAGGTTCCAGCTTCCCTCGGTGGCCTCTGCCTCGACCATCATGATCGCGACATCCTCGGCACCGTTCTTGCCGGTCACGACGCGGCCCGCGACCACCAGATCGAAGACCGCCTGCTCAACCTGAGCAACGGTCGGGAAGGCGACCCACTGGTCAGCGTGCTCGCCGTGGCCCGGAATGAGCGCGAGGCGCACACCCGCGATCGGACCCGAGAACGGCAGACCCGAAATCTGGGTCGAGGCGGATGCCGCGTTGATTGCGAGGGCATCGTAGAACTCGCCCGGCGCGATGCTGAGCACGGTGATGACGATCTGCACCTCGTTGCGCAGGCCCTCGACGAAGGAGGGACGCAGCGGCCGGTCGATCAGACGGCAGACCAGAATCGCCTCGGTCGACGGGCGACCCTCGCGGCGGAAGAACGAGCCGGGGATCTTCCCAGCCGCGTAAGAGCGCTCTTCGACATCCACCGTCAGCGGAAAGAAGTCAAAGCCCTCGCGCGGCTGCTTGCTGGCACTCGTTGCCGACAGCAGCATGGTTTCATCGTCGAGATAAGCGGCGACCGCACCCTGCGCCTGTTGCGCGAGTCGGCCGGTTTCGAATCGGATGGTGCGGGTGCCGAAGCGGCCGTTGTCAAGAACGGCCTCGGTGGCAACTTCACCGTTGGTGTTGTCTAGACCTTCCACGAGGTCTCTCCTTCTTTGTTTAGGCTCGCACCCCCCTTGGGGCGCGAGCGTTCGCGAAGGAGCGCATCGGACAGAGTCGGGCACACAGAAATATCCGTGCTTCGCGCCCACGCTGGCCACCAGTAGAAGATCACCCGACGCCTTTTCTGACGCGCCGGGGAACCCACCACAGGGGACCAGCCACTAGGCCGATCACTCCAGAGCATTGTTCTCTTATGCGTTCCCGCATTCGGGAACAGTCCTCACTGTAGCAGTCTCGCCTGAAAAACCGCGGAATCGCAGGGGCTCGGGGTTGTTGCAGGTGGGTACGCCTCGACGCCGCGAGAGTGACCTAGGCTTGACCCATGAGCAACGACGACACCGAAGAGCTCAAGCGCAAATTCCGCGAGGCGCTCGAGAAGAAGAACGCCAAGAGCCGCAAGGGCGAGGCGCATCTCGACGGCGACTCCTCGGTGCACGCGACGCACGGGCCGCAGCTCAAGCGCGAGTTCCGCCGCAAGAGCGGCTGAGTTCACGCGCGCGGCTGCGCCTCAAGCCACTCGGCGAATGTCACGGTGCCGCGCTCGGCCTCCGGGCCCGGGAGGATGCTGCCGTCGCGCATGGCACGACCGAATGCACCCGGCAGGGTGATTTCGGGCATCCGGCCTCCGTGACCGTGGTGCCTCGCCCAGGCACGCATCATCTCGACCATGCTCTCCTCGCGCGGCCCGGCGAGATCCCGCGTTCGCCCGCTCGGCCCTGCTTCGACAATGTCGATCAGGCGCGCGGCAACCTCCGCGACGGCGACCGGTTGGGTGCGCATTCGTACCGCCAATCGCAGCGGGCCTACCGCGGCGCGGGCGAAGAGCTGCCGTGCAAAGTCGTGAAACTGAGTGGCGCGCAGGATGCTCCAGGGCACGTCTGCGCTCTGGACAGCCTCTTCCTGCGCGTTTTTGCCGGCGTAGTAGCCATAGGGCACCCGATCGACGCCAACGATAGAGATCATCACATGGTGACCGACGCCCGCCAGACGCTCGGCTGTATGCAAGGCACGGGTCGTCGTCGTGAAGAAGTCGACAGACCGGCGGGCACTGGTCGTCTGCACGCTCAGTGCGTCGATGACCGCGTCCGCCCCTTCCAGAGCCTCCGCAAGCCCCACACCCCGGTGTACGTCAACGCCACGCGCACGCGAGAGAATGCGCACGCTGTGCCCTCGGCTCTCAGCGGCACGAGCGGCAGCGTGACCCACGATGCCGGTACCCCCGGCGATAGCGATATCCACCCATCCAGGTTACGTCGCTAGGGCGTATCGAGGTAGGGGGCACCGCCGGTGACGTTGTCACCGCGATTCGCGCGCGGGCGCGCCTCGCGAGCGGGGCCGTCGCCATAGACAGCGCGCACGCGAGCGGCGTGGCTCGGCGCATCCGGAACCTCGACCGGACGATTCTTCGCCAACTCGCGCCGCAGCACCGGCACCACCTCGGCGCCGAGAATGTCGATCTGCTCCAGCACGACTTTCAGCGGCAGCCCCGCGTGGTCGATGAGGAAGAGTTGACGCTGATAGTCGCCGAAGAGATCGCGCATACCCGCGTAGCGGTCGATCACCTGCTGCGGAGAGCCCACCGTGAGCGGGGTCATCTCGGTGAAGTCTTCGAGGGATGGTCCGTTGCCGTAGACCGGCGCCTTGTCGAAGTAAGGGCGGAACTCCGCCACGGCATCCTGCGAGTTCGCGCGGATGAAAGCCTGACCGCCGAGCCCCACGATCGCCTGCGCGGGCGTGCCGTGGCCGTAGTGGGCGAAGCGCTCTCGATAGACGCCGATGAGACGCTGGTAGTGCTCGGCGGGCCAGAAGATGTTGTTCGCGAAGAAGCCATCGCCATAGAAGGCGGCCTGCTCGGCGATCTCGGGCGAGCGAATCGAACCGTGCCAGACGAAGGGCGGGATGCCATCCAGCGGCCTCGGCGTCGCGGTGAAACCCTCAAGCGGCGTGCGGAACTGTCCCTGCCAGTCAACGACATCCTCGCGCCACAGGCGGTGCAGAAGTGCGTAGTTCTCTATCGCCAGCGGCAGACCCTGAGCGATGTCCTGACCGAACCACGGATACACCGGGCCGGTGTTGCCGCGGCCCAGCATGAGATCCACCCTGCCGCCCGAAAGATGCTGCAGCATCGCGTAATCTTCGGCGACCTTCACCGGGTCATTCGTGGTGATGAGCGTTGTCGCGGTAGAAACGATGAGGCGCTCGGTGCGGGCGGCGATAAAGGCGAGGGTCGTTGTCGGCGACGACGACCAAAACGGGGGGTTGTGGTGCTCGCCGATCGCGAAGACGTCCAGGCCGGCGGCCTCGGCATGACAGGCGATCGTGACGGCATCGCGAATCTTCTCCGCTTCGCTGGGCGTCTGAGCGGTCACGGGATTGCGCGTGATGTCGCTCACGCTGAAGATGCCGAACTGCATCGCCTGCTCAGTCATTGATTCTCCTTTCGGATGCCATAGGCATCCCGCGACGACGGCACCTGGCTCATGCGACGCGCCGTTCGAGATGCACGCCACGCACGATGTGCACGATGTAACCGAGCAGCAGCGCGAGCAGCATGAGCTCGGCGACGATGTAGCCGTAGTGCAACCATGACGCGCCCGGATCGCCCCCGGCGATCACCACATCGCTGCGCGCAGAGAGCAGGGGCCGGATGACGAGCGATTGCACGGCCACGACCACCCAGAGCGCGCCGATGAGCACGAAGCCACCGCGGGTCTCACGAGGACGCGCAAAGGCGAGCACGGTGAGCACCACGAGGAGCACCGCCCCGGCAATCGCGAGCGCTGTGAAGACGATGCGCCCGATCCCGAGACCGAGCGCCGTCGTGATCCCCGGGGCGGTGAATTTCAGCGGTGTCTCGATGAATGACAGCCCGACGACCAGGCCCATCCAGACGGCAGGCACGAGCAGACGCAGGGCGAGAATGATCCGGGTCATTCTTCCACCGTACCGCCGTTCACGCGGGACCTGAGGAAACGACGAAGGCCGCCCTTGAGGGCGGCCTTCGAGAAGTGCGATATACGCTGCGATGCTTAGCGCCGCAGACCCAGCCGCTCGATCAACGAGCGGTAGCGCTCGATGTCGATGTCCTGGAGGTAGCCGAGCAGACGACGACGCTGACCGACGAGCAGGAACAGGCCACGACGCGAGTGGTGGTCGTGCTTGTGCTCCTTGAGGTGCTCGGTGAGGTCTTTGATGCGCTGCGTCAGCATGGCAACCTGCACCTCGGGGGATCCGGTGTCACCGGGGTGCGTTGCGTACTCTTCGATGATCGCCTTCTTGACATCTGCTTCCAGAGCCATAGATTCGATCCCCTTTCCCTCGTTGCGCGGCGCCCTGCACCTTCTGTGCGGGCTCTCTTTGTCCGCGGCCGATCAAACGGCAACCTCACGAGTCTACCAGTGCGCGAACGCGACGTCGTCACCTGAACCCCGGCGCTCACAGAGCGCGATAGCCTCGTGAGGTGCAGTATCGCATCCGGGTCAAGCCCGGCAGCCGCAAGGGTCCCCTCATCGTGACGGATGCCGAGGCAGAGATGACCGTCTACGTCACCGAGCGCGCAATCGACGGCGCGGCCAACGCCGGTGTCGTGCGCGCGCTCGCGAACCACTTTGCGGTAGCGCCCTCACGGGTTCGGGTGCTGCACGGGCACAACTCGCGTGTCAAATGGGTCGAGGTAGACGAATGAGCACCCCCCGCCCCGGATTTCTGCTCGACATCAGTCCCCTGAAGAGCAGTCCGGCTTTCGCGCGCATGTGGATCGGCACGACGCTCGCGGGGCTCGGCGGTCAACTCACTTTCGTGACGGTGATGCTGCACGTCTTCGCACTCACCTCATCGACCTTCGCCGTCTCGATGGTCGCCGTCGCTGGCCTCGTGCCGATGATTCTCGCAGGCCTTTACGGCGGGATGCTGGCGGACGCATTCGACCGTCGCCGCGTCGCCCTCATCTCGGCCACCATCACCTTCTTCGCCACGGCGCTTCTGGCCGCGCTCACCTGGGCGCATCTAGAGACCATCTGGTGGCTGTATGGCCTCAGCATGATCATCTCGGCGGCGAACTCGGTCGGGATGGCAACCCGAGCCGCCATCGTTCCCCGGCTCATCCCGCGAGAGCAGCTCGCCGCGGCATCCGCGCTGAACGGCGTGACCTTCGGGATCATGGTGATGATCGGTCCGGCGCTTGCCGGCATCCTCGTGGCCTGGGTGGGCTACGGCTGGACCTACTCGGTCGATGTCTTTCTCATGCTGGCGATGTTTCTGGGGCTTTGGGGCCTCCCCCGGCTCGTACCCGAGGGCGACATCGTGCGCCCGGGGCTTGCATCCCTCGTCGACGGCTGGCGCTTTCTGAAGAAGTCGGGCAACATCCGGATGCAGTACATCCTCGACATCGTCGCGATGACCTTCGGGCAGCCGCTCGTGCTCTTCCCCGCCCTCGGCACGGTGCTGCTCGGCGGTGGCGCGATCACGACGGGCGTTCTCACCGGGGCGGTGGCGTTCGGTACCTTCGGTTCCAGTCTCTTCTCAGGCCGGATCGTGCAGTACCGCTGGCACGGCCGAGGCATCGCGCGATCGGTGCAAGCCTATGGCGTCGCGGTGGCTCTTTTCGGCCTCGTGCTGCTGTACGCGCAACTGTGGGGGCCGGATGCCAGCGAAACCGCACCCGCTCTGGTGCTCATCGTGCTCGCCTGCGTGATGTTGGCGATCTCGGGCGGAGCCGACAACATCAGTGCGATCTACCGCTCCACGATGATGCAGGCGGCGGTTCCGGATGCCATGCGCGGCAGACTTCAGGGCGTCTTCGTTGTGGTGGTCGCAGGCGGCCCCCGCGTGGGCGCCCTCTACGCGGGGGTGCTGGCCACCTTCACGACGCTGTGGTTCCCGCCGCTGATCGGCGGCATCCTTGTGGTCGCCCTCGTGGCCGTAATCGTGCGCTCTGCGCGCGCCTTCCTCAGCTATGACGCCGAGAACCCCGTCGCCTAGCCGGGCGCGGCAGCGGCGTGCGCTCAGTCCACCGAGACGAGGTCGATGATGAAGATCAGGGTCTTGCCCGAGAGAAAGTGACCGCCGCCCGCCTCGCCATAGGCCAGGTGGGGCGGAATGACGAGCTCACGGCGTCCCCCGGCTTTCATGCCGGGGATGCCGTCCTGCCACCCCTGGATGAGTCCGCGAAGCGGGAACTGAATCGTTTCGCCACGACCCCACGAGGAGTCGAACTCCTCGCCGGAGTCATACTCCACACCGGCGTAGTGCACGGTGACGGTGGCACCGGGCAGAGCCTCTGCGCCATCCCCCTCGATGAGGTCGCGGATGACGAGCTCCGTCGGCGCGGGGCCGCTCGGGGCGTCGAACTCGGGTCTGCTGCGATCAGTCATGTCTCTATCCAAGTCGAGTGGTGGGGTTCTCGTCAACGCCGTGCCCGCGCGAAGGGGTCTTGACATCGCGCGCGCAGCGACGCACCATGGAAGAGATCTACTCAGCGCCCGGAGGACTCGCAGGCATCGCCGCAGCACCGGGCGCTGAGTCTTGCTCGATGCGGTATGTCGCCGTTCGCACGCGCCGGTCAGACCGCGAGCAGAGCCGCCCGGGCGGCCGTGGTGCGAGCCAGCAGCACCTGCTCCTGCTCAGCGGCGTGCGGGTCGCGCATCGTGATGGCGCGCTGGCGCACGGCGGCGAGCGCGGTGGCATCCTTGATGAAGCCGCGCATGAGCGCGGTGCGGTTGCCGCTCAGTCCCGCAGCCCAGGCCAGACCCGCCTTGCGACCGGGAACGGTGGCCAGCATCGTGACTTCGCCCGGAGTGAACCAGCCCGCCTGTGCGTACTCGCTCAGACGCTCATGGGTCAGACGGGCCTCTTCACGGCGGAGCGCCACGACAGACAGGATCGAGCCGATGAACAAGGGCACCTGCAGGGTGATGTAGAGCAAGAAGAAGTCGGCAAAGACCGCCGATCCATTCCAGAAACCGTGCAGGAAGATCGCACCCACCAGGCCCAGCCCGCCGAGCTTCAGAACCTGAGCAACGTTGCCGCCTTGACGGGCGGCGACACCGATGCAGTATCCGGTGAGAGCGGTGAACATGGCGTGGGCGAAGGGCGAGAAGATCGCGCGCACGATGAAGGTCATGGTGAGTTCTTCGCCGCCGCCTTCGATGAGGCTGATCGCAAAGTATTGGATGTTCTCGGTGAAGGCGAAACCCGCACCGATCAGCGCACCGTATACGACCCCATCAACCGGACCGTCGAAGGCGCGACGGGCGAGCAAGAAGATCAGCAGGATCCCCAGACCCTTGGCGATCTCTTCGACGACGGGCGCCTGAACGACGATCGAGAACTCATCCGAGAACCCGCCGAAGCCGACCACCAGCGCAAGGTCGACGAGCAGAGTGATCCCGATGGCAGCAATCGCGCCCCAGGCGAGGGCGAAGAAGACAAGGCGGCGCGGCTCGGGCTCCCACTTGTCGATGTGGTGCACACCGGTGAGCACGATCGCGAGGGGAACCAGCGCCAAGACGAGCCCCACCGCCGAGGCGAAGGCTCCGAGCGCCAGCAGAAAGTAGCCCACGAGCACGAGCAGCATGACACCCATCGCACTCGCCAACCAGATGAGCCCCGCTCCCCCGGTGATGTTCGAGGGAGCCTTCGGCACGGCGACCGGAAGGTGGGCCAGCGGCGTCGCCGGCTGCACGACCGGGGTTGAGAACGTCGGCTGCGCGAACGCGGAGCTATACGCGGCGTGCGTGGGCGGAGCCGAATAACCCTCGGGATGCTGCTGTGTCATAGTCTCGCGGCTCAGGCCTCGGTGTTGTCTGCCGCGATGATCGGAATCGCCGCGGTGACCACTTCAAGCCCCGACAGACGTGCGGGAGAGAGTTGTTTGATGACCTCGTCGCGCTCCATGAGACCTGCCTCCACGACCAGGTCCACGATCTTGCGGCCCGTCTGCAGGGCGGTCTTGGCAAGGCTCGCGGATGCCGCATAGCCGATGAAAGGCGTGAGTGCCGTGACCACGCCCACCGAGGAGCCCACCATGTCGTCGAGTCGCTCGACGTTCGCGGTGATGCCATCGACGCAGTTGACCCGCAGCGTCCACATCGCCTGCTCCATCCAGGTGATCGACTGGAAGATCGAGTGGGCGATCACCGGCTCGAAGGCGTTGAGCTGAAGCTGGCCGGCCTCGACCGCCATCGTCACGGTCATATCGGCGCCGACGACCGAGAAGGCGACCTGGTTCACGACCTCGGGGATGACAGGATTGACCTTGCCGGGCATGATCGAGGAACCCGCCTGCTTTGCGGGCAGGTTGATCTCGCCGAGACCCGCCTGCGGGCCGGAGGAGAGCAGTCGCAGGTCGTTGCAGATCTTCGAGAGCTTGATCGCGTTGCGCTTGAGCGAAGAGGAGAACGACATGAACGCGCCCGTGTCGCTCGTGGACTCGACAAGGTCAAAGGCGGTCTGCAAGTCCAGGCCGGTGATCTCGCGCAGATGGCGCAGCACGGCCGCCGCATAGGCGGGGTGCGTGGTGATCCCCGTGCCGATGGCCGTTGCACCCATGTTTATCTCGAACAACAGCTTGGCGTTCTCGGCGAGACGCGCGTGATCCTCGCCCATCGTGGTGGCGAAGCCGTGAAACTCCTGCCCGAGGGTCATCGGCACGGCATCCTGCATCTGCGTGCGACCGACTTTTAGCACCTCGCGGAACTCTTCGGCCTTGCCCAAAAAAGACTGGCGCAGCAGGTCTAGCTCGTCAAGCAGCGAACGAAGGTTGAGCGAAAGGCCGATCTTGATCGCGGTCGGGTAGACATCGTTGGTCGACTGGCTGCGGTTGGTGTGATCGATCGGCGAGAGAAAGTCATAGTCGCCCTTCTCGCGCCCCGCCAACTCCAAAGCGATGTTGGTGATGACCTCGTTGGCGTTCATGTTCGTCGAAGTGCCGGCACCACCCTGGATGACGCCCACGACGAACTGGTCGTGAAACTCGCCGTCGATGACGCGTTGAGCGGCGCGGTCGATGAGATCCGCGTGCGAAGTGTCGAGCACGCCGATCTCTTTGTTCGCCCTGGCGCTGGCTTGCTTCACCATCGCGAGCCCTCGCACGAGGTCAGGGTAGACCGAGATCGGGCGTTTGGTGATCGGAAAGTTCTCTTGAGCCCTGGCGGTGTGCACGCCCCAGTAGGCGTCGGCGGGCACCTCCAGGCTCCCGAGGGAGTCAGTTTCGATCCGGGTTGCGACGGGCGAGTCCGAAGTCATCTCACATCCTTGTGGTTCTGGCGAGCGCTGAAGCAGACCCGTCTATCCTATGTCGCGCGGGGGCTTGCGTGAGAAGGCTTCCAGGCGGCCTTCGGCATCCATCGCCGCCATGCGCTCGGCCCACTCGGTGCTGAAGTATTCGCCGGTGACGGCCTCGACCACGGGAACCGTCGTATGCGTGATCGTATCGGGGTAGACATGCACGAGACCAAAGGACTGTGCCGCATCCATTCCGTTGACGTCGGTCGCGGGGCGAGCCAGGTTCATGGTGTAACAGCTCGCGGATGCCACATGCACCGGAACCCCCGCAAAGGTGCCGTGCGCGCTGAAGTGCAGATGACCGGCAAGGATGCCGCGCACATCGCTGTCGGCGATCACCGCCGCGAGCGCGGCCTGGTTCTGCAACTCCAGAATGCCGAAGAGCGGCACATGGTTGGGTAGTGGCGGGTGATGGATGGCCAGCAGGGTGCCGAGCGGCGCGGGCGTGCGCAGTTCTTGCGCGAGCCAGTCCAGCTGCGCCTCGTCAAGCGCCCCGTGATGCCAGCCGGGAACACTCGAGTCCAAGACGATGAGGCGCAGTCCCCCGAGGTTCCAGATGTCCGTGACGGGCTCTTCGTTGGCGTCGAGGCCGAGAAGTTGGGCGCGCAAGGCTGGGCGCTCGTCGTGGTTGCCTGCCACCCACACCACGGGTGCCCCGAGCTCCGCGGCGACGGGTTCCAGCATCCCTTTGAGCCGCCGGTATGCGTCTTCCTCGCCCAGATCGGCGAGGTCGCCCGTGATGACGATGGCATCCGGTGTCGGCGCCGCAGCACGCATGGCGTCAAGCGTTCTCGCGAAGTTGTTCTCGACGTCGTAGCGGCCGCCGAGTTTTGCGCCACCGTGCAGAAAGTGCGGGTCGCTCAGATGCACGATCGTGTGCGAAGCGGACTGATGCTGGCCGAAGCTGAACCGTTCAGACATCACTTTCGCTCTCTCGGGTCAGAACCGCACGACGAGGATCGCGATTCCGGCGATGACCGCGAGGGCGCAGACGGTGAAGCAGGCGTAGGCGCTGATGAGGGCGATCCGCTTCTGAGCGCGGGTCAAGGGGCTCTTCTTCGCCGCCTTCACCGCCATCTTCTGCGCCCGCCGTGCCTCTTTCGCAGTGATCACCGTGATCGCGTCAGTGAACTCCGCGGGATTGACGACGGGCGCGTGGCCACTGCGCACAAGCAGACGCACGCCGAGCGCGTAGAAGGTGACAACCGTTCCCGCTCCCAGAATAGAGACGAGAAAGACCTGCACGAAAGCCCACCAGTCGATCACGAGGTTCATTCGGCGCGCTCCTTCGTGTCGATGTCTGTGACCATCGGAATCTCACCGGTTCGCGCCGCCTTCTTGGCGCTGCGCTCGGCGGCGGCCTTCTTCGCCTTCGCCGCCTTCTTCACCTTCTTGCGCTTGCGCGCCATCTCGGCCTTGCGGGCTCGGATGGCACGCTGCTGTCGCTTGGTCGGCGGGGGAGATGCGGGCACCGCAACCGCCGTGGCCGACTCGGCGACATCGTGCATCGCATTGGTGGCGTTGACCTCGTTGCGCCTTGAGTACAGGTAGAGGCCGACGATGATGACGATCGCCAGCACCGCATTGATCCAGACGCCCCATATACCAAGCCACACCACAAGAAGCGCGGCGAGGGCACCAACGGCGCCAGCGGCCGGGAGGGTGAAGAGCCAACCGACGGCGATCCGACCCGCGGTGCGCCACCGCACGAGCGCACCGCGCCTGCCCAGACCCGAACCGATCACCGAACCGGATGCGACCTGTGTCGTCGAGAGGGCAAAGCCGAGGGCAGAGGATGCCAGAATCGTCGCTGAGGTCGACGCCTCGGCAGAGAAGCCCTGTGCGGGCTTGACATCGGTCAGGCCCTTGCCGAGAGTGCGGATGATGCGCCAGCCGCCGAGGTACGTGCCCAGAGCAATCGTGACGGCGCACGCCACGATGACCCAGAACTCCGGTTCGTGACGCTCGGCGCTCTGCCAGCCGATCGAGATGAGCGCGAGGGTGATCACACCCATCGTCTTTTGCGCATCGTTCGTGCCGTGCGCGAGGGCCACCAGCGAAGAGGTGAACACCTGACCCCAACGGAACCCGTCGCGGCCGTCGGGTTTGCCATCATAGCGACGCGTGATGCCATAGGCGATCTTGGTCACAGTGTAGGCGATGATGCCCGCGGCCAGAGGAGCGATGAAGGCCGGCAGGATCACCTTCGACAGCACGACGCCGAAGTTGATCCCAGACATCCCGACGCCGACGAGAGTCGCACCGATAAGGCCACCGAAGAGTGCGTGCGAAGAGCTCGAAGGAAGCCCCAGCAACCAGGTGAACATGTTCCAGGTGATCGCGCCGATGAGCCCGGCGAAGATCAACGCGGGGAAGATCTCGGTGCCAAGCAGCCCCTCTTCGTTGATCATGCCGCCAGAGATGGTCTTGGCGACCTCCACCGAGAGAAAGGCGCCGATGAGATTCAGAATCGCGGCGAGCAGAACAGCGACCTTGGGCTTGAGCGCTCCGGTAGCGATAGGCGTCGCCATCGCGTTCGCGGTGTCGTGGAATCCGTTGGTGAAGTCGAAGAACAGAGCCAGTGCGATCACCAGCAGGACGATGAGGGCTGCGGTTTCCACCATGTGCTTTCGGTTATGTATCTCAGCAGTACGGCGTCGACGTGATCGACGTGGTGAACGAAGAGTTCACCGTGGGTTCCCATTCCGTTATACCGGCCCTTACCGAGTTTCGCACCGTCATCCGCCTCGGTCAAACTGAGCTGCACTAGCGTGGAGAAGTGACCGTCCACAGCCCCGCCGCGCCGCGTGCCGCGCGCCACGCACATCGTCGTTCTCACCACGGCGATGTCGTCGATGACCCCTACGAGTGGTTGCGCGCGAAAGACGATCCGCGTGTTCTGGCCCACCTCGAAGCCGAGAACGCCTACACCGATGCGCGCACCGCGCACCTCGCCGATCTTCGCGAGAGAATCTTCGGCGAGATCAAAGCACGCACGCAAGAAACCGATCTCAGCGTTCCCGTGCGTCGCGGCAACTGGTGGTACTACAGCCGCGTCGTAGAGGGAGCCCAATACGCGCTGCACTGCCGCGTTGCAGCATCCGGTGACGCCTGGGAGCCACCGCTGCTGGAGGCCGGTGTTCCGGTGCCTGACGAGGTCGTGCTGCTCGACGGCAATGTCGAGGCGCAGGGACATGAGTTCTTCTCGCTTGGCGCCTTCGACACCACCGACGACGGAACCCTGCTGCTGTGGTCGGTCGACTTCGCCGGTGACGAGCGCTACACGATCCATGTGCGAGATATCGCCAGCGGCGAGACGATCGGAGCCGAGATCGCCAACACCGGCGGAGCGTTCTTCACGCCCGACGGCACCGGGATCGTCTACACGACCCTTGACGAAGCCTGGCGCCCTGACACCGTGTGGCTGCGCCGATTGAGCGCGGATGCCGCGGCCGATGTGCAGATCTTTCACGAACCCGACGAGAAGTTCTGGGTCGGGGCCGGGATCACCCGCAGTCGCCGCTTCATCCTGATCAGCGCGGGCTCGAACATCACCTCCGAGACGCTGCTCATCGATGCGGCACAGCCCACCTCGCCCCCGCGCGTGGTCTGGCCACGGCGCGAGGGCGTCGAATACGGCGTGGACCACGCGGTGGTCGACGGGGAGGACCGGCTCTTCGTGCTGCACAACGCCGAGGCCCTGGACTTCGAGCTCGTGAGCGTTGCAGCCAGCGACCCGCAAGGCGAGCGCCGCGTCATCCTGCCGCATACCCCTGGCCGCCGACTCGAAGGGATCGACTGTTTTCGCGATCTCGCTGCTGTCGAATACCGCCGCGAGGGGCTCAGCCGCTTGGGGCTTCTCGACTACGCGACGGGAGCGGTCGAAGAACTCCGTTTCGCCGAGCCACTGTACTCCGTCGGCGCGAGCGGAAATCCGGAGTGGGCCTCCCCCTATCTGCGACTCGGTTACGGCTCTTTTCTCACCCCCGCGAGCGTCTACGAGCTCGACCTCGCAACCCGCGAACTCGTGCTGCGCAAGCAGCAGATCGTGCTCGGCGAATACGATCCGGCCGACTACGCGCAGGCGCGCGAGTGGGCAACGGCCGCGGATGGCACACGCGTGCCGATCTCGCTCGTGTGGAAGCGGTCGTTCGGCGAGCCCGGCCAGACGCCCCGCCCACTGCACCTCTACGGCTATGGCTCTTATGAATCCACCATCGACCCCGGATTCTCGACCATGCGCCTGTCGTCGCTCGACCGAGGCGTGATCTTCGCCGTGGCCCATGTGCGCGGGGGCGGCGAGATGGGCAGGGCATGGTACGAAGACGGCAAACTCGACCGCAAGCGCAATACCTTCTCCGACTTCGTCGCCTGCGCCACGCACCTCGTCGACGCGGGCGTCACCGCGCCCGACCGCCTGGTCGCCGAGGGCGGCAGCGCCGGTGGCCTGCTCATGGGCGCCGTCGTGAACCTCGCACCCGAGCTGTTTGCGGGCGTGCTGGCGAACGTCGCCTTCGTGGATGCGCTGACGACCATCCTTGATCCCTCGCTCCCCCTGACGGTGATCGAGTGGGACGAGTGGGGTGACCCGCTGCACGACGCAGAAGCGTATGCCTATATCAAGTCCTACAGCCCCTACGAGAATGTGCGCGAGGGCTTGCGTTATCCGCGCATCCTCGCGCCCACCTCGCTCAATGACACTCGTGTGCTCTATGTCGAACCCGCCAAATGGGTCGCGCGACTGCGGGATGCCGGGGCATCCGATGTGCTGCTCAAGTGCGAGATGGTCGCCGGACACGGAGGTGTGAGCGGGCGCTACAACTCCTGGCGCGAGCGGGCATTCGAGTTGGCCTGGATATTCGACGTGCTCGGGGTCGCCGACCCCACCGAGGCCTGAGGCGACGCACAGGCGTCACCCGAAGAGCGTTGCCGCTTCGGCGTAGCGGGACTGGGGCACGGTGTTCAGGCCGCTCAAGGCATCCCCCAGAGGCACCCGCACGATCTCCGTTCCGCGCAGGGCCACCATCTGCCCCCAGGCGCCGTCGATGACGGCGTCGGCGGCGTGCAGGCCCAGGCGCGTCGCGAGCACGCGGTCGAATCCCGAGGGCGAACCGCCGCGCTGAATGTAACCCAGCACCGTCGCCCGTGTCTCAATACCGGTCATCCGCTCGATTTCTGGCGCGAGCACCGCCCCGATACCGCCGAGGCGCGGGCGGTTGAAGGAATCATGCCCCTTGTCGCTGTATGCCTCATCCATCCCGTCGAGCATGAAGCCCTCTGACACGACCACAAGCGGCGCACGGCCACGCTCGTGAGTTTTGCGCACATAGGCGCAGATCTCATCCAGCGACATCGGCACCTCGGGGATGCAGATGACATGGGCTCCCGCCGCCATCCCGGCGTGCAGGGCGATCCAGCCGACGTGGCGCCCCATGACCTCTGCGACCATGACGCGTTCGTGCGAGTCGCCCGTTGTGCGCAGGCGATCCATCGCCTCGGTGGCGATGTTGACGGCGGTGTCGAAGCCGAAGGAGTAGTCGGTCGCCCGCAGATCGTTGTCGATGGTCTTGGGCACGCCCAGCACCTTGATGCCGTCTCGAGACAGCTCGTTGGCGGCGGCCAGCGTGCCCTCGCCGCCGATCACGATGATGCCCTCGATACCGTGCTTCTTCAGCACGCTCGCGATATTCGCCGGACCGCCGCGCTCGCCCTCATAGGGGTTGACGCGACTCGTGCCCAAAATGGTGCCGCCGAGCTTCGCGAGCCCCTTGACCTCGGCACGGCCCAGCGCAAAGAAGTCTTCATCGGTGACGCCCCGCCACCCGTTTCGAAAACCGATGAGTTCGATACCGTGCGGGTTCATGCCTCTCAGCACGACAGCACGGATCACGGCGTTCAGACCCGGACAATCACCGCCGGAGGTAAGGATGCCGATCTTCATGCGATCTCCTTGCGGTAGGAAAAGAGGATGCCGCGAGGCTGCCTCTGTTCGACCCTAGACGATCTCGATGCCGCGTAGAGGTGTTCAGGATGCCGCGAGCGCCTCGCGCAAGAGATGCATGAGCGCGGATATCTGCACCGACTCGCTCGCTACCGTCTCGGCCGCTTCGCCGTCCAGCGCTCGTGCCGCCAGCCCCTGCTTCTGGTCGATGAGTTCGGCGATCTTCGTATCGATGGTGTGCGCGGCGATGATGCGCCACGCCGTGACGGGCTCGTCCTGCCCGATCCGGTGCACACGGTCGATGGCCTGAGTCTGCTCGGCAGCGGTCCAGCTCAGCTCGGCGAGCACCACGTTGGAGGCCGCTTGAAGGTTGAGCCCCACACCGGCGGCAGTGAGCGAACACACGGCGATCCCCACGCTCGCATCGGTGTTGAAGGCGTCGATCGCCTGCTGGCGTGCGGGTGTGCTCTGGTCGCCGCGAATCGATATCGATCTGATTCCGGATGCCGCAAAGTGAGCCTCTGCTTGATCCATCACATCGATGTGCTTGGCGAAGAACACCACTTTGCCGACTGATCGCTGAAGTTGCGCGGCATAGTCGGCGGCCAGATGGGCCTTGGCCTGACCGATCTTGCGCACCATGGTGAAGACGTTGTCGTCGCCCGCTCCGGCGGCCTTGGACTCTTCGAGTTCGTTCAGAGCAACCATCCGCACGATGTCTTGGTCGATCTCGCCATAGACCACGCGATCGCCGCGAGCCTCGATGACGCGGCGGTAGCGTGCCGCCAGGCGCGCGCCCAGCTCGCGTTCGGCCTCGCGAATAGAACGACCGAACTCGTCGTCGAGCTCGACCGGAAGATCGGCGATGAGCTTGTCGGGAAGGTCGGCGGCGACATCCTTCTTCTTGCGCCTGACGATCCCCATCGAGATCACGGCGTCACGCGCTTCGCCGTAGAACGCCTTATCGGCGGGAGTGAGACCGATCGCATCCAGCCGCGCCATGAGCTCGGGGCCGGGTTTGTCGCCGGTCGTCCACCCGAGAAAGCGCCAGATCGCGTCGAAGTCTTCGACATCGTTGATCAGCGGCGTCCCCGTGAGCGCCAGAAGCAGGGGGTTGCGTTCGCGCTGGCGGATGCGCGAGGCCAGCGCCAGCACATTCTGCGAACGCTGCGAGCTGAGGTTCTTGATGAAGTGTGCTTCATCGACCACCATGCCCTTGAGACCGATAGAACTCAGCCATGCCAGGTGTCGGTCGAGAATCTCGTAGTTGACGATGAACACATCGGCGAACGCGTCAAGATCATCACCGTCACCGTGGATGACCGTGGCACGTCGCTGCGGCGTCCATCGCTCGACTTCGCGTGCCCAGTTCATCTTCACGACGTTGGGAACCACCGCCAGCAGGGGGTAGGCATGGGCAATGGACGCCGCCAGCACCGATTGAGCGGTCTTTCCGAGACCCGGCTCGTCAGCCAGCAGAAAGGTGCGATGCCCCTCGCGCACGGCCTCGAGAAAGCGCGATTGGTGCACCATGATCTCAAGCCCGCGGGGCGAGAGATGATCGAACTCGGGTGGCCGGGGCAGCTCCATGCTCGCGGCGGCTCCGCCCGCACCCGTTTCGAAAGCCTTGTACAGAGGCCCCATGAGTTCCCAGTCGTCGAGGCGACGACGCGGGGTCGAAGCCTCCCGCGGGGTCAGATCCGGCGCAAGGAAGGGGTTGGCGAGCTGGCGTGACTCCACCGCGGCCGGGATCACCTGCCGCTCGGCGAGAGCCTCCGATACCACGGGGGCGACGGCCAGGGGTGCGGCATCGGTGATGACGAGGTCTTCGGGCGGCAGCTCGGCACCTGATTCGAGAAGCCAGTCGCGTCGCATCCGCTTCGCCACCGGGCTCGTGGCCTGATCGGCCTCGAGCAGTTGGATGAGCGAGGTGTCGCGGGCGGCCGTCTTCGCCAGGATCGTCGCGACACCGTCGAGACGCTTGAGAAGTTCGGTGCGGGCAGCGGGCGTCAGATCGGGATCGGCCTTGACCCGCGCGCGCTCTTCGCGCACGAGAAAGGCGATGACCTGGAACTTGACACGGTTCGTCGGACCCAGCTTGCCGCGCTGGGCCTTTGCCTCGGTCTCGCGCACTTTGCGCGCCAGAATAGGGATGAGGGGTGCTTCGTCGTCGCGACGCGAAGTCTTCTTTCGCCGCGAAGCGGCGGGTGCCGTGCTCGGCATGCTCCTCCTGAGCGTGAATGACAAGACGCTTCTGTGCGTCGGGGTCGAGCTCCGTTCCCGCGTGTGGCCAGGGCCAGGACTGCGGGAATCGGCTCTGCTCGTGCGCCCCACGCACGGGCTACATCGAGCCGACGGCTAGTTTACGGCATCCCCTTGAGGTTCATCGTGCGCAGACCAGGACTCACCACCACAGAGCCGTCACGATGTCGTTGGTGTAGTTGCCGATATCGAAGTTGAGATATGAGGTGGAGACCCAGGCGTTGCCGCGAAAGACGTGCTCTTCGCCCCAGATGTAGTCACCGAACTCCGACTCTCCCGACTCGAAGATGTCACAGCGCACCTCGACGGCAGAAACCGGACCGCACTCATAGCCGTTGGTCACCGCCTCGTTGATGATCGTCGTCGCTTGTTCCTCGGTGACGATTGCCACCGAGGTCGCGATCCCGACGTCTGAGGGCGCACCCCAGGTGCAGGCCAGCACGGGCACGCGCGCCAGGGCGCTTTGGCCCTGGATGAGCTGAGTCGAGAACATCGTGATGCCCTCGTGGTTGAGGGGCATCGCCCAAGCGTCCATCTGAGCGATGAAGCTGGCAGTGAAGATGTCGGTGCAGTCACGAGGAAGGGTGATTTCTTGTGTCACCGTCGTGGGCTCGGGCGAGGGGGTTTCACTCGGCGTGGGCGTCGTTGTCAGCGTGTCGCTGGGTGTCGGCCCCGGAGTGACCGTCGGCGAGCAGGCCACCAGAGCAAGCGCGAGCACCGCCACAGATGGCCAGGCAAGCAGGCTGCGCGAGGTCATGGCTACACCATACTCTTGGGATGCCACACTGTCTTTATCTCGGTGAAAGACGTAATCCGATCGAGACTCGGCGTCATCGCAGCCGTGCCGGGTTCTGGCAGCAACACGCGCTTGAGGGTCTCGGCGGCGGCGATCTGCAGATCAACCCAGTCGAGCTCCGCAGCCCCGGAAAGATCGAGGGCATTCACATCGGAGTGCGCGGCGAGCCACGGCGCGATTTCGGCGGGCGAACCGGTGAGCACGTTCACGACGCCTGCGGGCACGTCTGAAGTCGCCAGCACCTCAGCGAAACTGATCGCACTCAAGGGATGCCGCTCGCTGGCGATGACCACCACGGCGTTGCCGGTGACAAGAGCCGGGGCGATGGCCGAGACGAGGCCGAGCAACGCCGAATCCTGCGGGGCGATGATCGCGACGACGCCGGTGGGCTCGGGCACGGAGATGTTGAAGTAAGGACCCGCGACGGGGTTGGCATTGCCCGCCACCTGCGCATGCTTGTCGCACCATCCCGCGTACCAGACCCAGCGATCGATGGCGTCGTCCACCTGAGCCGCTGCGGCCTTCGCGCTGGCGCCCTCTTGATCGACGATCTCTTCGATGAACTGAGCCCGGCGTCCCTCCATCAACTCGGCGATGCGGTAGAGCACCTGGCCGCGGTTGTACGCGGTCGCGCCCGACCAGCCCTTCACGGCCGCGCGGGCGGCCACAACGGCATCCCTCGCGTCTTTTCGGGATGCCTGGGCCGCGTTCGCCAAGAACACGCCCGTGGCCGAAAGCACCTCGTAGCTGCGGCCCGACTCACTGCGCGGAAAGGCGCCCCCGATGGCGAGTTTGTAGGTCTTGGGAACACTCAAACGGTCGTTCATGACGTTGCCCCCTTCTTCGTGACCCGAGGTTTCGGCTCGGCGCTGCGCTTCGCCTCGACACCGCGGGCCGCGCTCTGCGAGGGGGCAGCGGATGCACCCTTGAGGTAGGCAGCGAGGCCGTGTCGGCCGCCCTCCCGGCCGTAGCCCGACTCCTTGTAGCCGCCGAAGGGGCTCGCCGGGTCGAAACGGTTGAAGGTGTTGGCCCAGACCACGCCCGCGCGCAACCGATCGGCGACGGCGAGGATGCGCGATCCCTTCTCGCTCCAGATACCCGCAGACAGCCCATAGGGTGTGTTGTTCGCCTTGGCGATGGCCTCTGCGGGAGTGCGGAAGGTCAGCACCGAAAGCACCGGCCCGAAGATCTCCTCGCGCGCGATGCGGTGCGAGGCCTCGACCGCGGTGAAGATCGTCGGCGCGAACCAGAAACCCTTCTCGGGGATGACGCAGTCAGCGCTCCACCGCTCGGCACCCTCTTGTTCGCCCACGGCGGTCAGCTCGCGAATGCGAGCCAGTTGCGCGGCGGAGTTGATCGCCCCGATGTCGGTGTTCTTGTCGAGCGGGTCACCCAGACGCAGCGTGGACAGGCGGGTCTTGAGCCGCTCGACGAGCTCGTCATGAATCGACTCCTGCACGAGCAATCGGCTCCCGGCGCAGCAGACGTGACCCTGGTTGAAGAAGATGCCGTTGACGATCCCCTCGACAGCCTGGTCAATGGGGGCGTCGTCGAAAACGATATTCGCGGCCTTGCCGCCGAGTTCCAGGGTGAGCTTCTTTCCCGTGCCCGCGACCGCCTTCGCGATGTCGCGACCGACGGCGGTGGAACCGGTGAAGGCGAGCTTGTCGACATCCGGATGCCGCACCAGAGCGGCTCCGGCATCCCCGGCGCCGGTGATGATGTTGACCACACCGGGCGGCAGATCGGCCTGTTGCAGGATCTCCGCGAAGATCAGCGCCGAAAGCGGCGTCGTCTCGGCCGGCTTGAGCACGACGGTGTTTCCCGCCGCGAGCGCGGGCGCGATCTTCCACGCGAGCATGAGCAGCGGGAAGTTCCACGGGATGATCTGACCCGCCACCCCGAGCGGTTGCGGATTCGCGCCGAGACCGGCGTAGTCGAGTTTGTCGGCCCAGCCGGCGTAGTAGAAGAACCAGGCGGCCACGAGCGGCACATCGACATCCCGGCTCTCTTTGATGGGCTTGCCGTTGTCGAGGCTCTCCGCCACGGCGAGTTCACGCGCGCGCTCCTGCACGAGCCGTGCAATGCGGAAGAGGTACTTGCCGCGGTCGCGACCGCTGAGCCTCGACCATGTCTTGTCATAGGCGCGACGCGCGGCGGCAACGGCGCTATCGACATCCTGTGCACTGGCGGCGGGCACCGTCGTGATCGCCGACTCGTCAGCCGGCGAGATCGTGGTGAACGCGGTGCCGTGACCCTCGGTGAACTCCCCGTCGATGAACAGGCCGTAGTGCTCGCGCAGCTTCAGGATGGATCGCGACTCGGGTGCCGGAGCGTATTCCAGAAAAGACATGGCGGGCCTCAATCGATCGTGACGTAGTCGGGGCCGGAGTAGTGGCCGGTGGTGAGCTTCTGGCGCTGCAAGAGCACATCGTTGAGCAGGCTGGATGCGCCGAAACGGAAAAGATGCGGCACGAGCCACTCTTCACCCGTGGTCTCGGCAACGGTGACGAGATACTTGATGGCATCCTTCGAGGAACGGATGCCACCGGCGGGCTTCACCCCGATGCGCTCGCCTGTCAGGCGGTGCCAGTCACGCACCGTCTCGAGCATCAGGAGCGTCGTGGGCAGGGTTGCTGCAGGCTGGACCTTGCCGGTCGAGGTCTTGATGAAGTCTCCGCCCGCCAGAATCGACAGCCACGAGGCGCGTTTGACGTTGTCATAGGTGTTGAGTTCGCCGGTCTCGAGAATCACCTTGAGATGGGCGTAGCTGCCATCGGGCTTGCGGCAGGCTTCTTTGACCTGCACGATCTCATCGAAGACGAAGCTGTAGCGACCCGAGAGAAAAGCTCCGCGGTCGATGACCATATCGATCTCGTCTGCTCCGGCGGCAACGGCATCGACTGTGTCGCTGAGCTTGATCGCCAGCGAGGAGCGGCCGCTGGGGAATGCCGTGGCTACCGCGGCGACCGAGATGCCGCCTTCGTCGGGGTCGCCGTGGCTGTGACCGAGGGCATGGGCGGCGTGTGGAACCATGTCGCCGTAGACGCAGACGGCGGCGACCCGTGGGCACGTGGGATCGCCGGCATCCGGATGCTTCGCCTTCGCCACGAGGGAGCGCACCCGCCCCGGCGTATCGGCCCCTTCGAGGGTCGTGAGGTCGATGAGGCGGATGATGGTGTCGAGCGCCTTCGCCTTAGAACTCGTCTTGATCGAGCGGGTGCCCAGAGCCGCGGCGCGCTGTTCGAGACCCACCGCGTCGACGCCGGGAAGCCCGTGCAGGAATCGGCGAAGAGCCACCTCATCGGGTGCGCCGCCGAGCACCGTGTGCGCGAGCGCGTGTCCGGGCATCCTTCGAATCCTCACTGCAGATGGGCGCGTACGCGGGGGCCGCAGAATCGCGACGGCCCACAGAGCAATGTTAGTCGCAGGGCTCCCGCAGCGGGAATGCGCGTCAGACGCCCAGCGCCGCCTTCGTCGCCGCGACATCGGCTCTCATCTGTGCGATCAGCGGCACGGCGCCCTCGTAGGCGACCATCCCGCGCAGTCGCTCGACGAACTCTACGGTGACCTCGCGGCCATAGAGATCGAGATCATCGCGGCCTGGGACATGCGCCTCGACCTGGCGGGTGTGCACATCGTCGAAGGTCGGGTTCGTACCCACCGAGATCGCCGCGGGATGCCTGGTGTCGCTATCTCGCTCGTGCAGCCATCCCGCATAGACGCCATCGGCGGGAATGGCCGTGCCGGCCGCGGGCAGAAGATTCGCGGTCGGAAAACCGAGTTCGCGACCGCGCTTGAGGCCGTGCTCGACCGTGCCGCGCAGCTCGACAGGGCGCCCCAGCGCCTCGGCGGCTCTGCGCACATCGCCCTGGTCGAGAAGCCGCCGGATGCCACTGGATGACACCCGCTGCCCGCTGTCGTCGAGCACGACATCGTCGATGATGCGCAGGGCGAAACCATGTTCCCGTCCGAGCTTCTCGAGGGTCCCGGTCGTGCCCGCACCCCCGTGACCGAAACGGAAATCACGCCCCACCTGCACCGAGCTCGCCCCGAGAGCCGCGACGAGGTAATCGCGCACGAAGTCTTCTGCGGTCACGGTCGCAAAGCCCTCGTCGAAACAGAGCAGCACGACGGCATCGAGACCGAGCTCGGCAAGCAGTTCGAGCTTGCGGTCGTTGTCGACAAGGCTCCTCGGGCACTCCTCGGGGCGCAACACCGCGAGGGGATTGCGGTCGAAGGTGACCACCACGGCACGGGCACCCGATGCTGCAGCATCCGCCCGCAACTGAGCGATCACCGCACGATGGCCTCTGTGCACTCCGTCGAACTTGCCGATCGCGACGGCCGAGGGGCCAAATTTCTCGGGCACTTCGGTGAGATCCCGAAAGACGATCATTCGCCGTCGCGCTCCGGGCGATGGGTGACCAGCCACCAGATGCCAAAGATCGGCAGCACGAGGGGGATGAAGAGGTATCCCTGTCCGAACCACGACCACACCGAGGCATGGTCGAAGAGCTCCGGGGCAAGGATGCTCAGGGTTCCGACGATGAGCACGCCGCTGAGCTCGAAGACGATGGCGATCCAGGCGACCAGATACCAACCGGGTTTGTGCGCGAGGATCAGGGCCAACGTCGCGAGGATATAGACGAGCGCGGCCACCGCCGAGAGGCTGTACGCGAGCGGCGCGGCTTCGAAATCGCGCACGATCTGCACGAAGGAGCGACCCGTCGCTGCGAGCGCCATCACGGCGTAGACGATGACAAGAACGCGACCGATGCCGGTCATGCGGGCGGGTGCGGGGGCGGCGCTCATAGCGCCTCCCATCTTATGACGCCCCCATACCCCGAGACGCAATCTGCCGCGCGAAACGAGTGGCCGTCTCGCGCGGCAGATTGGGTCTCGATGGATGCGTCTAGGCGATCTGGATCGTCCAGATGACATGCATGCGCCAGACCATCACGGCAATCGCAAGGCCGACGATGCCAAGGATGACGGTGCTCCATCTGCTGCGATCGATCAGCGCCCAGACGACACCGCCAAGGGGCAGGATGAGCGCTGAGACGAGGTAGGTCCAGAACTCCAACAGATCGCCTGTGGGGGCGTTTCCGAGCAGAGGGGCCACGATCGCGATCACGATCTGCACCACCAAGAGCACCTCGACAAGGGCGATGGCGCCGACGCTCAGATCGCTCGGGCGACGCCCGGCCAAACCCAGACCGAGGCAGAGCAGCCCCGCAGCGACTGCAACCGCGATCTGAACGATCGTGAACCAAAGAATCATCGTGCCTCCACAGGCATGTTCATGGCGCTTGCCAGGTCGTCACCGCGCCTCTCCAGGATGCCGACAAGCATCCCCTCGGGATCGATTGCGGCGGCGTGGCGTCCGATCAGGCGGGCTGCTTGTTTCGCGAGCCTCTTGCCGTGGCGGAGGTCGTGCGCCTCGTCGGCCGTGACAGCGATCGCGCCGAGCACGGCGGTTGCCACCTCGGCGGGGGTGCGCAGGGGTGCGGTCTCGAGCGCGTCGAGCTGTGCAGCATCCCTCACCTCGAAAGGGCCGATGCGCGTGCGCCGGAGCGCCGTGAGATGCCCGCCGGCGCCGAGGGCTGCGCCGAGATCGCGGGCGAGGGCGCGGATGTAGGTGCCGCTGGAGCAGTCGACGACCACATCGAGCTCGACCGCTTCGCGCGTGCGGCGCTCCCCTCGCACCTCGAAGCGTGAAACCTCGACGTCGCGGGGTTTGAGTTCTACCGTCTCTCCGGCGCGGGCGAGTTCATAGGCGCGGCGCCCGGCGACCTTGATCGCCGAGACCGTGCTCGGCACCTGACTTATGTGACCGGTCAGGGGTGCGATCGCGGCGATGATAGCGGCGGAAGGGATGCCGGAGGCATCCGCTCGTGTGACGATCTCACCGTCGGCGTCGTCGCTGCTTGTCGACTCCCCCAGGCGGATCGTTGCTTCGTAGCTCTTGTCGAGCCCGACGATGAAGGTCAGCAGGCGTGTCGCGGCCTCGACGCCGAGCACGAGCAGCCCCGTTGCCATCGGATCGAGGGTGCCCGCGTGACCGATCTTGCGGGTGCCGAGCGCGCGTCGAGTTCGTGCGACAACGTCGTGGCTCGTGATACCGCCCGGTTTGTCGACCAGAAGGATGCCCGCGGATGCCATTCTCACAGCCTATGCGTCGGCATCCGCCGCTCGTTCGTGATCGACCTTAGGAGAAGAGTCGACGGCTCGTCTCGATGAGAGCATCCGCCAGCACCTCATCGTTCGAGCGCAACATCTGTGCGAGGTGCGCTCGAAGCTGGTGCTCCTGTCGCGACGGCACGACTCCCATAAGTTCATCAATCGCCTGCCGCTTCTCGTGATGCTCACCTGCGAGATGCAGGGTGCCGATATGCAACTCGAGCAGAATCGCCAGCGTCGCCTTGTCCCACTCGAGCCTGCCGAATTGTCGCGCGTGGGTCACCATGTCACGGGAGGCTGACAGCGCTCGCCGGTAGTTGCTTCGCTCGATGGCCCGTCGCCACTCGGGGAGCCGTTCCAAGGCTCGTGTTCCCCCGTCGTCAAGAAGGCCTCGCGCGAGCCGAGCGCGGCTGTTCACCACACCCCGATCACCCATAGCGCAAGCAGAGCGACGATCAGTCCGATGGCCAAGACGAGCTCGCCCGTCCAGAATCCGTAGACGATGCCGCCGATGATCCCGAAAGAGAGCAGGATCGCGAGGCAGTTCATCAGCACCGCTGCCCGAACTGTCCGAACTTCCCGAATGACGGCAAAGCACATGCCACACACGGGGTTGAACGGAACAGGCCAACGCACGTCATAGGGCGCACCTTCGTAGAGCTCCGCCGGGCTGGATGACCGGCGTTGCAGCACTTTACCAACTCTTATTGGTTCACACCAACGCTCATTGGTCTGAGGCTGGGGGAATGGCAACCGGTCTCGCGTCCTCCCCCGACTGGGCGGGTTTCGCGACCGCACTGGGAATGAATCTGCGTCGTGCGCGCACGGCGGGCTGCCTCACCCAGGAGCAGCTTGCGGAACGGGCAGGAATCTCGCTGTACGCCTACCAGCAGTACGAACGAGGTGCCACTACGCGTGGCGGAAGTCCGACGAATCCGCGGCTCGCGACCATCCTCGCGATCTGCCAGGCGCTCGATCTTGAGATCAACGAGGTGCTACCCGCGGTGCCGCCGATGATCGATCAGTGATGTCGCGCGACTTCTGGGGCGAGGAGCACACCCATTGCCCTCGTCAGCAGGAGTCCTCGAAGAGGCGCGTCGGTGCCTGCGGATCGCTATTGTCGATGAGCACGGATGCGGCCGCCCGAGGCTCGTGATCGCGCAGGTAGATCTCCCAGCCGTCGCGATAGCGCAGGTTCGTCTCGGCTGCAGGATCGGGATCGGTGCCATCCCGCTCCGCCATGCGCGCGAAGCTCAGCGCCGCGGGTGCGTCAAGCCAGATCGACCAGTGCCAGAGGCCGCGCAATTCTGGCCGGTGCACAAAGAGTCCGTCGACGATCAGATAGGCATCGGCCGGTGCGAGTTGTTCGACCGCCTCGACCGGCGTATCGAGCACCAGATCGAAGCCGCGCGTGCAGAAGCCGAGCCCGCTTCGAAAGGGATCGATCAGCAGCCTGCGGAAGGTCTCGTAGTCGTAGGATTCGCGGTAGTGCCCCTCCGGCGAACGGCGCCCACGCGCGTGGCGCTCCACGCGCGGGCGGTGAAAGTCATCGAGCGAGGCGCGCACCACTGCGAGCCCCGCCTCGGCGAAAGACGCGGCGAAAGTGTCCGCGAAGACGGTCTTGCCCGCGCCATCCCTGCCGTCCACGCCGATGAGCACACGCCCGCGCGGATAGAGATGTGTGACCTCATTGCGCAACGCGCGGCACAGCTCGATCGTTGCGAGGCTGGGTGACGGCATGTCTCCAGCCTATGGCAGGCACCGCAGCCTGAGGGCGCCCGGTCACACCGCGACGTATGCTGAACCCCATGCCCGAGCTCGCCGCATCGCTCATCCGGTGGTATCGCGAAAATGCGCGTGAT
This sequence comes from uncultured Microbacterium sp., assembly GCA_964532555.1. GTDB lineage: Bacteria > Actinomycetota > Actinomycetes > Actinomycetales > Microbacteriaceae > Microbacterium. Next base: position 26,745 of record CAZHIU010000019.1, read on the forward strand.
CTGCCGTGGCGGCGGCCCGATTTCGGGGCGTGGGGTGTGCTCGTGAGCGAGTTCATGCTGCAGCAGACCCCCGTGAACCGCGTCATCCCGCACCTGAATGCGTGGCTGGCACGCTGGCCGACACCCGAGAACCTTGCCGCCGAGGCTCCCGCTGAGGCTGTGCGACAGTGGGCGAACCTCGGCTACCCGCGCCGTGCGCTATGGCTACACCGTGCGGCGGTCGAGATTCGCGATCGTCACAAGGGGATCGTGCCCTCGGATGTCGAGGCCTTGCTCGCCCTGAGCGGCATCGGCGACTACACCGCACGTGCGGTTGCGGTCTTCGCTTACGGGCAACGACACCCGGTCGTCGACACCAACACCCGGCGTGTGCTCGCCCGCGCCGTCGCCGGCCGCTCCCAGCCGGGGCCTCCCACACGCCGCGACCTCGCGGCGATGGATGCGATTCTGCCCCGTGACGATGGGGATGCCGCGATCGTGAACGCCGCCACGATGGAACTGGGTGCGGTCGTCTGCACCTCTCGCGCGCCGCGCTGTGAATCGTGCCCCCTTATCGACCTCTGCGCGTGGCGCGCTGCCGGATATCCCGACACAGGCGACGAGCGACGGCGACAGGCGCGCTACGAGGGCAGCGACCGACAAGCGAGGGGCGCGGCGCTGCTAGCACTGCGTGAGTCCGCCGCAGCATCCCTTGCCCTCGACGGTCTGCTGCCGGACTGGCCGGATGCCGCACAACGGGACCGCGCCATCGACTCGCTCCTCGCAGACGGGCTCATCGAGGTCATCGACGGGCACGCGCGCCTGTCGCACGGCTGAGTCCGTGAGCCTCAGCCCTGCTTCGCTCGCAGACATCCTTCGAGAACTACTCGCACGGCTTGTCGATGTGGCGCGCTGCAGCAAAGCTGGGGAGCGCCAGTCTCACAATGAGGTCGCGCTCACAACCGCGCGCAACGTCTCGATAGGCTGAATCGATCAATGATTCCTGTCGCGAACCTTGGAGGGTCAGCCGATGGAATGGTTTGACCCGTGGCTCGTCATGGCGGGCATCCTCGTGGGATTCGTCGTCGGAATGACCGGTATGGGCGGCGGCGCGCTCATGACGCCCGTGCTCATTCTCGTGTTCAAGGTAGATCCCCTCACCGCAGTGTCCAGTGATCTCGTCGTGAACCTCTTCATGAAACCCGGCGGCGCGCTCGTGCACATCCAACGCAAGACGGTGAACTTCAGACTCGTCGGGTGGCTGTGCGCGGGTTCGATCCCTGCGGCTTTCGTGGGCATCTGGATACCCCATTTGATACCCGGAGTCGAAGATGTCAATGGCGTCGTGGGCGTACTCACCGGGCTCGCCCTGCTGCTCGGCGCAACCGGTCTCCTGGTGCGTGCCGTCTTCACCGCCCGGCGAGAACGCCGTGAGAATGTCATATGGGAGGATGCGAAAGACATCACCGTCCGCCCGGTACCGACAGTCATTCTCGGTGCGATCGGTGGTCTCATCGTCGGCATGACTTCGGTCGGCGCAGGCTCGATCATCATCGTCGCTTTGCTCATGCTCCACCCGTCGCTCAGGGCGGCCTCGCTCGTCGGCACCGACCTTGTGCAAGCCATCCCACTGGTCGCGAGCGCCGCTCTCAGCCACATGCTCTTCGGCAGCGTTGAGATTTCCATTGCGGCCTCGATTCTCATCGGCGCAATCCCCGCCGCGTGGGCTGGTGCCCAGCTTTCTTCACGCGCCCCGGACGGTGTCATCCGACCCGCGATTTTCGTGCTGCTGCTGTGCTCAGGGGCAAAGCTCGTTGGGATGTCGACCGAGGGGGTGCTCGTCATGGGCTTCTCCGTCATCGCAGCGGTCGTCACCTTCGCGATCGCGCGCGCGACACGGCGACGCATCGGAGACAGAGCGACGCGACGCGACGACGAGCCTCAAGACTGACAGAGCGAGACCGATGCCAGCGAAGAAGCCCCCCGATATGCCGGTGCTCGTTCTCGATGACGGCGAGCTCGACATTGTCGAGTTGGCGATCGGTGGCGCGCTGTCGGAGATCGAGATTCCGACTCCTGAACGATTCCAGGGAACGGCGATCCTCGCGGATTCCGAGAGCACCCCTATCGCACTCTTCACGGCGGTCAACAATCAAGGGCATCGCCTGAGAGGAGTGGTTTCGGCGCTGCGCGCCCGCGCCCATCGCCTAGGCGCGGCGTGGGATCCCGCCTTCCGGCGAGCAGCCTCCGAGGTGCGTGAGACGGTCGGCGACGATTTGCTCGCGATCGTCTTCCGAGAAGTGCCGAGCCGAGCCGATTTGGAGCGCATAGCAACAGCGGTGGGCAATCGCCCTCTAGCGTGGGTCGCGCTGACGTCGAGTGCAGATCAACCGGGGGTTCTTGACGACGATGCCCTGACCCGTGCGGTGATGGCAGCGCGCCCCGACGGTGCCACCGGTCTCGTCGTTCCGGCAGCCACGGGTTCCGTTCGTGTTACTGCAAACCTCGACCTCGATTCCCTCATGGCACGCTACGGCGCGAGCGCTGTTGTGGATGTCTCCGCAGAACGTCCAGAACACGAAAGAAAGAAGCGAGAAGCTACCTCTGATGTCGAGGAGCTCTTTCCCCCGGCATCCGCAGCGGAACTGGCCCGGCTGCGACGACGTCGCTCCGGGCTAATGGGGGGCATGGTGCTCTTCACGGGTCTCTCTGGCTCGGGAAAGTCAACGGTCGCCAAGGCGCTGGCGACACGAATAGAAGCAGAGTTCGAGCGCGCCACGGTGCTGCTCGACGGCGACGAGGTGCGACAACTGTTGTCCTCGGAATTGGGGTTCGACCGCCTCTCGCGCGAACTCAACGTGCGAAGGATCGGCTACGTCGGATCGTTAGTTGCTCGCTCCGGCGGCCTGGCTATCGCCGCGCCGATCGCACCTTTTGATTCGACTCGCCAGGAAATCCGCGCGAGGGTCGAAGGTGAAGGATTCTTCCTGCTCGTTCACATCGCGACGCCACTGGAGGTGTGCGAAGAGCGCGACCGCAAGGGACTGTATTCGAAGGCACGCGCGGGACTCATCGACGATTTCACTGGCATCAGTTCGCCCTATGAGGCGCCGCTCGACGCGGATGTCGTCGTTGACACATCGTTGCTCAGCGTTGATGAGGCTGTCGCAGCGGTGTTCGATGCGCTACCGATATGACCACCGATGGAAGAGGGCTAGCGTCGACAGGCACGAACGACTCGCGTCGTCGCCACCGTGACTATGTCAGTGCCCCTGTGAAAGCGCACGACGGATGATCTCTGCCAGCTCCTCTGAGATAGAGGGTGCGCAGACGACGAGATCTGGTAGCCACGGGTTCGCGCGGTTGTATTCCAGGGCAGACCCGTCGAGGCGAGTAGTGATGCAACCCGCGGCTGCGGCAACGACAACGGGTGCCGCCGAGTCCCATTCGAATTGACCCCCATTGTGAACATAGGCGTCGACCTCGCCGGTGACAACCGACATCGCCTTCACGCCGGCGGATCCCATCGGCACGAACTCGAAGTTGCCGAGCGGCGCGATTCTCTCGACGATCGGCGCTGGATGACTGCGACTCACGGCTAGACGAATCTTGCGCTCCCCCCACCGTACGGTCGAGACAGCGGAACGAGTAGCGATGCCGAACACTTGTTCCCGAGCGGGCAGTGCGACCGCGCCGGCTTGGAGCCCCGTCCCGCGCCGCCAAAGCGCAACATGCACCGCCCAGTCATCCCGCCAGCCAGCGGCGAGTCGCTCGGAGTACTCACGCGTGCCGTCGAGGGGATCAACGATCCACACTCGCTCAGCATTGAGTCGAGCAAGGTCATCGATCCCTTCTTCCGACATGACGGTATCGTCGGAACGCACCGCGCCGAGAGCCGCCATGATCAACTCGTGAGAGCGGCGATCGCCTTCCTCGCGAAGCTCCTTCGAATCGACATGAGTATCGAACTGTGTACGCAGTGTTCGCAGCATGGCACCCGCTTCACCGGCGACGCGCTCGGCGAGTTGCTGATCGGTCTCGCCCATCACCGGATCATTCCCGCGGCAACCGTACGATTGCTTGCCTCGTCGACGAGAATGAACGAGCCGGTGGCACGGTTCTCCTGATAGTTATCGACAAAGAGCGGCGTGGTCGTGCGTAGTGCGATCCTGCCGATGTCGTTGAGCGCGAGCTCCTCAGCGTCCTCACGGTGGAGAGTGTTTACATCAATGCGGTATTCGATGTTGCGCACTTTCGCGCGAGCCCAACGGCTCGTGTGCTTGATCGCATAGCTGTGACCTGGAGCGAGCGTGGAGGCGTCGTCCATCCAGCACACCATCGCCTCGATCTCTTGCGTGAGGCGCGGCTGGTTGTGCGGGCGTACGATCATGTCACCACGGCTGATGTCGATCTGATCTTCGAGGCGCACCACGACCGAGCGTGGCGGTGCCGCTTCATCGAGTTCACCGTCAGCGGTGTCGATGGCCGCGACGGTGGACTCGAAACCGCTGGGAAGAACAACCACGCGATCGCCGCGACGCAGCACTCCGCTGGCCATCGTGCCCGCGTAGCCACGGTAGTCGTGAAGATCGACCTGGTGAGGACGAATGACATACTGCACCGGAAAGCGCACATCGATGAGATTCCGGTCACTCGCGACGTAAAGGTTTTCCAGGTGGTTCATCAGCGTGCTCCCGGAGTACCAGGGCATACTCTGCGGGGCGTCGACGACGTTGTCGCCGGTGAGCGCTGAGAGAGGAATGAAAGTGATGTCAGGAACTCGCAGTCGTTGCGCAAAACCGGTGAACTCGGCACGCACGGCCTCGAAGGCGTCTTCTGACCAATCGACGAGATCCATCTTGTTGACGCAGATGATCAGGTGGGGAACACCGAGCAGCTGAGCGAGAAAGGCGTGCCGCCGGCTCTGCTCCGAAACGCCTTTGCGCACATCGATGAGGATGAGTGCTGCGTTTGCAGTTGATGCGCCGGTGACCATGTTCCGGGTGTACTGCGGGTGCCCAGGCGTGTCGGCGATCACGAGTTTGCGTCGCGGCGTCTGCATGTAGCGGTAGGCGACATCGATAGTGATGCCCTGCTCACGCTCAGCGCGCAGGCCGTCGGTCAGGAGGGAGAGGTCGACGTAGTCGTAGCCTCGCTGTTTGCTGACACCCTCGACCGACTCAAGCTGATCGGAGAAGAGACTCTTGCTGTCGTAGAGCAGGCGACCGATCAGAGTGCTCTTACCGTCATCCACGGAACCAGCGGTGGCGATTCTGAGGATGTCGGTCATCAGAAGTAGCCTTCTTTCTTGCGGTCTTCCATCGCTGTGTCGCTGACCTTGTCGTCGCCTCGGGTGGCGCCGCGCTCAGTGAGACGGGTCTCGGCAATCTCTCGAATGATCTTTTCCACGGTGTCGGCGTCAGACTCCACAGCGGCAGTGAGGTTCGCGTCGCCCATCGTGCGATAGCGCACGCTTCTGCGTGAAGCGGTCTCGCCATCGCGCAACTCGATGAACTCGTTCACCTCGTAGAGCATGCCTTTGCGATCGACCACCGTGCGTTCGGCGGCGAGATAGCGGCTCGGAAGCGCGATACCTTCCCTTCCGATGTACTCCCAGATCGACAGCTCGGTCCAGTTCGACAAGGGGAAGACACGAATGCTCTCCCCTTGATGCACGCGACCGTTGTAGAGGTTCCAGACCTCAGGGCGCTGGTTCTTCGGATCCCACTGGCCAAACTCGTCGCGGAAGGAGAAGATGCGCTCCTTGGCCCGCGCTTTCTCCTCGTCGCGTCGGGCACCGCCGAAGAGGGCGTCAAAGCCGTGCTGCTCAGCGGCGCGCAGGAGTACCGGCGTCTGGATGCGGTTGCGGTTTCCCCCCGGCGGCTCCTTCACCAGGCCGCTGGTGATCGCGTCGGGCACGCTAGCGACGACGAGTTCGACTCCGATCCGGGTGATGACCTCATCGCGGAAGGCGAGCACGTCGGCGAAGTTGAGTCCTGTGTCGACGTGCATCACGGGGAAAGGAACGCGCGCCGGAGCGAAGGCCTTCGCTGCGAGGTGCAGCATCACGATCGAGTCCTTGCCACCCGAGAACAACAGCGCCGGGCGTTGCATCTCGGCCGCGACCTCGCGGATGATATGGATGCTCTCGGCTTCCAACTCATCGAGCTGAGAGAGTTCCGGCTGGTTCACAAGGGATGTGTCCTTTCTGCGGGGCTCGAGGGTGCTCGTCTGTGTCGGCGATACGCGGGATCCAAGGGATGTTAGCGGGGTCGGATTCGTCGCCAGACGCGACGGGCGAACTCGATGAGCAGCCCGGAAGCGCGAACGCTTGACATTGCCGGCCCTTTCGCCTTCACCGCTCGAAGCCTCTGAGAAAGCTGGCGAAGCCTCGCCTCGGCTGCACGCAGCTCACGTGTTTTCGCCGCAAGCTCGGCCCGCAGCTTCTTGCTCCGAACCTCAGCTTTCGCCTTTTCCTCCTGCCGTGCCGCATCCAGTGCGGTCTTGGAGCGTTCGTGCAGAACCTGCTCGCGGCGCCGCCCCGCATCGATAGCACCAAGCACGGCTGTTGACGCCATGTCGAGCCGGATCAAAGACGTTGTTGCTGGTGTTCCCTCTGCACGAGCGGGGACGCGCAGGACGTCAAGATCCCCGATCACGCGCACGCCGCTCGCGGCGATCTCGTCGGCGTAGCGGCGCCCGATCTCCGAGGCACGCTCGGCCGCCCACGAAGGTAGCGCGATCCGCATGTCGTCGGATGTGAACTCGTTATTGCGCAAGAGGTCGCGAACCACACCCCTCGGCATGTATCGCACGTACGCACCGTGGTCATCCTCAGGCCGAAACACTGCATTTATTGCGCGAATCAACTCCGCTTCTTGGAGAGACATTGTGCGATTGCTCTCCTCACGATCCAGCTCGATAGGGCTCAACATGCCCTGCGGCAGACCGAGCAAACCCTCAAAGGCGTCTGAGATGAGCGTCGGTTGGGCCTTATCTGTCACAATGACCGTCACGTTCTCGGAACCCACGATCTTCGCCCACCGCCGCACGATTCCCGCTTGATCTGTAGATCGGTGGAATTCCGACGTCACTTGTGCGTCGGGCTGCTCGGCGAGCACAGCGCGAAGCTGGTCATCCAGCCCCAAAGCTGCTCCGTGCTTCAAGCCTTGCTGCCAACGCGATGCAAGGAGGTCCCCGTAATGACGAAGTGTCACGACGATGTGAAGCGCACCCCCGATCGCCTCGCAGAATGCGGCCGCCGTCTCATCTGAACTCCCACAGGTCGACTCGTAGCTGATCCAAACACGACGCTCGAGCTCGGCGTGAATCAGGCTCTGCAATTCATCCCACATGCTACGCGGTGGGGCTTTGCCGTCTATGGGCTTGCCCATGAATGCGGCAACCGCACGGCGATGGCTTCTGTGCCGTTCGTCAGGATACAAAACACCGTGCGCGAGAAGTTCGTCGCGCTTGCGCGCAGCCGTCACCTGCAGCGCAGTCGTGCCGGTCTTGGCCTGGCCGATGTGGAAGAGTCTGGCTCGCTCGGGCAGAAGGTAGTCGTTCTCGCGCGTGAGTGTCGTCATCCGGATTGCATCCCCCCTCTTGCTCGCACACGCCCGCACAACGCGACTCAAGATTTCGATGACGGACACGCTCCCTGGTGCCAGGGCGAGTTTCAGCGTACCAGCGAACCGCAGGACGAACTCGGCTCTCGTCGTCGTCTCGCATAGCTGACGAGAGCGAAGAATCGGCCAACGAGAGCTACTCTTCTTCGTCTGCTTCTGACGAAGCTTCTTCTTCGACCTCACGCTGCTTCACATAGGGGTCGGCATCGCCCGCGTACTGCGCCTCGGATGCCAGCC